>UQIS01000029.1 GCA_900541245.1 uncultured Collinsella sp.
CCGGCTAGGCCGACGAGCTGCAAGTTCTTGGTCGCGGGGGCAGGATTTGAACCTACGACCTCCGGGTTATGAGCCCGGCGAGCTACCAGACTGCTCCACCCCGCAATGTCTGGGCGCCTCATGTGCGCAAAAAAGAATATTACGCGGGAGTTCGGTAAACGGCAAGGAAAATCTCGTGGAGCATAATTCCTTCATATTTAAACCCCTCAGCCCCTATCACCGTAAACGAATCGCAGCCGAGTGCCGTCGGCGGCGCGTATACAATGGTGCACGTCCTTTTATGCCAACACTGGGAGTAGACATGCTGCTCGCTATCGATATGGGAAACACGCAGACGGCCATGGGCCTGTTTGACGGAGACGAGCTGGTGCAGTCGTGGCGCATGCCCACCGACCGCTCTTATACCGCCGACGAGATCCATGTGCGCCTGATGGGTTTCTTTAAGATGTACGGCCTTTCGCTCGACGCAGTCGACGCGATCGCCTTTGCGGGCGTGGTGCCGCAGCTCTCGCGCGAATGGCACGCCGTGGCCGACCGCATTGCCGCAGACGCCATCGTCATCGGACCGCAGACGGCCGCGGTGACCAAGCTGCGCGCGGCGCGTCCCCAGGCCGTAGGCGCCGATCGCGTCGCTAACGCCGTTGCGGCCGAAACTTTCTACGGCGCGCCGGCAATCGTGGTGGACTTTGGCACCGCGACCAATATCGACGTCATCGATGAGGACGGTTATTACATTGGTGGAGCGATTGCGCCGGGCATCCGCATCTCCATGGACGCGCTTGCCGCCCGTGCCGCCAAACTCGCCAGCGTGCCGCTCGAGGCGCCCGAGCACGCCATCGGTCGCGATACCGAGGAGTGCATCAAGGTCGGCGCCGTGGTGGGCGCCGCCGCCATGGCCGAGGGTCTGGTCGCGCGCATGAAGCGCGAGCTGGGCCGCGAGGACGCCACCGTTATCGCCACGGGCGGTCTCGCCGGCATCGTCGCCGATTCGACCGATGCCTTCGACATAGTCGACGGCCAGCTCACCATCAAGGGTATCTGCGAAATCTACCGCCGCATGCAGGAGCTGGGGTAGGACGGGGGCTAAAGTCGAGCACGAGCGCGAGCGGCGAACTAGGCAACGCATCGGCCCTATTCCTCAAAATCGAAAGATTTTCAGTTTTGAGGAATAGGGCTTTCTGCTAGGCCTCGTCGCACAGCCACCTCGCCAGGTCCACGATCTGCACCCCATTGCGGTCCGTGGCCTCGTGATGCGTGCGGGCGAGAATCATCTTGGGGTACGCGTCGCCAATACTCAGCAGTGGTGAAATCTCGCGTTCAAATGTCTTATCCGAGCTGATGTCGTCGCTCACCTGAATGTAGAGCTTCTCGCTTCGCTTGATTGCTACAAAGTCTATTTCCTTTTTATAGAGCACGCCGACGTATACCTCGTATCCGCGGCGCAGCAGCTCGATTGCCACCATGTTCTCGTATACGCGTCCCCAATCCATATCACGTGTACCGAGCAGTGCGTATTTGAACGCGTGGTCTGCCAGGTAATATTTCTCGCCGCTCTTAAGGTATTTTTTGCCGCGAATGTCGTACCGACGAACTTTATAGAAGGCAAACGCATCGCACAGGTACCCCATGTACGTGCCGACCGTCTTGTTCGTTATCTTTAGCCCATCCGCGTTCAAAATATCCGTAATGTTACGTGCCGACGTTATGTTGGATACGTTGTCCATCATGTAATCGGCAATGCGCAGCAGCGCCGATTCGTTTCTCACGTTATGCCGCTGCACGATATCTCTCACGATGAGCGTTTTGAAGACATTGGAGAGATATTGATAACGCTGCTCCTGCAGTGGATAAGGGTAGGAGCCGGACATACCGCCGGTTCTCGCGTACTCATCGAAGTCGCGGTCGACCTCGCCCTCGTCGCCATAGAGTCGATACTCCTCAAACGAGAATGGGAAAACCTCGATCTCAAACGTACGCCCCGTAAAGAGCGTCGACAGATCGCTCGACAGCAAAAAGGCATTCGATCCGGTAATGAATATGTCGTACTGCTCGGATGCGTGGAGGCTGTTGATCGCACGCTCAAAACCGTCGCACATCTGAACTTCATCGATAAGCAGAAAGTTTTGTTTGCCGGACACTCGATGCTCTTTTACATAGGCGAGCAGCGCGTGATACTCGAGCAGATTCTCGAACTCATCGAGGTTGTAGTTGATATGGATGACATTCGAATTGGACAGATTTGCCTCCACGTAATCGCGGAGGGCCTCGAGCAATTTTGATTTACCGCTACGACGGATGCCCGTGATGACCTTGATGTCCGGCACGCCAATAAGGCTCGTCAACGTGTCCATATATGACGTTCTATTGATGAGTTTCATTGGGGCCTCCTCGCGGTCTTTTATCGCTATTCCTCAAAATTGAAAAATTTTCAGTTTTGAGGAATAGGCTCTATAGCGAATATACCTCGCGAAAGACCGAGCTGCCTTAATCCTATTCCTCAAAAACGAAAATTTTTCAGTTTTGAGGAATAGGGCGCTGGCAACCCATTCCCCAGATAGGCGAAACCCTCCCCGGCATGAACTGCCTCCCATTTCTTGGACACGAGAAATGGGAGGCTTTTTATGCGAGTCGACTTGAGGGTGAAACACGACATCGAGGTCAGGAAGGCGGCGATCGGGCTCTTCGAGCGAGGCCACGGCTACAAGTCTGCGGCGAAGGCGCTGTCGGTCCCGCGCGGAACCGTGAGACAATGGCTCTGCGTATACCGGTCGTTCGGAAGCGAGGTGCTGCTATCCATGGACGGCAAGCAGGCCAGGTACACATACGAGCAGAAGGTCGCCGCAGCCTCCGCCGTGGTCGACGGCGGCATGACGAAGGCCGAGGCGATGGCGGCGTTCGGCATAATGTCGATGTCGCCGCTCAAGAAGTGGTGCGCGCTATACCGCGAGGGCGGCGCGGAGGCCCTGCGCCCGAGGCCCAAGGGCCGGCCGAGCGGTTCCAAGGCGAGGCCGCGGACCCGCGAGGAGGAGCTCGAGGAGCGCTGCCGAAGGCTCGAGACCGAGGTGGCCTACCTAAAAAAATTGCGTGCCCTGGTCGAGAGGGACGGACTCTGACCAGGGCGAAGGTCGAGGCCGTGAGCGCCCTGCGCGAAGAGGGGCACGGGCTGGGGCGCCTGCTGGAGTGCGCCGGCCTGGCGAGGTCGAGCTACTACTACGCGCTGTCGCACCCGAAGGCTCCCACCAGGCCCGAGCTCTGGGAGGCCGCCGCCGAGATATTCTCGCGCGCCGCCAACGGGTGCGGCCACAGGCAGATCGCCATGTGCCTGCGCGCCGAGCGGGGCGTGCGCATAGCCTGCAAGACCGTGCTGAAGATGATGCGCGAGATGGGCATCAGCTGCGGGATCCGCCGCGAGACCGACTACCACAGGTACAACTCGTACAGGGGCAAGGTCGGAAAGACCTTCGAGAACGTCATCGGGCGCGACTTCGCCGCCGACGGGCCGTGGGAGAAGATGGGCACCGACGTCACCGAGTTCAAGCAGCCCTGGGGCAAGGCCTACTTCGCGCCGGTCTACGACTTCGGCAGCAAGGAGATCGTCGCCTGGTCCACGTCGCTGCACCCCAACATGGCTCAGCAGCACGAGCTGCTCGACCAGCTCGTGTCCAAGAAGCCCAAGGGCTCCAGGCCGGTCCTGCACTCGGACATGGGCTGGCAGTACCAGCAGGCCGGTTGGTGCAGGCGGCTGGAGGAGGCCGGCGTGGTGCAGAGCATGTCCCGGAAGGGCAACTGCATCGACAACGGCGCGACGGAGCAGGTGTTCGGCCACATCAAGGACGAGTTCTTCCGGGGAAGGACATGGCCGGACTTCGAGTCCTTCAAGGCGGACCTCGACGACTTCGTGGTCCATTGGAACACGAGGAGGCGCCAGGTTAAACTGAAGGGACTGACCCCGGAGGAGTTCCGGAGACAGTCCCTTGCGGCGTAGTTCTTATTTAAGCCGTCCAGGTTTTGGGGTGCAGTTCAGCACAGGCCGAGGAGGGTCTTGTTGTCATGTCTATCTTTGGGCGCGAACGCCCCGCGCTACAGCCCGCGAATTCGTACGGCCTCGGGCGGAAACTCCTGCTCGCCGGCATCGGTCTTGATGGTCGCGCGACCCCAGATGTCCAAGCCCGCAAACACACCGACCGCAAGCGGCAAACCGTTGGGCGACACCGCCGCAACTTGGCGGCCCAGCAGCGGCACCATGTCGAAGTACTCGCCCAGCACGGGAGCCAGCGGCCCTGCGGCGCCTTGCGGCGTGTTGGCAACAACCGCCCAGGCGTCCACGCGGGCCAGCATGGCGGCGGCCAGCGCCTCGACCAGCGCTTCGTCAGCCACATCCACACCGAGCTCGCTCAACGCCGAACGCTCAATATCCACCGTCACGGCACCGAACATGCCCGCAGCACCGGCACCACCGTTGACGGCGACGCGCGCGAACGACGTCTCAAACGCGGGCGCGCCGCACACAATGTCGCTCGGCCACTGGATACCCACCTTACCGGCAAGGCCCAACCCCGGCGTCGAAGCCGTGCCCACGAGCGCGTCCATCATGCCCATCGCGGCCACAAACGGCAGGCCGTGGAAGGCGTGCATATTCACATCCGGACGCACGACCAGCGAAAACGTCAGCGAGGCATCGCCCACGTTCCATGCGCACCAGCCCGCGGACACGCCCTCGCGGCCCGCGTCACGCGCCGCGTCGAGCTCGGTGCCGGCGGCAACAGCATTCATCTCGATCATCTACATACGCCCCAATTCGCCCACGATATGGCCCACGCGATCCTCGGGCTCCTTGACCTCGACGCCGTTGTAGCGGAAGAACCGCGCCGGGTCGTGCATCAGGTCCTCGAGCGGCACCAGCACAAAGTCGCGCTCGCCAATGAGCGGATGCGGCAGGCGCAGCTTTTTGCCGCCGTGGGTCTCGCCGTCCATCCACAGCAGGTCCAGGTCGATGGTGCGCGGGCCGTTGGCCTTGGCCTTCTTGGAGCGGTCGCGCCCCAGCTCGGCCTCGATCTTCATGAGCTCGTCGAGCAGCACCAACGGCGCCAGCTCGGTCTTAATCTCGATGACAGCGTTGGCAAACGCGTCCTGGCGCGTCTCGTAGGCCGGCTCGCTCTCGTAGATCTTGGAGGAGTTGGACACGCAGGTGAGCGGAATCTCGGCGATCATCTCGCGTGCAGCGCGGATGTTGTCGCAGCGATGCCCCAGGTTGGAGCCCACGGCCACAAACGCGCGGCGCGGCTGCGGCTTGGCAACCGCCCAGTAACCGTTCAGGAACTGCGCAAAACCCGCGGCGTCGTGCACGCGCACGATGTTGGCACCGGCCTGGATGGCGCCCAGGCACACGCCAAACGTGGCGGCATCGCGCTCGGCGGCCTCGGTCACGCCCGAGATAGCGCCCACAAAACGCTTGCGCGACACGGCGCACATGAGCGGATAGCCCAGTGACGCCATCTTGGCAGTCTCGCGCTGGATGACGATATCCTCGTTAGCCGACTTACCAAAGCCCGGGCCAGGATCGATGCAGATGCGGTCGCGCGACACGCCGGCATGGATGAGTGTGCGGGCCTGGTCGGACAGAAAGCCCATAACGCGGCGCATGATGGGCGCCGAATCGGGCAGGGTGAAGCGGCGGAGCTGCGAGGTGGGCACGTAGGCTTCCTCGCGGCGGGCGCTGCGGCGCATCATGGCTGCCAGGTGGTCATTGGACTCCGATGCGACCTCGGTGGCTGCGGGCGCGGCCTCGGGCGCGGGCGCGACGGTCTCGGCGGCAGCAGCCCGCTCGGCGGCGGGCGTCTCCTGCTCGCTTGCAGGCTCGGACGTGGGCGCCGGCTCGCCAAACGGCAGTGAGGGCTGTACCACACCGCCCGGAAGCTTGGCCTCAACCTTGGGCTCGCCCAGCAACTTGCCGCGACGGCGACGGGCCGGCTTCTCGGCCTCGCGCGCGGCCTCGGCAGCCGCTTCGCGTGCCTTCTCGGCAACAAACGCCGCAGCCGAGGTATCGAGCTGCACCGTTGCGTGCGTGCGGGCGGGCGCGGCGACCTCGCCGGCATGCATCACGATGACGCCGCAGGTGCTCGTCTTAACAAACTCGACCATCTTGGGATCGGTGAAGCCGGTCACGTCGTTGACGATCGAGGCGCCGCAGCGCACGGCCGCCTTGGCAACCGCTACATGACGCGTGTCGATCGAGACGATGGCGCCCTCCTTGGCCAGCGCGCGCACCACGGGCAGCACGCGGCGCGCTTCCTCATCGGGGTTGACCGGGGTAAAACCAGGGCGCGTGGACTCGCCGCCCACGTCGATGATGTCGGCGCCGGCATCGAGCATCGCCAGGCCGTACTCGATGGCGGCATCGGGGTCGAAGTGCTCCCCGCCGTCGCTAAACGAATCGGGCGTCACGTTGAGGACGCCCATGATGCGCGGACGGTCAAAGCTGAGCTCGTACTTTCCGCACCGCCATGTCTTGCTGTCGTTCGCCATGAACATCCTCCTAAAATGCCCACGCCGCCGAGCTTGGGGAGCTGGCGGCGGGGTCGCTTTGCACTCAGTCTTTCTATTGTATCCGCGCGCGCGGGCTAGAACGCAAACGCGGCCGCGATGTCGCAAGAAATCAGCAGGTCGGCATTTGCATCCTGATCGGTGGGAGCAAGATTGCAAATAGTCAGCGTATCGCCGGTAAAGTATCGCGTAAGGCCTGCCGCCGGATACACCACGAGCGAGGTCCCGCCCACAATGAGGGCATCGGCCGCGGCGATGGCGGCAACGGCACCGGTCAACACATGCTCGTCGAGCGGCTCTTCATAGAGCACTACATCGGGCTTGATGCGGCCGCCGCACGCGGGGCACGCAGGCACGCCCGCGGCATCCTCGTGCTCGCGCGAGCAAATCCACTCGGCGCTATAGACCGCGCCGCACGACTGGCAAATGTTGCGATGGACCGATCCGTGCAGCTCGAACACGCGCTGTGAGCCGGCCATCTGATGCAGGCCGTCGATATTTTGCGTCACCACGGCGTCGAGCTTGCCGGCGCGCTCCAGCTCGGCCAGCTTGGTGTGGCAGCGGTTGGGCTTAGCGTTAAGCGCGATCATCTTGGTGCGGTAAAAGTCGAAGAACTCCGCAGGATGCGCCTCGTAAAAGCCATGCGAGAGCATAGTCTCGGGCGGATAGGCAAACTGTTGGTGATATAGGCCGTCCACGCTGCGGAAATCGGGGATGCCACTCGCCGTGGAAACGCCCGCGCCGCCAAAGAAGACCACGCGCTTGTGGGTGTCAAACAGATCCGCCAGCGCGGCGGAGGCCTGCCTGGGGTCCGATATTGCCTGCGTCATATGAGTCCTCCGTCCTTGTTAGTCGGGCAGCGTTGAGCGACGTCCCAGCATGCGGCCTTTAAGTCAGCATGCACGGAGCCCACCCCGCCCCTGTTGCGCTAATCTTAAGCCTGCCAACCCCGTCGAAAGGACACCATGCCTCAGACTTACACTTTCGCCTCGTGGAACGTCAACGGCCTGCGCGCCGTGCTCAAAAAGGACCCGAGCTTTATCCAGATCGCGCAAGAACTCGACGTCGATATCCTGGCGCTGCAAGAGACCAAGTTGCAAGAAGGCCAGGTCGATATTGACCTGCCCGGCTATCACCAAACCTGGAGCTACGCCGAGCGTAAAGGCTATTCGGGCACCGCGGTCTTTAGCCGCCAGGAGCCGCTGCGCGTACTGCGCGCCGATGCGCTGCTGCCCTACGCCGGCGAAGGCGAGGCGGCCGTGCTCGTCGCCCAAGCCGCAACCGAGGGCCGCGTCTGCGCGCTCGAGTTCGACAAATTCTGGTTTGTGGATGTCTACACGCCCAACGCACAAAATGAGCTCGCGCGCATCGACGTGCGTATGGCCTGGGACGATGCCTACCGCGGCTTTTTGAACGCGCTCGAGCGCGAGACCGGCAAACCCGTCGTAACCTGCGGCGACTTTAACGTGGCGCATGAGGAGATCGACCTTAAGAACCCCAAGTCCAACCGCGGCAACGCAGGCTTTTCGGACGAGGAGCGCGGCAAGTTTACCGAGCTGCTCAACGGCGGGTTTACCGATACCTGGCGCGCGGCAAACCCCGACGTCGAGGGCGTCTACAGCTGGTGGAGCTACCGCTTTAATGCCCGTAAGAACAACGCAGGCTGGCGCATCGATTACTTTCTGGTAAGCGATTCGATCGCCGCCAACGTTCGCGACACCGGTATCCGTGGCGATATCTTCGGCAGCGACCACTGCCCCGTCACCCTCACGTTAGAGCTCTAGCCCCAATTGATCCCCTGGGGACGGAGGAAAAGGGATCATTTTCACCTCGCGAGGGAACCCACGCGGCCCTCCCGCCACGGAACTGACCCATCTACTACGTTTAAGCCACTACCCTCAACCACAGCGAACAACGCAAAAAGAAAACCGCAGGTAGAAAGCCTGCGGTTTTTCATAAAACGCGGTCATGGTCGGGGGTATCAAGCTAAACGTAGTAGATGGGCCAGTTTCGTGGCAAGCGCCGCCAACTGATTCCCCGGGGACGTCTGGAGACGGAGGAAAACGGATCGATTTGGCTCTCTGAGGGCCACGATGCCCGTCATATCAGCCGGCCATTCCAAAACTATGCCGGTTTACGGGGCTGAATCGCGAACCCCCAACCATACGCAATTCCGAAATAATAAAACCTCAGGTAAACGGCTTGCTCTATTTTGAAAAAAGCCGGTATGGTCGGCCTACGCTAATCTAGCCCCGTAAACCGGCATAGTTTTGAAATGGTACTTCGGAAGTATTGATTCACGCCCCGGCGCAACCAGCCCTACAGCCCGTATTTCACGACAACGCGGTTGATCCGTCGACACCAAGGCTTGTAGAGGGCGGCCAAGAACACGCAGGTCGCGAGGCCGTGTGTGATATCGAACGGCACTGCCGTGGCAAGACGCGCCACGACGCCCGCCCACGTGAGCGGCTGTACAAAACCGATAATGTCGTACGCGTTGATCACCACGCCGTACAGCAGACCCGAAGCAAAGCCGTACGCCATCAGCGCCGGCATGCGCACGGTTCCATCCGCACGGTCGAACGCACCGGCATGCGCCAGCGCACCGCCAACATAGCCAACCAGGCCCCAGGCATACATCTGCCATGGCGTCCACATGCCCTGCCCAAAAAAGAAATTGCTGGTCAGTGCTGCCAACGCGCCGACCATGAAGCCGTTGCGACGCCCGAGCGTCGCCCCGGCGATGATGGCGATGGCGCTCACGGGTTTAAAGTCGGGAATGGGGCCGAACAAGATGCGGCCCGCCGCCGCCAGCGCCGCCAGCACCAGCGTGGGCATAATCTGGCGCAGGCCCGGTCGCGACGCCTCGTAGCCTGCAAAGAACAGCGCAAGCACCAGCGCCACCACGACAAGCATGGCGAGCGCCGCCTGCTCAACGCCCGCCAGCAACGCCGTTGCCATCACCGCCGGCACCGCCAACAACAGCGGAATCTCCAGTTTTGTGAGTAAACGCGAGAAACGACAGTCCGTCATCCCATCACGCCCTATAGAACACGTTGTCGGCAAAGAAATCGGCCGGGGGCTCCACGCAGGCAATCTCGCCGTCAAACATCATGGCGACGTCGTCGGCTACCTGCTCGGCAAAGTCCAAATCGTGCGTAGCCATGATGACGGTGCCGCCAGCCTTCGCATGGTCACGCAGGGCACGGGCGATGATGCGGCGGCTGGCCAGGTCCAAACCCTTGGTGGGCTCATCGAGCAATAGCAGCTCGGGGCCAATCAACAGCAGCTTTGCCAACGCAAGCAGCTGGCACTGACCGCCCGAAAGATCGTACGGGTGACGCGCCTCCAAGCCCGCCAGACCCAGGCGCGCTGTCTGCTCCCGTGCTGCGGCCTCGTCGTATCCGCAGGTCGAGGCCCATTCCATCAGCTCATCGCGAACCGTCTCGGCAACCAGCAATGCCTTGGGATTCTGTGGCAGCAGCGCCGCCGAGGCCGCTTCGCGCACCATGCGGCCGCGCTGCAGCTTGGCGGTCTTCGCCAGCACCGAGAGCATCGTCGACTTACCGCATCCGTTACCGCCCACGATTGCATGCACCGCGCCAGCCGAAAACGAAGCATCGAGCCCGCGCAGCACCCAGCCGGACGCTCGATCGTAGCGAAACCAGCCTTCCGACAGGGTGGTAGCCGACCCGCCGTGCATTTTTTGGAGTATTCTGCTTCCATCCGTGCGCGAGAAGGCTTCCGAGCCGTTCTCGAGCGACGTTTGCGCCACAAATTCGGACGATTTGTCCAATTCCGAACTTTTTTTCGCGCTCGATACGTCCCCGGGCGGCTCCAGAGAGCCCAAATTGTCCTCACGCCTGCTGAATACTCCTTTATTTGCACATCGGATGGCACCCCACCCCAACATGTCATCGGAAAACAGCGATTCTCGGCGTCCCAAAGAAGCCATATCCGCCACCTCGCGCACGCGACCGTCCTCAATCCGGTACGCACACGTCACGTATTCGAGCATTGGGCGCGGCTGATGCGTCGCCACAACAACCGTGCAGCCCAGCTCGCGATTCACACGAAACAGCGCGTGCAGGAAATTCTTCTCCGCAACCGGATCAAGCTGAGACGTGGGCTCGTCGAGCAGCAGCACGCGCGGGCGCAGCGTCAGAACGGCCGCCAACGACAGCAACTGTTTGCGACCGCCCGAAAGCGTGTCAGTATCGCGGTGAAGCCAATCTTCCAGCCCAAAGAAATAGCTGGTCTCGGCTACGCGACGGCGCATCTCATCACGCGCTAGCCCCAAGTTTTCCAGGCCAAACGCCATCTCGTGCCACACGGTTTCGCACACGATCTGGTTCTCGGGATCCTGGAACACATAGCCCACGCGCTCCGCCGATGCCCGCACATCCATGTCGGCGACGTTCTCGCCCAGCACGAGCAGTTCGCCAGTGCGCTCGCCCGCCGGAGCGATCTCGGGCTTGAGTAGCGACAGCAACGTCGACTTACCCGATCCGGTACCGCCGACAAGCAGCGCAAATGCACCTTGGGGAACAGACCAGTCGAGTCCCTCGAGCACCGCAGCATCCGCATCGGGGTAGGCAAAGCTCAGGCTCCGCACCTCAATCGCCGGCATATCCGGGCCGTATGCCGCGCCCGACACCGGTCCCCTATCCAACCGAGCCATCAGCCGAACCTCTTCTCATCGATCGCATGCAACACGCAGGGCAGCATCATCCAGGCAGCGTACACGACATAGCCCAGCCACGGCGCCGGCACCGATAGTTGCGGGTAAAACGAATACTGCGTTGTCGCGGTCCATGCCACCGCCACCGCGGCGGCACCAAACAGCGCGAGCCCGACCAGCGCGGCAACGTCGCTGCGCCCCAGTCGATACCGCGCATACGTCGTACGACGTGTCGCGGCACCCCACCCGCGCGAGCGCATCGCGTCCGCGCGCTCCAGCGAATCTTCCATGCCCCAGCCCATCAACACGCTCGACGCCCGCAGGCGCGATCGCACGGGATCGGTGGGCGCGCGGCCCGGCACATCAATCGCATCCTGCACCGCCAGCACCGTACGACCGCGGCGCAAAAACTGCGGGATAAGCCTCATGCACATCGAGATCATGAGCGCAATCACCGGTGCGGCATTGCCCAGCAGCGCGAGCACCTTGTCGTATTCGAGCATCGACGCCGCGGCCTCAAACCACAGCACGCTCGCCACAAACAGTCCGCCCATGCACAGGCCATATACCATGCTCTCCAGATACACCGTGCGCATACCAATACGGAACAGCTCCGTCGAGCCCGAGGCGTTAAACAGCGGATTGACCAGCGCGATAATCAAAATCACCGGCAGCTGCCAGCGAAGCGCCCCCAACGTGCGCGCAGCACCGCGCGTCGCAAGCCCGTACGCCAGCCCGCCCGCAAGCGACAGCGCGATCAGCACCGGTTGCATCGAGAACATGGTGAGCCCCAGCGTCAGCACTATATAGAGTGCCGGCACAGCCGGATGCGACATCGAGAATGCCGCGACGGGCTCGCCGCCAAACTCCTCTCGTATGTTGTCCACGGGCACCCCCGTCCCCTCGCTCAAACGACAGCTCCGCAGCACCGCCAACGCCGCACGCAAGCAGCGCAAACGCCACGCCGGCGGCGCAAGCCTCAACCGCCGCAAACCAATCGTTACGCGCTCATCATATGCCTGCGGTATCATATTGCGCCGTGTATCGTTTCCAAACACACGTCTCTAATAACGTAACAGGAGATCACATGGACGCAACCGCAATTATCCTCGCCGCCGGCGAGGGCACCCGCATGAAGTCGAACCACTGCAAGGTTTCGCACAAGATCCTGGGCAAGCCCATGGTCCAGTGGATCGTCGACGCCACCATCAAGGCCGGCTGCAGCCGCGTCGTGGTCGTCATCGGCAGCCACGCCGACGAGATGCGCGCCCTCATCGATGGCGCCTATGCCAACAGCGCCACCAAGGTCGAGTGCGTCGAGCAGACCGAGCGCCTGGGCACCGGCCATGCCGTCAAGGTCGCGCTCGAGGCCTGCGGCATCGCGCAAGGCCCCGTCGTCGTGCTCAACGGCGACCTGCCGCTCATCACCGCCGACACCGTCGCCAAGTTCGCGCAGACCGTCGCCACCGGCGAGCTCGCCTGCACCGTCATGACCATGACCCCGCCCGATCCTTTTGGCTACGGCCGCATCAAGCTGGGCGCCGATGGTCAGATCGAGCGCATCATCGAGCAGAAGGACTGCACGCCCGAGCAGGCCGCCACGCTGCTGGAGTGCAACGCCGGCTGCTACGCCTTCGACGGCGCGCAGCTTGCCGCCCACATTAACGAGATCGGCAACGACAACGCGCAGTCCGAGTACTACCTGCCCGACATGCTCGAAATCCTCAAGGGTCACGGCCAGGCAGTCTCCATCTTCCACTGCGACGACTACCGCGACGGCCTGGGCGTCAACAGCCGCATCCAGCTCGCGCAGCTCACCGCCATCGCGCGCGACCGCATCAACGAGCACTGGATGGCAGAAGGCGTCACGTTCATCGACCCCACGCAGGCCTGGATCGGTCCCGACGCCACCATCGGCCGCGACACCGTCGTGTGGCCGCAGACGCATCTGATCGGTCACGTCACCGTAGGCGAAGAGTGCCAGCTCGGCCCCAACAGCCGCCTCACCGACACTACCGTCGGCAGCGGCTGCACCATTGATGAGACCATCGCCATCGGGGCCGTCATCGAGAACGGCGTCGACTGCGGCCCGCGCGCCTACCTGCGCCCGGGCACCCACATGCTCGACGGATCCAAGGCCGGTACGCACGTGGAGATCAAGAAGTCCACGATCGGCGAGGGTTCCAAGGTACCCCACCTGTCCTACATCGGCGACACCACCATGGGCTCCGGCGTCAACGTGGGCGCGGGCTCCATCACCTGCAACTACGACGGCGTTCACAAGCACAAGACCGTCATCGGCAAGGATGCCTTCATCGGTTCCGACACCATGATGGTCGCGCCCGCCCAGATTGGCGACGGTGCACTCGTGGCCGCCGGCTCCGTCATCACCGAGCCGGTTCCGGCCGACGCACTCGGTCTGGGCCGCGCCCGTCAGGTAAATATTGAGGGCTGGGCCGCCGATTATCGCCGCCGTCTGCACGAGGACGACGAGGCATAACGTTTATCAAGCACAAAAGGAGCTGTTCCATGGGGACGGCTCCTTTTTCTATCGTGACCTGCGCGACCGGATGAGTGGTCGGTTCGTGTCCGTTGACGGTAAAGACGTTATCAAGACCCGATTAACCCCGTCGCGCGGTTACAATGCAACAAGGCATCTATATGGCATTCGATATAAAGGAGAAGGGTAATGCCGATTAATGATCCCGAGAAGTCGGAGAATATGCGCAAGTCCATCCGCGTGTATTCCGGTTCCTCCAACCGTCCCCTCGCTCAGAAGATCGCTGAGTACCTTGGGGTCGAGCTTTCGGGCCTTACGCTAAAGCAGTTCGCCAACGGTGAGATTTACGCCCGCTACGACGAGACCGTCCGCGGCGCCGACGTCTTCCTGATTCAGTCCGTGGCCGGCGGCAACGTCAACGACATGCTCATGGAGCTGCTCATCGCCACTGACGCTGCCAAGCGCGCATCCGCCCGCTCCATCACCGCCGTTATCACCCACTACGGCTATGCCCGCCAGGACCGCAAGGCCGGCCCGCGCGAGCCCATCACCGCCCGCCTCGTCGCCAACCTGCTCGAGCGCGCCGGCGTCGACCGCATCATCACCCTCGACCTGCACCAGGGTCAGATCCAGGGCTTCTTTGATATCCCGGTCAACCACCTGTCCGCACTGCCGCTGTTTGGCCAGTACTACAACGACATGCACTTCGACACCGACAACCTGGTTGTCGTCTCCCCCGACGTGGGTCGTGCCAAGGCCGCCAAGAAGCTGTCCGACATGCTCGGCTGCGACCTGGCCATCGCCCACAAGGGCCGTCCGCGCCACAACGCCGCCGAGGTCATGGGCATCATCGGTGACATCAAGGGCAAGACCTGCATCATCAACGACGACATGATCGACACCGCAGGCACCCTGTGCGCCAACGTCAAGGAGCTCAAGGCTATGGGCGCTGGCGACATCTACGTCTGCGCCACCCACGGCATCTTCTCCGGTCCGGCCATCGAGCGTCTGAACGACGCCCCGATCGTCGAGTGCCTCGTCACCGACGCCATTCCCGTCGAGGTCGGCGGCAAGATCAAGACCATCTCGGTCGCCGAGGAGTTCGCTCAGGCCATCTCCGCCGTTTACCACGAGGAGCCCGTCTCCACGCTCGTCGGCGGCGACTTCGCGCTGTAGTCCAACGCGCATCGCATCATCTTTGATGCTTTTAAAGGGTCGGAAGCTCGCTTCCGGCCCTTTTTCTATCCCTCGCCAACCTTCCCTGGACAATTGGTTCAGATACGTATTTTTTAAAGCCCCAAAGGGCCGTTCGGAGCCTTCTGAGCTCCCCGGCGGATGCCATGCCGCCCAAAGCTCATCGTTTTCGAGTACAACCGCCGCATATTTACCCTCAAATCACCCTCGAAGGCCCTTAGAAACGCCTCGAATGCCCGTCGCCTTATACGTATCTGAACTAACTGTCCAGTAGCTATCGTCAACCTTCGCGGCAGAGCTCAATTTCCTGCAATCCCCTCAACCGATTCCACCGATTTCATAACACCCAGCCGTTCATGGCGCACAGCGCCCCGCTGAGCGAAAAGAACGGTATGGCGGTCGCATTCTGCCGCCAACTTAGTACGTTATAGCTATGACGACCGTGATTTCACATTTCTCCGCCCTCCGCGCAATTCGTCGCGCACGACGGGCGTACTCTGCCCTACCCTGGGACTCCGTTGATAGTGAACAGCAAGCACAGGCCTTGGCTAGCTGCATTCCCAATAATGACGCGATAGACTTTGGCGCACTTTCGATACTCGACGCCTGGAATGAAGATGATTCCGAACTACTCGATCTTCTCGTTTCAAACGAAGACAACAGACGCCCCGACAAGCGACTTCTTCAGCATATTCTCTCCGCTCCGCTTCCTGAAGGTGCAATTATGCACGTCGAGGCCGACATCTACGCAACGTCTCCTGCCATGACAGCCATGCTTTGTTCTAAAAATGAATCGGTCGCCAAAACCTTGATGCTCCTTATGGAGCTGCTCGGAACCTACTCCCTTCCGCCCGAGGCAACCTACCCCATCGCCTATGACGACATCTGGCCCAAGGGCGATAGCTGCGCAGCGACGGGCGATCTTGATTGCCTGGGCGGCCAGTCGGCAGCCAAACAGCAGAACGAAACCCGCTACGAACAGGCGCACTACAAATGCGAGCCCGCCACGACCATCGAAGATCTCGAGGCGGTCGCGCGCTTCGCCAAAAGTAGCTCATACACCTCGTTTCGCACGGCAGTCAAGCTTGCCCGACCCGGATCTGCATCCCCAGCCGAATCCCTAATGTTAGCCGTTCTCGGAGCGCCCATGCGCTTTGGCGGATTCGGATGTTGCAGCCTGCCCATGGGAGGCCTGCTACTCAACTATCGAATCGACTTCGACACTCTTGCGGTTAACATGTCCTCCGGCATCCCTTACGCCATCTGCGACCTATATTGCCCGGCCGCCGGAGTCGACAACGAATACAACGGAATTGGGCATGAGCTTCAAAACGCTCGCATCCACGATGGCAATCGAAATAATGGCCTCAAGGCAATGGGCATCCACGTCCTGGTTATCAATCGCGACCAAATGAAAGACCTTGTTGCACTCGAAGCCTTCGCCCAAACGATGCATCGACTCGCAGGAGTCCGATTCCGATATCGCATCAAGGGCTATCGCAAGCGTCAGGCCGCTTGGCTCAACGCTCTGCGGGCCGGAATCGGCCTTGCGCCGGTCTAAACGGCGAATCACCCGTGCGCCGTCGAACAGGGCTGGACAGTTAGTTCAAATACGTATAAATAGACACATTGAATTAGGCTGTTTTGCAGCTATCTCTATACCATTCGCCCTATTTGAAAGCGGGGTAGACTTCAAAACAGCGTCATATGGACTAACTAAAGTTCCAAAACAACGTATCGGCATTGAATTGAGCAATTCGAGTCCTCAGAACTTATACGTATCTGAACTAACTGTCCACCTCGGATTTTGACGGCCGTCCAAACGCCCCCAAACAACCTCAATTGCCCTCCATTTGACAGCGGCAACAGGGTCGCTCACCATAGCAGGCGACAAATCAACGAAAGGATGAACATGGCAGCTGCACAGCCGCTTAAGATTCGCATGGTTGCCGGACTTGGCAACCCTGGCGATGAGTATGCCGAGACCCGCCACAACGCCGGTTTTAAGGCGATCGACGAGCTGGCCCGTCAGGCCGGCGTCACGTACTGGAAAAACCAAGCAGGCGCCGAGGTCGCGCTCATCAACATCAACGATGCCGAGGAAGAGAACGGCAAGCGCCAGATTGTACTGGTCAAGCCGCAGTCGTACATGAACACCTCGGGCGGGCCCATCTCCAAGCTCTGCCGCGAGTACAAGATCAAGGCCGAGGAGCTGCTCGTCATCCACGACGAGCTCGATATTCCCGCCGGCGACGTGCGTGTTAAGGTGGGCGGAGGCCATGCCGGTCACAACGGCCTGCGCTCCATCATCGACAAGATGGGCAGCCGCGACTTTAGCCGTATCCGCACCGGCATCGGCAACCCTCCCGGCAAGATGGCCGTGGCAGACTACGTGCTCAAGCAGCTGCGCGCCCGCGAAGCCGAGGATTTCCAGGACACCTGCGCCCGCGCCGCAGATGCCGCCGGTCTGGCCATCGTCCACGGCGTAATCTACGCCCGCGATCACGTAAACGGCGCCGCTTCCGCCAACGGCAAGCACTAAAACCTACCATTTAGAGATGTTTATTTTGGCAGGTTTCATCTGCGGAAACGCCGCGGCGGCTGCGTCGCAATAAACCCTGTGCCGCTATACATATGCAACGCTCCAAAGGGGGCCGGCCTCACCGAAGCGCGAGGCCGGCCCCCTTTGCCGTTTTGCCTGATAAAACCTGCCAAAATAAACCTCTCCCCCTTTGGCAGGTCGAAGTGGATAAACCCTGCTCCCAACCGCCGAAGACACACGTAAGTGACATGTCCATGAGGGTATAATTTGCACCGTATGTCTGCACAACGCCTGTGCGCGTACGGTTTTATTCGGGCTACCGTCCATTTCCGTGGAGGCACGGTTCGGCGGCCCTAACAAGAGAGGGGTTCTATGTATAAGATCCTGGAGAAGACGCAGTTCTCGGAGAAGGTGTTCAAGTTCCGCATCGAGGCGCCCGCAATCGCCAAGCATGCGCACGCTGGACAGTTCCTCATGGTCCGCGCCAACGAGACGGGCGAGCGCGTCCCGTTTACCCTGGCCGGCTGGAACGGTGACGAGGGCTGGGTCGAGTTCATCTTCATGGTGATCGGCAAGACCACCGAGATGCTGTCCACTTACGAAGCCGGCGAGCCGCTGCGCGACGTCGTGGGCCCGCTGGGCGTTCCCACCGAGCTGGCCGAGGGCCCCTGCGCCGTCATTGGCGGCGGCGTCGGCCTGGCAATTGCCTTCCCGGTCGCCAAGCACCTGGTCGAGACCGGTCACGAGGTGCACGCCATCATGGGCGCCCGCACCAAGGACCTCCTGCTCATGGAGGACCAGTTCCGCGAGCTCCTCGACGAGGACCACATCCATATCACCACCGACGACGGTTCCTACGGAGAGCAGGGCGTTGTCACCGCTCCGCTGGAGCGCCTGCTGCAGGACAAGGCCGTGAGCCAGGTCTTCTGCGTCGGCCCCGTTCCGATGATGAAGTTCTCGACCCTCACCGCCCAGAAGTACGATACCCCCATCACCGCGTCGCTCAACCCCATCATGGTTGACGGCACCGGTATGTGCGGCTGCTGCCGCGTCGAGGTGGGCGGCGTGACCAAGTTCGCTTGCGTCGACGGCCCCGACTTCGATGCCACCCTGGTCGACTGGGATGACCTTCGTGCCCGCCAGGCCGCTTACCGTTCCGAAGAGGGCGAGTCCCTCAAGGCCTATGAGGAAAAGAGCTGCGCATGCCACTAGTTAACGGTCGTTTCGTTGCCGATATGAAGTCGCCCCGCACCCCCGATAACGAGGAGCCGGCTGCCGAGCGCGCCTGCGACTTCCGCCCCGTCGACAAGGGCTTCACCGAGGAGATGGCGCTGGCCGAGGCCGAGCGCTGCCTCAACTGCAAGAAGCCGTTCTGTGTTGAGGGCTGCCCCGTCAACATCAACATTCCCCGCTTTATCGAGCAGATCCGCGCGAAGGACTTCGGCGGCGCTCTCGATACCATCCGCGAGGACTCCATGCTTCCCGCCATCTGCGGCCGCGTCTGCCCGCAGGAGAACCAGTGCGAGGGCAAGTGCATCCGTGGTAAGAAGTCCGAGCCCGTGGCCATCGGCCAGCTCGAGCGCTTCCTGGGTGATCGCCCCGAGCTCGCCTCCACGCCCAAGATGGCCCCCAAGAACGGCAAGAAGGTCGCCGTCGTCGGCTCCGGCCCGTCCGGCATCACCTGCGCCGGCGAGCTCGCCCGTAACGGCTTTGACGTTACCGTCTTCGAGGCCTTCTTCACCGGCGGCGGCGTGCTGGTCTACGGCATCCCCGAGTTCCGTCTGCCCAAGGCGGTCGTCAAGCGCGAGATTGACGGCCTGGAGGACATGGGCGTCAAGTTTGAGTACAACTCCGTCGTGGGCAACATGGCCACGGCCGAGGAGCTGTTCGAGCAGGGCTTCGACGCCATCTACGTGGCGACCGGCGCTGGCCTGCCCAAGTTCCTCAACGTCCCCGGCGAGAACCTGCCCAACGTCTTCTTCGCAAACGAGTACCTCACCCGCGTGAACCTGATGAAGGCCAACAAGTTCCCCGAGTACGACACCCCCACCAAGCACGGCAAGAACGTCGTTGTCTTTGGCGGCGGCAACGTGGCTATGGACGCCGTCCGTACCGCCAAGCGTCTGGGCGCCGAGCACGCCATCATCGCTTACCGCCGTACCGAGGACGAGATGCCCTGCCGTCGTGCCGAGCTGCACCACGCCAAGGCCGAGGGCGTCGAGGTTCTGCCGCTCGTTTCCCCGCTCGAGTTTGTCGCTGGCGAAGACGGCTCCGTGTGCGCCGTCAAGGTCCAGAAGATGGAGCTCGGCGAGCCCGACGAGTCCGGCCGTCGTCGCCCGGTGCCCATCGAGGGCGCCATCGAGGAGATCCCCTGCGACGTCGCGATCTCGGCTATCGGCACCAACGCCAACCCCTTCGCAAAGAAGATCGGCGGCAAGATGGAGCTCAACAAGTGGGGCTACATCGTCGCCGACGAGGAGACCGGCCAGACCACCGATCCCCGCATCTGGGCCGGCGGCGACATCGTCACCGGTGCCGCTACGGTCATTCTGGCGATGGGCGCTGGCAAGAAGGCCGCCGCTTCCATCACCAAGAGCCTGCTGGGCGAGTAATCACCCTCAGCGCTAGCCATTAAACGGCAAAGTCCCTGTCGAGCACACGCTCGGCGGGGACTTTTTCTATGCCGGCCGTCCCACCACCACAAAGGTGCCTGTCCCCTTTGTGGTGGTTTTGACGGTTAACCCTCGAGCTGTGCCAGCTTGTAGCGGTAGGCTGCGGCGATAACGTCCTTGCAGCCCTCGCGGCCTAGCTTAGCGCGGTTGACGACGATGTCCTTGCCGCTCGTCATCTTCCACTTGCCGGCACTGTAGCGCTTATAGAATGCCTCGCGCGCCTTCTGCTGCTGCTTGACCAGCTTGGCGCCCTTCTTTTTGTTAAGGCCGCGCTTTTTGCGCACGATCTCGACACGGTCCTCAAAGGGAGCGGTCACCAACACGGCAATGTGGTTGGGGTTGTTACGCAGCAGGTAATCGGACAGACGGCCTTCGATAATGCAGCTCTCGGTCTCGCCCAGATCCAAAATCACCTGGCTCATCTTTTGGAACAACTTATCCGAGTACGAACGCGCATCGTAGCGGTCGGGCAGAAACGCCATGTTCTCAACGGCCAGACGTTCGTCATAGGCGGCCATCTTATCGAGCGACTCGCCCGCGCGCAGCGACGCACGTACCAGCAGCTCGTTATCGTACAGCGGAATCCCCAACTCGTCGGCAAGCATGCGACCAATCTCGTGGCCCTCGGCGCCAAAGTCGCGCGCGATGGTAATGACCACAGGATTCTTCTTATTCTCCAGATCGCTCATCGCGATTCCTTTCTCTATGTGACAAAGGGACAGTCCCTTTGTCACATTCTACGCTGCCACTATGCGGCGCTGATACGCTCGGACCAGCAGCGAGATACCAAAGTTGAGCACAAAGTACATCGCAAACACCAGGCCGTAGAGCATAAGCACCTGCGACAGGTCGATCGCGTGGGCCATCACGACGTTTGCCGTGTACATGAGCTCGGCCACGTTAATGCCCGAAAGATACGAGCTGTCCTTGATGACAGTCGTGCACTGGCTAAACAGCGCCGGAATGATCGTCTTAAACGTCTGCGGCAGAATGATGTAGCGCATGGTGGCAAAGAAGCCAAAGCCTTGGCTCTGCGCTGCCTCAAACTGGCCGCGCGGAATCGAGTTGAGGCCGCCGCGCACAATCTCGGCCATAACAGCGCTGGTAAACAGCGTAAAGGCGATGGTCGAAATCACAATGTCCAAACCCTGCACCGTAAAGTAGATAAACAGGATCCACAGCAGGTTTGGCGTGCAGCGGAACAACTCGATATAGGCGCTCACCAAAATACGGAACGGGCGGGGCGCGTAGCTTTTAACGAGCGCCAGCACCGTGCCAAAGATGAGCGAGAAAAAGATCGACAGCGCCGAGATCTCGATCGTCTTAACAAAGCCGCCCCAAATGTAGAGCAGGTTGGTCGCGTTGAAGATTTCCATGCGCTAGGCCTCCTCTACGTTGTCGAGCCCCAGCTCGGCCAGGCTCACGCCGCGCGGACGCTCCTTGGAGCGGCGCTCGAGCCACTGCACCAGCATGGCGAGCGGAAAGCAGATGATAAAGTACATAAGGCAGCAGACGATGTATCCCTGCAGGTAACCGTACAGACTCACAAAGTTGTCGGAACGGTACATAAGGTCGCCGCCGGCCACAAGTGCCAGCACCGACGTGTTCTTGACCAGGTTGAGCGCCTGGTTACACAGCGGCGGCAGAATGATCTTGAATGTCTGGGGCAGCACGATGTACCAATACGCCTGCGCACGGGTGAAGCCCTGGCTCTGGGCCGCTTCCATCTGACCGCGCGGAACCGCCTCGATACCGGTGCGGATGACCTCCGAAATGTAGGCCGCATGATACAGACCCACGCCCAAGAAGCCCAGCACGAACGGCGCGATACGCACCGGCTGATCGGCACCGGTTATGGCCTGCAAAAACTGCGGACCGGCCATGTACATAAAGAGCACCTGTACGGGCAACGGGGTGTTCTGGTAAAACTCCACGTACACGCGGCTTATGGCGCGCAGCACGCGCGAGCGAGTGGTAGAGAACACGCCCAGCAGCGTGCCCAGCACCAGCGACAGCAGCAGACCGGCAACGACCACCTGTAGCGTCACGCCAAAGCCCTCCCAGAAGGGTCCCATATTTTGAAATGTCGTCGACCAACGGTCGGCGTCAAATAATCCTTCGAGCATTTGATTCCTTCCTTGGACGATGCGCCTATACAAGACCCCAGGTCTTGACCTCTTGGTCGAGCCAGCCATCGGCCAGGCGATCGCAAATCACCTGATCGACCACGGCCGAAAGGTCGCAGCCCTTCTTGGTCGCCACGCCGTAGCCCTGCTCGCCAAACTTGACCTCGGGCTGCAGCAGCTCAACGGTCTCGTTCATATAGCCGGCCAGCGTGGAGCGGTCCATGGCAAAGACGTCGATATTGCCGGCGTCGAGCGAACTCTTGATGATGGGGTAGCCGCTAAAGGCCCTAAACTCGGGCTTGCAGCTAAAGCCGTTGTCCTTGATCATCTGCTCGATCAGGCCCTGCGTGGTGGCACCCTGGCTTACGCCAATGACCTTGCCGTCCAGGTCCTCAATCGAGGTAAAGCCCGAACGCTTCTTGACCATGAGTCCCACGTAGTCGGTGCGGTACGGCGTCGAGAAATCCCAGCTCTTCTTGCGCTCGTCGGTGATGGTGTAGGTCGCCGCGACCACGTCAAGTTGGCCGTTATCGATCAGCGGGCCGCGCGTCTTGGGCGTTACGTCAGTAAACTCGACAAGCTCCTGGGCGCGGGCCTCCTTGTAGCTCACGCCAAAGACGGCAGCAGCGATCTGGTAGCACAAATCGACTTCCATGCCCTCAAAGCGGCCCTTGGCGGTGTCGTAATAGCCGTAGCCGGGAACGTCCTTCTTAACGCCGGCATTCAGATGGCCACGCGATTTGATGGCCGCAAGCTTGGACCCCTTGTCGGAGCCCTCGCCGCTGGTTGAGTTGCCGCAACCGGTAAGCGCGGTCGCCGTCAGCGCAAGCATGCTGGCGCCAGCCAGCTGCAAAAAGTGACGGCGCGACACGGCCGCCCTCGTCATATCCGTCATGTCCATCACCGCGCCTAGTGCAGAATCTTGGACAGGAACTCGCGACAGCGCGGGTTCTCGGGGTTATCGAAGAAGTGCTCGGGCGTGCCCTCCTCCAGAATGCGGCCGTCCTCCATAAAGATGACGCGGTCGGCCACCTGGCGCGCAAAGCCCATCTCATGCGTCACGCAGATCATGGTGATGTCCTCCTGCGCGAGCTCGATCATGACGTCCAGAACTTCCTGGACCATCTCGGGGTCGAGTGCCGAGGTCGGCTCGTCAAACAGGATGATGGGCTGCTTGGTGCACAGGGCACGGGCGATGGCGATGCGCTGCTGCTGACCGCCCGAGAGATTCTGCGGATACTCGCCGGCCTTATGCGCCATGCCGACACGCTTGAGCGCGGCGATGGCGATCTCGGTCGCCTCCTCCTTGCTCTTCTTTTGCAGCTTGATGGGCGCGAGCGTCAGGTTGCCCAGCACCGTCATGTTGGGATACAGGTTGAACTGCTGAAACACCATGGAACTATACTTGCGAGCCATCTCCAGGTGATTCTTTTTGGTGAGCGGCGTACCGTCGATGACGACCTCGCCCGACGTGGGCTCCTCCAGATAATCGACGCAACGGATGAGCGTCGACTTACCCGAGCCGGAAGGCCCGATCATTACGAGCTTCTCGCCGCGCTTGACGGTGAGATTGATATCTTTGAGCACATGCAGGTCGCCAAAGTACTTGTTGAGATGCTTGATCTCGATCATGTCTGCCATGAATGTCCCTTCCCTGCGTTTACACGAGTTGAACTATTGTACGGAAAGAACCACATTTCCGCAGCCCACACCACATTCCCGTAAAGAACCCGCAACCTTCCACCCACTCATTGGGGACAGACTTAAATGAGTACCTACTCATTTAAGTCTGTCCCCAATGAGCGCCGAAAATAATACAACCGCCCTTGTTGAGCATAAGTCAGCGAAAACCCGTACACGCGAGCAAGGTGACGTGAAATGAAAGGGCGCAGACCTTATGGTCGCGCCCTTGAAATTGAACGTCAGATTGCCGCGTGTACGGGTTTGCAGCGTCGAGCCGTTACGCGGTTTGGTAAAACCGCGTAACAAATTACGCGAGCTTGGCGCCGACGATCTTTGCCGCGGCCGGCTTATCGAAGTTGCCGCCGGTGGCCTTGCCGAGTGCACCCATAACCTGGCCCATCTGCTTCTTGGACGTGGCACCCAGCTCGGCGATAACCTGCTCGATCAGGGCCTCGAGCTCCTCACCCGAAACCTGCGCGGGCAGCAGGCTCTCCAGAATCTTGACCTGCTCGGTCAGGTTGTCGGTACGCTCCTGGTCGGTGCCGGCCTTGATGGACATCTCCAGCGTCTCGCTCGTCTGCTTAATCAGACGCTTGATCATGCTGTTGACGTCTTCCTCGGTCACGTCGCGGCGCTCGTTAACCTCGATATTCTTCACCTCGGCCTTGACCTGGCGAATGATGGACAGGCGAACCTTGTCCTTGGCCTTCATGGCCGCAATCATTTCCTTCTGCAGCTCTTCGTTGGTCATCTGCAAATCCTCCTCAATAGCGTGGGCGGCACTCGCACGGGTACCTCCCCATGATTACTCAGTTGTCGACGCGTCATCGGTCGAACTCTTGGTGACACCCTTCAGGCTCACGTTGTACGGCACGTCCTTGGGCATGGGGTTAACGGTGATGTCGGCGTCCTTCTTGTACTGCTCCAGCCACTCGCTGTACGCAGTGCTTGCCGCCTGCGTCTTCACCACGTTGGAAACGTACTTCTTGATGTCCTTGGGCACCTGCTTAATGTCATCGACCTGATTATCGACATGGAAGTAGTCGGTGCACTTGATGATGTGGTAACCATAGGTCGACTCGACGACGTCGCTCACATCGCCCTTGTTGAGCCCCTCGAGCGCCGCCTGGTAGCTGTCGACGAAGGTGGTGAGCTTATCCCAGCCCACATCACCCTTCTTCTCCTTGGAACCGGTGTCCTCGGAGTACTGCTCAACGGCGTCCTCAAAGCTCAGCTCACCGGAGTTGATCTTGTCCAGGCACTCCTGCGCCTTGGCCTTGGCGGCAGTCTTGTCCTCGTCGGAAGCGTCGGAATCAACCTTGATCAGGATGTTCGACGAGCGTCGGGCATCGTTGTAGCTGGACAGGTTTTCGTTGATGTAATCGACAATCTCGCTGTCCTTGGGTTTACTCGTGGGCGCGACGGCATCCTTGAGTTTCTGCTGCGCCAGGCTCTCCTTGAGCGAATCCTTGTAGGTGTCCTCGGTATAGCCGTAGGTCTTGAGGGTCTTCTTAAAGGCCTTGGCGCCGCCCGCGCTCTTGCACGCGTCCTTCCAAGCCTTCTCGACCTCCTCGTCCGACACCGTCACGCCATTCTCCTTCTGTGCCTGCTGAAGCAGAATCTGCTGCGTGTAGGAGTCGATGAGTTGCTTGCGGTATTTCTTGGGCGTGAGGTCGTTGTCAACCAGATACTGCGCCCAGTCCTTGTCCTTGGTGTAGCCGTAGGACGTGCGCATGCTCATGATCTGCTTGGTCACGGTGTCCTCGGTGAGGTTGGTGCCGTTGATAGTAGCAGCAACACCGCCGGTCAGCTTGTAGCCCGAGGTATCCTCGGCCTGCGACATAAGGCCGGAGCACGCCATCGCCGAGACGGAAAGCAACATCGCCAGCACGCCGATGACCACCAGGACGATCTTGACGGTCTTAGACACGTACGTCTTGCGCTGTTTCTTGCGAGAGCTGGAGGCAGCGCGGGCCTGCTGCTCGGGCGTCGGCGCGGCCTCGGAGTTCTTTTTCTTATTTGCCATAGTTGGCCTTTCGCATAACGAATCGAACAAACGCCATTGTGTCACAACGCGGCCCCCGCGGCACGCTTGGTGCATTGGGGACAGGTTAATCTGCACCATTTTGGTGCAAAGGGGACAGCTCTGGCAGCCGGCAGTTAGGGACAGTCCCCAAGTGCCGGCTCAGCCCCACCTTAGAAGTGACGGCGGATGGCGTCGACCATGCCCTGCGGCGTGGTTTGGCCGAGCACGTCGGCTGCGGCATCGGCGTCCATAAAGATGTTCATGAGCGCCTGCAGGGCCTCGACCTGACCGCCCGGCTCTGCGATGCCCAGATTGATGACGATCTGTGCCGGCACCGGAGCGCCCATGCCAGCCATAGCGTTAAATGTCACGGGCGCGGTGGGCTTCACCACCGCGATATAGGGCTTGGCCACAAACCCCGGATCGGTATGCGGAATGGCAATGTTTGCCGCCGGCATGGCAAGACCCGTGGGATAGGCATCCTCGCGCGTGCGAACGGCGTCGAGCCAACCGGATGCAATGTAGCCACGTGGTGCAAGCTTGCCCTCGAGCCGCGCAAACACCTCATCCGGCGTCGCACACTCCCAATCAAAAAACACCAGATCAGGCGTAAACAGCGCTTCGTTATCCGCCATGCGCTCACCTCTCTCACCTAGCCATCGGGGACGTTCTTAAATGACTAGTCGTTAAAGAACGTCGCAGGTGACTACCCAAAACAAAAGGTGGCCACGCGCGCCTTGGCGCCAATGACCACCCTGACTACTCGGCTAAATTGTACTGTGCGCCGCTAGCCGCGAGGCGCGTCAATTGCGACCTTGCCGCTCTCCAGCACGTGGACGCGGCCGTCGGCGAGCATTTGCACGACCTCGGGATACAGCACGTGCTCAATCGCGTGGATGTGCTCCTCGAGCGTGTCGACATCCCAACCTTCCTCGACAGCCAGCGCGCGCTGGGCGATGATGGGGCCGTTGTCGTAGATCTCGTTGGCAAAGTGCACGGTCACGCCGGTCACCTTGACACCGCGCGCAAAGGCATCGTCAATCGCATGCGCACCGGTAAAGCTCGGCAGCAGTGCCGGATGCAAGTTGACCACGCGGTTGGGAAACGCCGCCAGTAGAGGCGTGTGCACCATGCGCATGTAGCCGGCCATGACCACATACTCGCAGCCGCGCTCGAGAAGCTCGTGCGCGATGATCTCGTCGGCGGCAATAGGGTCGGCATAGACATCCTTGGACAGCGTGAGCGTCTGGATGCCCGCGCGCTCAGCGCGCTGCAAACCCTTAGCCGAAGGACGGCTCGACACCACAAGCTCAATCGAAGCGTTGAGCTTGCCGGCAGCGATCAGATCGATCAGCGCCTGCAGGTTAGTACCCGAACCGCTGATGAGCACACCGATCTTGAGCGGCTCGGCCGTATCGGTGCCGGTCGGACGGGTGTAGGGCACAAAATCCAGGCCCTCGGCAGCAGCCATCTGCTCGTTAGCGCTCATCGGAGTACACGACCTTACCGGAACCCTCGACGCACTCGCCCACGCGGAACGGCTTCTCGCCCAGCGCGACCAGGGCCTCGGTAACCGCGGCCTCGTCCTCGGGGGCGACGATCAGGCACAGGCCAACGCCCATGTTGAAGGTCTTGCATGCCTCGTTGGGCGCAAGCTCGGCCTGGCGCGACACGTAGGTGATGACGGGCGGAACGTCCCAGCCCATCTCGGCACCGTTGCGGGTGACCACAGCGTCGACGTCGTCGGCGAGCGCGCGGTTGAGGTTCTCGGTAATACCGCCGCCAGTGATGTGGGCAATGGCATGAACGTTGGCGCCACCGCGCAGCAGCTCCAGAATCGGCTTGACGTAGATGCGCGTGGGGGCCAGCAGAGCGTCTGCCAGCGATGCACCGCCGAGCTCCTCGAGCGGACGGCTCAGCTCCTCGGCCTTAGCGGCGGCCTCGGGCGTGCCCGGCTTAATGCCGTCGACGCCGATGACCTTGCGCACGAGCGAGTAGCCGTTGGAATGCACGCCGGTGGAGGGCAGGCCCAGAATCACGTCGCCGGGACGGACATTCGCGGGGTCGAGCATCTTAGGACGATCGACGACGCCCACGGTAAAGCCGGCGAGGTCGTAGTCGGCCGGAGCCATGACGCCCGGATGCTCGGCCATCTCGCCGCCCACGAGCGCGCAGCCCGCGAGCTTGCAGCCGTCGGCCACACCCTTGATGATCTTTGCCATGTGCTCGGCCTCGATGTGACCGATGGCAACGTAGTCCAGGAAGAACAGCGGCTCGGCGCCCGAAGCCAGAATGTCGTTGACGCACATAGCGACCAGGTCCTGGCCCACCGTCTCGTGACGGTCCATAATCTGGGCGAGCACGAGTTTGGTGCCCACGCCGTCGGTACCGCTGATCAGAATCGGGTCTTCCATATCCTTAAGCGCGGCGGCCGAGAACAGGCCACCGAAGCCGCCGATGCCGCCGATGACCTCGGGACGGTTGGTGTCCTTAACCATTTGCTTAATAGCGTCGACGGCGCGGCCGCCCTCGGCGGTATCGACGCCGGCATCCTCATACGTCACATGCTTGCTGTCGCTCATCTGAGCCTTCCTCTCCCACTACCGTGGCGCCGCGCGGGCGCCAAACGGTGCTCATAGTTGCGTTCATTTCGGCGCGCGCCATAACAGCACGCGCCGTCATATCAACAAAACAGCAGGTAAAACCTACCAAAATACACCTATCCCCACATGGCAGGCTTTAGGCCTCGCCGTGCTTCTCTTCCCAGCTGCGGTCGTCGTATTTCTCGACCACGGCGTCGTCGTCAAAATGCAGCGGCTTATCCAGGTTGCGGGGCTTAAAGCCCTCCATAAACTTGTCGCGGCCAAAGCTCTCGGGAATCGCCACGGGGTAGCGTCCGGTAAAGCACGCATCGCAGTAACCGCCCTTGGGCATGACCTTCAGCAGGCCCTCGACCGAAAGGAAGGCCAGCGAATCGGCGCCGATGTACTCGCAAATCTCGTCGACTGTCTTGTTGGCGCTGATAAGCTGCGACTGCACGTCGGTATCGATACCGTAGAAGCACGGCCAGACGACCTCGGGCGAGTTGATGCGGATATGAATCTCCTTGGCACCGGCGTTGCGCAGCATCTTGACGAGCTGCACCATGGTGGTGCCGCGCACGATGGAGTCGTCGATGACGACCAGGCGCTTGCCCTCGATGTTGTCGCGCAGCGGGTTGAGTTTCATACGCACGCCCATGGCGCGCAGCTCCTGCGTGGGCTCGATAAACGTACGGCCCACGTAGCGGTTCTTGATAAGGCCCTCGCCAAAGGGAATACCGCTCTCGTGCGAATAACCCTCCGCGGGCGGCAGGCCGGAGTCGGGCACGCCGATGACCAGGTCGGCCTCGACGGGCTCCTCGTGTGCCAGCTGACGACCCATGTCGTAACGGCAGGCATAGACGCTCTTGCCGTTCATGATGGAGTCGGGGCGGGCAAAGTAGACCTGCTCAAAGATGCAGTTGGCGGGCTCTTCGGCTGCAGGCACGCCCTGCTCGGATACCAGACCCTCGGCGCTGATGCGCAAAATCTCGCCGGGACGGACGTCACGGACGTACTCGGCACCCACGATGTCGAGCGCGCACGTCTCGGAGGCAACGACCCAGCCGCCGGCGCGCGTGACATGGGTGGTGGCGTCGACCGTCGCGGCGCCGTCCTGCGACGGCAGCTGCGAAACGGATGCGGCATCGGCCTGGTCCAGGCCCTCGTCCACCAGCTTGCCCAGCACGAGCGGGCGAATGCCGTGCGGATCGCGGAATGCGTAGAGCGCCTGCTCGTTGATGAGCGTCATGGCGTAGCCGCCGCGCACGAGCTCCATGGTCTTGCGAATGCCCTCGCGCAGATGGCCTGTACGCTGAGTAAAGTAGCCGATGAGTTTGGTCGCGACCTCGGAATCCGAATTGGAGAGGAACGGCACGCCCAGCTCGATCAGCTGGCGGCGCAGCTCGTCGGTGTTGACGAGGGTGCCGTTGTGCGCAAGCGCGATAATGACGCTATTGATGGTAGAGAGGTGCGGCTGAGAGGCTTCCCAGCTCTTGGCGCCGGCGGTGCCGTAGCGCACATGACCCACGGCCAGCTGACCGGAGAGCGTCGACAAGTCGGCATTGGAGAACACGCGGTCGAGCAGGCCCAGATCCTTGCGGACCATAACCGTACCGCCGTCACCAACAGCGATTCCCGCCGATTCTTGGCCACGGTGCTGCAGTGCACGCAGGCCAAAGTACGTCAGTCGAGCCACGTCGCGATCGGGCGCCCAGACACCAAAAACGCCGCATTCCTCATGCAGCTGGTCAGAGTCCGGATCATACGTCGACATGGCGTTCACCTGTCCCGCGGCACGCTCGGCCGCGCGGATGGTTTCTTGAGACATGGCATCCCCTCAGAGCCTCGTATTTTGGCGTTACCCGCCTTATTATACGCACGGCGCGACGCGCTCCCCAGCGCATGAGCAGCGCTTTTTAAAAGCCCACCGAGCTAATAATCCGTTTTGCGGCCAAACATTTTATTGGGCAACCCGCCTTCGGGGTCAACGGTCCCGTATGCCTCCGTCGCGGCGCGTCTCGTCCACCGTTAGGGCCTACATTGCTGCAATTGGGCCATTCGTCCTGTCTTTTAGCAGATCGGCGGCGTATCCTTGTAACCTACAACAAAGCGAGAAAGGTTCTGTATGGATCGAAACGAACTCGACCCCAGCGTCCCCAGCGCTACGGAGGTTAAGAAGATCCCCCTCATCATTAAGGTGTACGCCGTCCTGTGCATCCTGTCCGGTGTTGGTACGCTCCCGTCAGTCGGCGCCTTTATGTGGCAGGTCATCACCGCACTCATCAACGGCAACGCCGCCGCCAAGCTCGGCGACAACACGCTCGTCGCGGTCGGCCTTATCGTCGCCGGCATCATGCTCTCTGCGGCAAGCGCCGTCATCCTGATCATCTTTGGCCTGGACCTTATCAAAAACCAGCGCCGCAATGCCGCCCGTCTGTCCTATATCCTTATCGCATTGACCGTCGTCGAGCTTTTGGTTGACGTGATGCTCCAGGGCATCGGGCCCTTCTTGCTGCGCCCTGCCATCCAGCTCGGCATCCTCGTCGCACTTTCGGCCACCGTCGACCCCACGCTGCGCCAGGAGCGCGAGCTGCAGCGCCGCCTGCAGGAGATGCTCGATCGCGACGCCGCCGCCGAGGGCATGCTCGGGCGCGATGAAACCGGCGAAGGCTACATCAAGCTCAACTACTTCAACCTGTTCTGGGTATTCTTTGTCTGCTGCATACTCGGTCTGATCGCCGAGGACATCTGGCACATGACGGTCGTCGACCCGGGCGTCTACCAGGACCGCGCCGGTATGCTGTTTGGCCCCTTCAGCCCCATCTACGGCTTTGGCGCCGTGCTCATGACCATGGTGCTCAACCGCTTCTATAAAAAGAACCCCATCATCATTTTCCTGGTGAGCGCCCTGCTCGGCGCCAGCTTTGAGGTGTTCGTGGGCTGGTTTATGCAGACCGCGTTTGGCGTGGTCTCGTGGAGCTACTCGCACATAACGCTGTTCGGTATGCCCGACCCGCTCGTGGTCCTCACGGGCGGACGCACCTGCACGGGCTTCGCCTGCCTGTGGGGCCTGGGCGGCCTCATCTGGATCAAGCTGCTGCTGCCGAGGCTGCTTAAGCTCATCAACATGATTCCGTGGAAGAGCCGCTACTCGGCTACCGTCATCTTCACCATCATTATGCTGGTCGATGGCGTTATGACGCTGCAGTCGCTCGATTATTGGTATCAGCGCGTCAACGGCACGGAGCCGGACATTCCCGTCGCACAGTTCTACGGAGAGCACTTCGATAACGAGTACATGGAAAACCGATTCCAGAGCATGACCATGAGTCCCAAGGATGCGACGCGCGTGTAGCGCCCACCTCGTCCAAAACGCAAAATGCCCGCCGGTATCACACGTACCGGCGGGCATTTTTATAAACGAGCCTTCTATCGACGCAAGCCTCTACGCCTCGCGCTCGACCTCACTCACGCATTCATTCTTGATGGTGCCAACGAGCGCCTGCAGCGCATCGACCACGTGCGGGCGAATGTCCCCGCCGATGAGCACGAGCATGATGTCGTCACCTACGGCAAGCTCGCCGCTTGCCAGCCACACGCGCACATAGCCGATACCCGGCATCGCGCGCGTGGCCTCGATAGCAGCCTGCACCTTGCTGGCGTCGTAGCCGAACACCATGCCGCCCACCTTGTGGCCCGGCGCCACGCCATCGGTCTCGACACCGCGCGCCTCGGCCTTGGGCGTCGCGCGCACCACACCGTTATGCGTCAGATACATACCGCACGCAGGTGCCGACGAATCGGCCTTGGCCTCGCGCAGCCAAGCATCAACCGAAGGCATCGTTTTGCCATTCTCGAGCATCATTTCCCCTTTCACCGTCATTGAGTAGCCCATTATCTATTCCTCGACCGGCGTGAGCACCATGACGGCACGCGTGTTGCTCAGCGATAACGAACGACAGGTCACAAGCGTTACAACCTTGGTTGCCGAAGCGGCACGATCGGTGGCATCGCTCGCCACGGCAGAGGCACCGTCGAGCATCTCGGACAGGTAGTTCTTGAGCCCGTCGTCGCCCTCAAAATTGGGCGTGCGCGCCTTGGCATACGTGTCCTCAACGACCTTGGTCGCCAGTGGTCGCAGCTTATACGTAGCATCCCGTGTGATGTAGTACACATATTCAATGCTATCGAACGTTGCCTGGTCTGTCGTATCCGAAATCACGTTGAACATCGACCCATCGTTCATATGGTGTCCGTAGATCGTGGTCTGCTGGTCAACCATTCCCGGCGCGGTGTCATCACTATCCAAGAAAATGGCACCGGACGCGTTAGATGTACCGTCAAACAGCGTGTTGAGGTATTTGGAGTTGTTGTTGGTCTGCACCACGGGGTAGTTGATGTTGGTGCCGGGCGCGTAAATCCAACCCACAACCTCGGGATTTGTCTGGGCAAGCGCATTAAAGTCGATAATTGGCACGCCACTGGCGTCCTTGTCGCTCACATATTGTTTTTCGATCTTTTGGTACGACTCGCTCGCCTGCTTGTAACCAATCTGCGCATTGATAAAGATGGCAGCGGCGGCAACGATTAGGCCGATGCCCACGATGATGAGCAGAATGGGAATGATGGAGCGGCGCTTTTTACGTGGCGGCTCGGTGTAATCCGACGGCGTGGCATGCGATGAAGACCGGGGCGGCTTCTTAGCGGTGCTATAAGATGAAGGTCGATATGCGGCCGGCGCGTCCTGTCGACGATGCGTCGCCGGTGTCACGGGGCGCGGCGCGCGCGGCTGCTGAGGAGAGGATACCCGACCCTGCTGTGCCGCATGAGCAGCACCCGGCTTCGACGGATCGGGAATCTGAGAAGCCTTGAATCGTTTTCCCTGATAGTCGGACATGGCTCTCCTTATACTGCGGTGAAACGGCGGAACGCCTAGGCGTCGGCCATCTCCTGCTTCATCTTCTCGATAACCTTGCGGTACCCGGGGTCGCAAGCGCCTAGAATCTGCGTGGCGTAGATGGCGGCGTTCTTGGCGCCGTTGATGGCAACGCAGGCCACGGGCACGCCCGAAGGCATCTGCACCATCGACAGTAGCGAATCCATGCCGCCCAGGTCACTCGTCTTCATGGGAACGCCGATGACCGGCAGCGGCGTAAAGGCAGCCACGACACCACCCAGGTGAGCGGCCTTGCCGGCGGCGGCGATAATCACTTTGATACCGCGATCGGCAGCAGTCGAAGCCCACTCGTGGACCTTCGCCGGTGTGCGGTGTGCGCTCGCAATGACAAGCTCATAGGGCACGCCCAGCGCCTCGAGCTCGGCGGTGCAGCCTTCCATAACGCCCAGGTCGGACTTGGAACCCATGATGATCCCGACAACCGGCTTTTGATCTGCCATAAACAAAGACCTCCTGTTGAGAGCGGTGACGCGGCGGATCCGCGACCCTTAACTACTGAGAGTAGTATAGCTGCTCCCGTCCCTGCGGTCTGCGGGTGCCCCGCGGCGGTGAGGTGTTTTAATAATAAAACCAGGGGGTGAGGAAATAGGGGGATAGGGGAAAAACACGACACCGACGGGGCCCCAAGCGC
>UQIS01000030.1 GCA_900541245.1 uncultured Collinsella sp.
ACGGCCAGCGCGGCGGCGCCGAGCGCCGCAAGGGCGAGCAGCTTCGCCGCGACGGCGCGCCCGCGCGAGGGGACCGCCGTGAGGTTGGCGAGGCGCCCGGCAGCGCGCTCCTCGTCCACGGCGAGCCCGCAGACGATGGCGGACATGAGCGGCATGAGGGCGCCGAGGAACTGGGCGTAGGCGTCCGCGCCCAGCGCCGGGTCCCATCGGGCTACGGAGAAGTACTCGCCGCAGGCAAGACCGGCTGCCAGGCCGCAGACGAGGTGCACCACTGCGAGCGGGGAGCGCGCCAGGCGCAGGGCCTCGGAGAGCAGGGCCCGCGGGAGAGTCATGCGCGGCGTCGCGTCGGAGGGTCGTGTCACGGCCATCACCTCTCCTCGGAGCGCGCGAACCAGGCCGCGCCCGCCGCCGTGAGCGCGGCGAACGCGAGCGCGCAGACCGCAAGGCCCGCCAGCGTGAGCATGCCGTCCGCCGCGAGCGCCCCGCCGAGCGCCATGTCCGCCGCGAGTGGCTCGCCGCTCGGCAGCACGGGGATGAAGCTCGTGGGGATGACCATGCTCGCCGACGGCGGAAAGAGCTGCGGCAGCGGCACCAACGACCAGGCGAACCCACCCACGAGCTGCGCGGCGAGTGGGCAGAAGATGCCCGCGAGCAATCCGAGCCGCGCCGTGAGGAAGAGCCCTGCGGGGATCATCCACGCCGCGGTCACCGTGTTGGCGAGCGCGCAGAGGAGCATCGTGAGCGTGCCCGCGGCCGTGAGGCCCTGCGAGGAGAACGCCGATCCCGCGAGGTAGATGCCGAAGACCACGAGGTTCGAGAGCGCGCAGAGCGCGAGGCACCAGAGCGCCTTGGCCCACCAGGCGCGCCCGAGCGGGAAGCCCAGGCCCAGAAGCCCCCGCATCCGCGTGCGAGCGTCCGCCCGCGCGACGCACGCCACCACGAGCGAGAGGGCCACGGGCAGGAAGAGCGCGTACCAGTAGTTCCACGCGCTGAAGATCTGCACGCCCCGGTAGGGCATCGCGCCGAGCAGCGGCATCGGCAGCGCCATGAGCACGGCCAGGCGAACCGGTGCCGCGTGGCGCGACTTCAGGGCCTCGGCGCGCAGGCCCGCGAGCAGGCCGCCTTTCTCGCCCGTCATGCCGTCACCTCCCCGCGTGCTCGTCGCCCTTCCCGGCAGAAGCTCATGAAGAGTTCCTCGAGGTCCTGCCCGGGCCGAAGCGCATCCTCGTAGGCGAGGCGCCCCCCGCAGATGATGCCGATGGTGTCCGCCATCTGCTGCACCTCGGAGAGGATGTGGCTCGAGACGATCACCGTCGTGCCCGCCGCCGCGAAGCCGCGGATCTGGTCGCGCAGCTCCTCGATGCCGATGGGGTCGAGGCCGTTGGTGGGCTCGTCGAGCACGAGCAGGCGTGGCCGGGCGATCAGCGCCAGCGCGAGCCCCAGGCGCTGCCGCATGCCCATCGAGAAGCGCCCGGCGCGCTTCTTACCGGTGTCCGCGAGGTCCACGGCGGCGAGCACCTCATCTATGCGGCTCTCGGGAAGGCCCAGCAGCGTGGTGCGCACGCGCAGGTTCTCGCGCGCGGTGAGGTTGGGGTAGAGCGGCGCCTCCTCGATGAGGCTGCCGATTGCATAGAGGTCCTCGCGGCGCCAGGCGTGCCCGGCAAAGAGGATCTCCCCGGCCGTCGGCCGAAGCATCCCGCAGATCATCTTGAGCGTTGTCGACTTGCCGGCGCCGTTGGGACCGAGCAGCCCGTACACCTCGCCCTCGCGGATATGAAGGCTCACGTCGGCCACGGCGTCCTGCGCCTGGTCGCCGCGGCCGAAGCGCTTGGTGAGCCCGCGCGTCTCGAGCATGTAACCCATGGGTTTATCCTTTCTCTTCCGGGCGCGAGGGCCGATTCACCGTGCCCGCGCGCCTTACCTTTCGGGTTCACCATCCATGGTGGGGCGCGTTTCTAACGAAGCCGTAACGGCCGATGGGCTCTTTTGGTGCCAGCCAATCTCGACCCGCACGCATTTGCTTACAGCAACAACGTTCCCGCTCGATGTAATTACCGAATCAAAACGTGTACATCAGCCACCAAAATCGACATTTTTCGACATGTTTGGAGGCGGATGTACACGAATGCGAAATCCCCCGCCGCCCAAAGGCGCCCTCCACATGTCTGGACTCTCTATGGCTGCGCTGGATAGACATCGCCGGAACGGGTATAGTATCGAAAGTTTTGTCGTTAACCAGCGGGGGAGTCCTGTGGGCATCAAAAAGAAGATCAAAAAGGAGCTTATCGGCACTTCCGATTACCCGTCGAATAAGATCTTTACGATCTCCAATTTCATCACCTTTACGCGCCTGATCCTCACCCTGGTATTTCTGTACCTGTTTGTGACGGACAACAACCGCGTCATCGCCATCGTTATCTACGCCGTTGCCGCCTCCACCGACTGGATGGACGGTCAGATCGCGCGCATGACTAAGACGGTCTCGTGGCTCGGCAAGGTCATGGATCCCATTTGCGACCGTGCACTGCTGTTCACCGGAGTCTTGGGACTGGTGGTCCGCGGAGAGTTGCCCATCTGGGTCTGCGTGCTCATTATTGGCCGCGACATCTATCTGGGCATCGGCACACTTATCGTTCGCCATTACCACCCTCGTCCCATTGACGTCGTCTTCCCCGGAAAGATTGCGACAGCGCTGCTCATGACCGGCTTCTCGCTCATGCTGCTCGGGTTCCCCGTTATTGACGGACTGCATCTTTTACCTTCAACCCTCACGGCCTTCCCGGGCCTCAACGGAAGCTCGGTGCCCCTCGGCATCTTCTTTGTGTACGGCGGCGTGATCTTCTCCATGCTCACGGCTGTCATCTACTCCATTAAGGGCGGAGCGGCCATTAAACAGGCTCTCGCGCATCCCGAGGACGAGGACATCGACTTTCTGAACCCTGAAATCGAAGACTGATTCGTTGGGGTATGATTACGTACGGTTCATTATTTGCGGCACGTCCGCGATAAGTTAGGGGTTGTCATGGACAACATGGTTAACAATATGCCTCAGAATGATAAGACTGCTGAAGCTACCTGCGTATTCCGCGTGCCTTCGAGCGATGTCACCGTTCCTGACCTCATGGCCAACGTGCGTATCACCGCTCCCGTTCTGTCCATCGTCAAGGGCCCGCAGACTGGCGCCGCCTTTGAGCTCGAGGACGACGTGACCACCATCGGCCGCGATCCCGCGAACGGTATCTTCCTCAACGACATGACCGTTTCGCGCAGCCACGCCCGCATTATTCGCGAGGGCCTCGGCGCTCGCATCGAGGACTTGGGCTCGCTCAATGGCACCTGGGTCGACGGTGCCATCGTTAATGCAGCCCCGTTGCACGATGGTTCATCCGTCCAAATCGGTACGTTTACGCTCATCTACCACGAGAGCACGCCGGAGCGCATCGAAACCGGTGAGTAGGGCATGGCCGAACGCAACTATCTGAGTATCGGCCAAGTCGTCAATCTTCTTCGAGGCGCATACCCCGATCTTTCGAACTCAAAAATTAGATTTCTAGAGGATGAGGGGCTCATTACCCCTCATCGTACGCCTAAGGGATACCGTCAGTACTCCAAGGAGGACGTTGATCGCCTGGAGGTCATTCTGCACTTGCAGAAGACTCGCTACATGCCACTCAACGTGATTAAGCAGCGCTTGGAAAACGCCACGGACCTGTCAACGCTCGCCTACGAGGTGGGCTTGCTGTCCGATGTTCCGCTCAAGACGGAGCCCAAGGAGACTAAGCAAAAGCTGCATCCCATCGAGACCATTCCCGATATGCTGGGTGTCGAGATTTCGTTTATCCGCTCGCTCGCCGAGAACGACCTCATTCGCATCATCAAGAGTCCGCAGAATCGTGAGCTCGTCGATGGTCGCGATTTTCCAATCATCCGCTACTGTTCCGAGCTGTCACGCTTCCATATCGAGCCGCGCAACCTGCGTCAGTACGTGTCTTCCGCCAACCGCGAGTCCTCGATGTTTGAGCAGGTGCTCGTGAGCATGCTCGGAATGGATACCTCCGATGACGAGCGCGACGCCAAGCTCGAGCGTGCGTTTAAGAAGCTTCACGACCTGACCGGAGGTGTGCACACTGCGCTGCTCAAGAACCGCGTTTTTGAGTCGCTCAACGCCGTGGTCGAGGACGCCGACATCGATGCACTCGATGAGGAAATCACTCGCTCCGAGTCCACCAAGGCCAAAAACGAAGAGGCAGACGCGCCGGCTTCGCACGAGGATTCTCTCGTAAAGCCGCTCAAGGTCGTCGCCCCTTCGCACTCCGGCACCGCCACCGCGGCCAAATAACCTCTGCCGCTTATCCGGCAACCCATTGAAAGGTCATGCAATGTACGACTTCGAATCTCAAATCGTCGACATCCCCGACTATCCCGAGCCCGGAGTCATCTTTAAAGACATCACGCCGCTCTTTGGCAATCCCGAGGCGCTTAAAGCCATGACCGATGCCCTCGCCGAGCACTTTGCCGGCATGGGAATCACCAAGGTCGTGGGTCCCGAGGCTCGCGGCTTTATGGTTGGTGTACCGGTGGCTGTAGCCCTTGGTGCCGGCTTTGTTCCCGCACGTAAACCGGGCAAGCTGCCGCGCGAGACCGTAAGCCAGAGCTACGAGCTCGAGTACGGCACCGATTCAATTGAGATCCATGCCGACGCTATCAGCTCTAAAGATACCGTGTTGATTCTGGACGACTTGGTCGCGACGGGCGGAACCGTCGAGGCAACAGGTAAACTGGTGCGAGATATGGGCGCAAAGCTTGTCGGTTATGGTTGTATCCTTGAGCTTGCGTTTCTCAACCCGCGCGAGAAGCTCACGCCGTCTAATGACGATGTGGAGCTCTTTAGCCTGGTGACGGTGGACTAGCCGTTACCCTTAGTTACTGGAAAGGAAGCTACATGCGCACAGCAAACACGCACAAAAACATGGCACGCTGCGCTGCTACGGCAACCCTCGCTTGTGTTTTGGGCTTGGGCCTCGCGGCTCCTGCCTACGCCGATACCGCATCCGACCTTGCCGCTGCTCGTACGAAACTCGAGCAGATCGGTACCCAAACTCAGCAGATTTACGATGAGCTCGCCACGCAGACGCAGGCACTCGATCAGACTGCTGGCGAGATCACGCAAAAGCAGCAGGAGATCGCCGATGGTCAGGCCAAGCTCTCAACCTATGTCGCCGGCGAGTACAAAACCGGCGGTCTGAGTCTGCTTCAGGTTCTGACGGGTGTCGATGACCTGAGCGATATGCTCAACCGTCTGTTCTACTACGGCAAAGTTTCCGATAAGCAAGCTCAGACCATTCAAGAGGTCAAGGAGCTTAAACAGCAGCTCACCGATAAGCAGGCCGAGCAGGAGAAGAACGTCGCCACCACGCAAAAGAAGGTCGACGAGCTTAACGCCCAGCAGGCTGAAGCCCAGAACGTCGTAAACTCCCTGGATTCGCAGCTGCAGGCCGAGCTTGCCGCAGAGGCCGAGGCCAACGCCGCGCTGCAGGCCGGCATCAACGCCAGCACCGCCGAGAAGGCCACGGTGAGCAACGAGACTGCCGGTACGACCGAGAACACCAACAACGGTGGCCAGACCAGCAATAATAACAACCAGGGCGGCAACACTCCGGCTCCTACGCCGGCACCTGCTCCGACGCCGCAGCCCTCTACGCCTGCCCCGGCTCCGACGCCTTCTGCTCCGAGCCAGTCAGTCGATGGCGGTTCTGTTGTCTCGCGTGCATACAGCAAGCTTGGTTGCGCTTATTCCTGGGGCGGAATTGGCCCGAACAGCTTCGACTGCTCTGGTTTTGTTAGTTATTGCCTCACTGGTCGCTATTGCCGCCTGGGCACCACGGGTACCTTTATGGGCTGGACGCGTGTGTCCGATCCGCAGCCCGGTGACGTTGTGGTCAACTCGTACCACACCGGCATTTACATCGGTGGTGGTCAGATGATTCATGCTTCCGACTACAACACGGGTGTTATCATCAGCTCCGTTGCCGCCGGCATGAACAATAACTATATCTTCGTGCGTTACTAAGTATTCAGATAAAGCAAACGGATATGGACCTCGTGGCTTTGAGTCATGGGGTCCATTCTTTTGCCATTCGTGCAGGCCGCTATCTAGTTTTGAATACTAGATAGTGGCCCAATCGGTCTGCAAGAAGGCTATAATTGTTAGGGAACAATTAGAAAGGACCCTCTATGAGCTGGGCACTTATCTCCGATTCAAGCTGCAACCTCCGCGATTGGCAACCGACCGCACCCCATACCACCTTTGCATTTGCGCCCCTCAAAATTCGAGTGGGGGAGCGTGAATTTGTCGACGATCTCTCGCTCGATGTTCACGAGCTCAATTGCGCCGTGCAGGCGGAGTCGAGCGCTTCTTCGAGCGCCTGTCCAAGCGTAGGGGAGTGGGCCGAACTCTTCAGGCTTGCCGACAAGACGATCTGCATGCCCATCTCCGAGGGCGTCTCGGGAAGCTACAATGCCGCGGCCACCGCACGTGACATGGTGCTTGCCGAGGAGCCGGATCGTCAGATTCATTTGGTTAACTCGCGAGCCGCAGGTGGCAAAATGGATTTGATCTTCTTGCTGTTCGACCGCTATCTTGCGAGCAACCCCGACGTTTCCTTTGAGGACGCCTGCGCTTACTTCGATAGTCTCGAGCAAAACAGCAAGATCCTCTTTAGTTTATGCAATTACGAAAACCTTGCGAAGGCTGGACGCATTCCTAGGGCAGCCGGCGTTATTGCCAACAAGCTCAATATCCGCATTTTGGGTACTGCGAGCGAAGCGGGCAAAATTGAACTCGTTGGGCACACGCGTGGCGAAAAGAAGATGCTCACCAAGATTGTCGACGCCATGGAGGCCGAGGGTTTCACGGGCGGCGAGGTCATCATCGATCACGTTGAGAACGAAGCTGGAGCTCAGGCGCTTGCTGACCGCATAGTCGAGCATTGGCCCGACTCCAAGACCATCATCATGCCCTGCAACGGACTGGATTCATACTATGCCGAGATGCACGGCCTCATCATCGGCTACGGCATGGGCGTGGCTTCGGGCCGATAATGTCCAACTTGACAAACGCACGGGCGGGATAAGGGGCCAATGGCTCTTTATCCCGCCCGTCTTATACCTCGGTTAGCTATTAAACCCATTAAACTTTAGATAGCTCATCAGGTACGCCTTCGAAACGAAGGACGATACCGCACTGCGTACGAGCAACGATTCGCGCGTAACCTGGTGTGCGGTATCGGGCACGGGAGTCTGCTCGACGGAAAACGCCGCACGGATCGATGCCTCAAGTTGATCGACTACATAATCGAAAGCCGTCGGAGCGTCATAGCTCAAGCGCTGAATATTAAAGAGTGCCTGAACCGCAGCGATGGGCAGCACCTGCTTAAAGATACAAATGGCGATGAGACGCGCAATCTGCTCACGGCCATACTGCTTTTTAACCGGAGCAGGAACGAGACCGACCTTCACGTAGTTATTGATCATCGAAGGCGTGATAACGGGCTGCTCTACGCAAATCGAAAGCGGCTCCATCCAAAGCGCAACATATTCAATAACCTGATCGCGATAGAGCGTTACATTGGGCAGCTGGTCATAGCGTGGCAGGCTCAACGCGTTGAGTTTACCCACCATATCGGACTGAATAAATGCATCCGGCAGCACCGTCGGCTGAATATCCTCCGGCTTAATGCTGACCGATGTATCAGACATCGGGATAACATGTTTGACGTGGTTCATCAGAGGCCTCCGTTCGTTTTCTATATTGTATTCTAGGTTATCTAGTTTTGCATACCACATAGCCGCTATGTAAAAGTGGTTGGACTGCACATTGATGCACCGTCCAACCACTTTGTTTATAGATAGCAACCTTACATAAGATATATTATCGTACTTATCCACGGAGAAATGCGTATGCGCTGGTTGCCGCTATGGCTCCATCAGAAACGGCGGTCACAACCTGGCGTAAACGCTTGGAACGGATATCGCCAGCGGCAAATAGACCTGGCGTGCGGGTCGCCATGGATTCATCAGTTAGAATGCCGCCATCAGGCGCCAAATCGACGAGATGCTCAACAAGCTCGGTATGGGGTTGCGTGCCGGCAAAGACAAAGATGCCGAAAGAGCCGGGCTCAAATGACTCGGTATGAATTTCCCCGGATGAATTGTCCTTAAAGGTGATCGTCGTTGGCATGGCTTCGCCCGAGAGCTCCACAATACTAGTTTGGTACCTAACTGTAATATTGTCCTTTTCGAGTACTTTCTGAACAACACCATCAGGCGCACGGAACTGGTCGCGGCGCAGCACGATGGTCACACTGCTGGCGATTTCTGACAAGAACAGAGCTTCCTCGCAGGCAGCATTACCGCCACCGATGACAAAGACCTGTTTGCCGCGGAAGAACATGCCGTCACATGTTGCGCAATATGAAACGCCACGACCGCGATAGGTATCCTCGCCAGCGAAACCTGCCGGACGCGGCGTGGCACCCATGCAAGCGATAACACTCGAGGCCAGCGTATCGCCCATGTCGTGATGCACCGTAAACAGCGCTGTATCGGCATCGTAATCGATACCCGTAACCATGCTCCATGTAACCTGTGCTCCCAGGCCTTCTGCATGCTGCTGAAAACGCTCGCCGAGTTCGGCGCCACTCAAGAGCGGAATGCCCGGATAGTTCTCGACCTCATTGGTTGTGGCGATCTGTCCTCCCGACATGCCCTGCTCAATCACAGTCGTCGTTAGGTTGGCGCGCGCCGCGTAAATGGCTGCAGCATAGCCCGCAGGGCCGCCGCCGATAATAGCAACATCGATCGGCTGATGGGTAGTCATGAAGAGACCTCCTGTCGAAAGATTGGCGTTCTTTGCGCTCATACCCAAATTTAGGCAAACGTGACACTCATGCACTACAATGATTCTTTGCGAAACAAAGATTAAGGGGAGTTATCGATGGATCAAACGCAGACGAGCGACGACGCTCCCCTGCTCACGCACAGCACTCCCCAATCGGAGCAAACCACGCTCTTGGCTCAGCAAAAACCTCTCGTGACCATCGTGCACGCCTCGGTCGGCTCGGGTCACAAGGCCGCTGCAAATGCGATTGCTCAGGCATTCGACCTCATCCGCGGCACCAGCGGCATCCCCGAGGATGTTGAGATTGAAGTGCTCGATATCCTTGATTTTGGACGTATTAAATTCGACGGCAATAAGACCGCGGCTTCTTTTACGGGAGCCACGCGTCCCATTTACGACCTGACCTGGCGATATACGCTTACGGGGCATCTTCTCTGGGGTGGCGGCACGGCATGGGCGCGTATTATGTTCCCCGCCTTCAACGAATATGTCCGCAGCCGCAGGCCCATAGCCGTGGTCGCAACGCACATCACGGCGGCCAACGTCGCTGTGGGTGCCCGCGTCATCACGGGTATCGATTATCCGGTCATCTGCGTGCCGACCGATTACGAAGTCGAAGGCTTTTGGCCCCACAAGGACACCGACCTATTCTGCGTAGCCAACGAGTTTATGGCCGAAACGCTGCGCCCGCGCAAGGTTCCCGAGACCAAAATCCGCATTACAGGCATCCCCATTCGCGCCGGGTTTGATACGGACTACAATCGCGAGGAAGAACTCGAGAAGTTTAATCTCCCCGCTGACAAGACCGTTGTGTTGGTGATGGCCGGTGCCAGTTTGCCTCAACCGTACGTTCGCTTTCGCGCGGAGATGGACCGCACACTCCCCTTCCTGCGCAGCTTCGAGGACATGCACTTTGTCATTTTGCCGGGCAAGGATGCCGAATATGCCACCCGTCTCAAACCGCTTTTCGATGCCATGAAGCTCGAAAACGTCACGGTTCTAGACTACGTGGACGACATGGCGGCCCTCATGCACGGCTGCGACCTGGCAATCCTCAAATCGGGCGGACTCACCGTCACCGAGTGCCTATGCGCGCATCTGCCGATGATCCTGCTGGGCAAATCATACGGCCAGGAAAAGGCCAACACCACGATGCTCACCGGCATGGGCGCCAGCATGCATGTCACCACCGCACGAGAGCTCATCGTTACCCTACGTCACTTGCACGACCATCCTGAATCACTCAAAGCCCTACTCATCAACGGCGAAGTCCTGCGCCGTCCACGCGCAGCCGAGGACATCGCCACCGCAACCATGGAGCTTACGGGCAAGCCCCAAAAGCGCAAACGAGCCTTCTGCCGCTTCTACTGGGGCGGAAAACCTGCTCATATCAGGTAGACGAAAGTCCGCTGTTCAGCGGGAGCCGCCCATATATCATTCCATGCTCAAACATTCTCGCTGCGCTGCGAAACTGCGCGTGGAACGATATATGGGCGGCTCCCGCTGAACAGCTACGTTTACTTACTAGCAGCTACTTCGGTATCCCCTCCATTAGAACCTGCAAAGGTAAAACAGGAAAATATAAATAGAGTTAGTCGATGCGACAAAGGAGGCGTCCCTTTATCGCATCGACTTACTAGAAAAGTAAATATTGTTTCAAGCTGGTAGCCGCCCGCCCGGGGCTTACCTATATCGTTCCACGCGCAGTTTCGCAGCGAGCGAAGCGACGCGAGAATGTTTGAGCATGGAATGATATAGGTAAGCCCCGGGCGGGAGGGATACAAGCGTCCCTAGGCGACGCCGCTGGAGCCGAAGCCTCCGTTGCCTCGGTCGGTTTCGTCTAGTTCTTGTACTTCTATGAGGTTGACCGTGGGGACTTCTTGGATGACGAGTTGGGCTATGCGGTCACCGTTGTTGATTTGGATGTTGTTGGAGGGGTCCAGGTTGATGAGGATAACCTTGAGTTCTCCTCGGTAGTGGGCGTCGATGAGGCCCGGCGTGTTGACTATAGACAGGCCCTGCTTGATGGCCAAGCCGCTGCGGGGCTGCACGAAGCCGGCGTAGCCGTCGGGCAGGGCGATAGCCAGCCCAGTAGAGACAAGACGGCGTTCGAAGGGCTTCAGGACGCAGTCCTCGTTGGAGCGCAGATCCAAGCCGGCATCGGTGGGATGGGCGTATTTGGGAAGCTCGACGGTGGGGTCGAGACGCTTAATGTTGACGGTAATGTTGGACATGGAATCACCTTAGCTTGTCGAGCTCTTGCAGAAACTCATCAACGTCTTTGAAATCGCGGTAGACCGAGGCAAAGCGGATGTACGCCACCTTGTCGATCTTGGCCAAGCGCTTGAGAACCATGTCACCCAACTCATGGGACGTAACGGCCGTAAGCGTGCGAGAGCGCAGCTCGACCTCAATGTCGTCGATAATCTCATTGAGCTTCTTAGTGTCGATATCGCGCTTGATGGTGGCGCGCATCAAGCCGACGAGCAGCTTATTGCGATCGAACCGCTGCTTGGTTCCGTCCGACTTAATGACCTCAATTGGGTCTTCGCATCGCTCGAACGTTGTAAAGCGGTAGTTACACGAGCAACATTCACGACGGCGCTTAATGGTGTTATTTGACTCCTGCATACGGGAATCAACGACGCGGGTATGTGCCTTGCCGCATTTGGGACAGCGCATGGTACCTCCTCTTAAACGATAACAAGGGTACCATGCGCAGCGCGATAATGATTACGAACGAGCAGGAACCTTAAGATGCGCACCGGCGGCGAGCGAACCATGCTCCAGATGATTGACGTTACGGATCATGTCGGAAGTCTCTTGCGTGGAAAGGCCTTCGATTGGATATTCCTCGGCAAGAGACCAAAGAGAATCGCCAGGCTGAACGCGAATGGTCTCGTAGGTAACGTTGGAAACGGACTCGGCATACGCGGCGTGACGAACGCTAAAGACCGACATAGCGAGGACAAAGAAGAGCGTAAGCGCAACGGCAACGGCGACAATCGTCGGAACCTTCAGGGCAACGCGAGCCGGCGCGACTACAGCCTGCTGATTGCGAGCAGGCTTTACGGTCAAAGGCTGAAAGCCGGAGCGGCCACCCTGAACAACCGTAAAAGTGGGTTCTGTAGGCGTCTCGAGCTTAAGGGCGAGGTTTCCCTGGACCATATTCGTTGCGTTCATCATGTTCTCCTCTCGCGTGTTTTGCTGAGAACAGTTTTATCAAGCCGCGCGGACAAAAATGTCTAGCGCGAGAACGAATGTTCGGTTATTATTATCTTCGAACAGTTGTTCCTGTCAAGCAAAATTCGAACATTTGTTTGACATGGGTAGAGAGGATGCCCTGATGGCTCGCAAAATTACCAAGCGTCAGCAGCAAATTTACGACTTCATCAAGGAATATCAGCAGGAGAAGGGTTATCCGCCCAGCGTGCGCGAGATGGCTTCTGCCGTGGGCCTTTCCTCCCCCAGCACCGTGCACGCCCATCTATCTGCCCTGGAGGCGCGTGGGCTACTCAAGCGCGATGCCACCAAACCGCGCGCCCTGGAACTCTTTAACGAGGACGGTTCCTCTGTCTCAATTTCTAAATCTGACGAGCCCACCGCACCTCGCGGAACGGTCTCGCTACCGCTCGTTGGTCGCGTCGCGGCTGGGATTCCCATTCTGGCCGAGCAGAATATCGAAGACACTTTTACTATCCCGACCGAAATCGCCACCGATCAGGGTTCCTTTATCCTTGAGGTGCATGGGAGCTCAATGATCAATGTCGGCATCTTCAATGGCGATTACATCATTGTCCGTGAACAAAAGAGTGCCATGAACGGCGAAATTGTCGTGGCCATGATTGATGGTTCGGCGACCGTCAAGACGTTCTACAAGGAGCAGGGACGCGTACGCCTGCAGCCCGAGAATGACACCATGGAGCCTATCTATGCAACGAATCCCGTTATCTTGGGCAAAGTCGTCGGCTTGATGCGCCGGTTCTCGTAATGCAAAAACGCATCATCATCTTTGATACCGTCCGCGGGTTTACGATGATTTCAATGGCAGGTTTTCACGCTTGCTACGATCTCGCCTACCTGTACGGTTGGGGTATGCCCTGGTTTACCCAGACTGTCTTTCAAGAAATCTGGCGCGCCAGCATCAGCTGGGTATTTTTTTTTATCGCGGGTTGGATGTGCACGCTCTCACGCAACAATGCTAAACGAGCGGCCAAGTACGCTGCCGCAGCTTTGGTCGTCTGGATTGCAACAACGCTCGTATCAGTCGACGATTCAGTGAACTTTGGCATCATTTATTGCATGGCGGCGTGCACTGCCATTATTGCGCTCGCGCGCACGGTTCTCGATAGGGTGCCGGCAGTATGGGGTATAACGATTTGCCTCATACTCTTTGCCTGTACCTGGAGCATTCCTAAAGCGGTCTACCCTATCCCCTATCTAGCTTGGCTGGGGTTCCCAAGTCCAGACTTTGTCTCCGGTGATTACTATCCACTCATCCCATTCTTTTTTATGTACCTCACAGGCTTCTTTGCCGCCCACGCCGCACAGAAAACAAGCCGCGAGGCGCCAGCATGGTCCTATGAGAATCCCGTTCCGGCGCTCGCAAGCCTCGGACGCCATGCGCTGCCGTTCTACCTGCTGCATCAGCCCATTATCTTGGGCGTGCTGGAGCTGATTTACTCTGTTCGATAACGCTCGAGACGCGGTGCGATACGAGCCGGAAGCTTTGCCACAATACGAACGCCGTCCTCGAGGTATTCCTCATGCAGGAGGGTTCCCTGTTCATGAACGAGTGTGATGAGTGCACCTTCACGATACGGGATATCAGCAGAGAGCAACACATCGGTGGCAGCTGCCTCGCGAGCAATGCGATCGACGAGATCGTCGAGTCCCTCGCCCGTCTGGGCCGAGAACAGCACGGCCTCGGGATAGCGACGACGGAAACTTAATCGATCAACGCTATCGAGAAGATCGATTTTATTGAATATGGTCAGCGTTAGGCGCTCTCCGGCGCCGATCTCATCAAGCACGCGGTCGACAGCCTCCAGCTGCCGTTCATAGTCCTCGTCAGACGCATCTACGACTTTGAGAATTAGATCGGCACCCAACACCTCGGACAGCGTCGATTTAAAGGCATCGATAAGACCATGCGGCAGCTTTTGAATAAAGCCGACGGTATCGGTAATCGTCATTCCGCGACCGCCGGGCAGGCGATACGAACGCGTCATCGGGTCGAGCGTAGCAAACAGCTTGTCCTGCGAAAGTACCGTAGAGCCGGTCAGACGATTGAGCAACGTCGATTTACCGGCATTGGTATAGCCGGCTAACGCGACGCGAAACGCCGGTGACTCAATGCGGCTCTTGGATTGAACATCGCGACGCTGTTCAACCTGCTTGAGCTCACGACGAAGCGCAGCGATCTTATTACGAATGAGGCGACGGTCGACCTCGAGCTGACTTTCGCCCTGACCAAAGCGTGAGCCGATGCCGCCGCGCGTCTGTTCCTTGGCGAGATGGCTCCACATGCCACGCAGACGAGGCAACAGATATTGAAGCTGTGCCAGCTGTACCTGTAGGTATCCCTCACGCGTCTGAGCATGCAGGCCAAAGATATCCAAAATCAACGCCGTGCGGTCAATAATCTTGACCGGTTCACCCACGGCTTTCTCCAAATAGGATTGCTGCGAGGGCGTCAGGTCGTCGTCAAAAATAACGACATCGGCATCCATGCGATGCACCAGGCCGCACAGCTCTTCAACCTTACCGGAACCGATAAACGATTTAGGATACGGCTTTACCAAACGCTGTGACAAGCGTGCCACGCACTGGGCACCAGCCGTGTGGGCAAGACGCTCCAGCTCATCAAGCGAGCGATCGAGCGGCCATGCATTATCGTGCCATTCAACACCAACCAAAATGGCACGCTCGGGCTCGGGTGCCGTAGGAACAAGGGGGAAACGGGCCATTAGGCAGCCTCAATACGATGCAGGATATCCTCAACGACCTCATCGATCGTAAATTCATCCATATCAAACCACGCGATACGGTCATCGCGCTTAAACCACGAAAGCTGACGCTTGGCATAACGACGCGAACGCATCTTAATGAGTTCGCGAGCCTCATCCATAGAAATCACGCCATTGAAAGCATCAATGATCTCTTTATAGCCAATTGCCTGCATCGACGTCAGGGCATCTCCCAGCCCCTGGTCCATCAGACCGCGAACCTCATCGACAAGACCCTGTTCAAACATCAGATCGACACGCAGGTTAATGCGCTCGTAGAGAACCTCGCGATTACGCGTCAGACCAAACCAAAGAGCATGATAATGCTCGCGCGGAACACTAAACTGACTTTTTTGCTGTGCATAGGAGATACCATCATCATGCATCTCGAGCGCACGAATCACACGGCGCACGTTATGGGGATGAATAACAGCAGCAGATTCTGGGTCGCGCTCGGCAAGCAGGGCATGCAGTTCTTCCTCGCCAATACGCTCGGCAAGCTCCTGATAGCCCACACGGCGATCGTCCTCAAGTTCACCCGAGGGAAAGTCCATCTCATCGAGGGCGGCCTTGAGATACAGCCCCGTACCCCCGCAAAACACCGGTAGGCGGCCCTCGCCAAGCAAGCGCTCAACATGCGCGCGAGCGTCAGCCTGATAAAGCGCAGCAGAATATGCCACACCCGGCTCTACAATGTCGACGAGACGCAGCGGCGCCGTACACTCATCGGGCGCCATCTTTGCGGTACCGATGTCCATGCCGCGATAGATTTGCATCGCATCGCACGACAGCACTTCGGACGAAAGACAAGCGGCCAAACGGTCGGCAACATCACTCTTACCAACCGCCGTCGGACCGACGATCGCAACGGCGGAAAGACCTGCCCTGGGAGAAACCATTAGCGCGGCTCGCCCACAACGGAGCCGGACAAATACCAGGTCTTGGCAACGTCAACGTCAACATCAACGATCTTGCCAACAAGCTGGTCGATGCTGTAACCCTCTGGGATAGGCGCATGCACGGTCTGATTCTTGGGACTCTTGCCCAGTAGCACCGCGTCATTCTTTTTGCTCGTTCCCTCAATGAGCGCCGGCACCACAGTATGAAGCTCACCCTGGTTATACTCGTGTGCCGTGGTCTCGATAACCTTAACCAGGCGGTTGAAACGCTCGAGAATAACCTCATGCGGCGTAGGATCATCAATCTCGGCGGCCGGGGTACCGGCGCGCTTGGAATAGATGAAGGTATAGGCCTGAGCATAGCGGACCGTCTCGGCAAGTGAGAGCGTCTGCTCAAAGTCTTCTTCAGTCTCGCCCGGGAAGCCAACGATAATGTCGGTCGAGAGCGCGATGTCGGGCATGCGGTTGCGAATGCGATCGACCAGGCCCAGATAGTCCTCGCGTGTATAACGGCGATTCATCTCTTTGAGGATCCGCGTCGAACCTGACTGGACGGCCAGGTGCAGCTGCGGCATAACGGCAGGCGTCTCGGCCATGGCGTCGATGGTCTCGGGCAGCAGATCCTTGGGATGCGAAGAGGTAAAGAAGATGCGCTCCACGCCCGTATCGCCCACGGCGCGCAGCAAGTCGGCAAAGCGCGGCTTACCAAACAAATCGCGGCCATATGAGTTAACGTTTTGGCCCAGCAGCGTAATCTCACGCACGCCCTGGCGCACCAAACCGGTCACCTCGTCGACAATCTCCTCGAAGGGGCGGCTCTTTTCGCGACCGCGCACGTACGGCACGATGCAGTAGGTGCAGAAGTTATTGCAGCCCGTCATGATGGGCACCCAGGCGTGATACTGCGTCTCACGGTGCCACGGCATACTCATGGCATCCGTATCCTCATGCTCATTGGTGCGGATATGACGCTTGCCGTCCAGGAACGCCTCGGCAATGAGCTCGGCCACATGTGCGATGGAATGCGTGCCAAAGATGACATTGACGTTATCGACGTTGGTGAGCAGACCCTCGCCATCGCGCTGCGCGATGCAACCACCAACGGCAACCACGCGCTTGCCCGAAGGCGAAGGCGGCAGGCTTTTGCAGGAATTGCACTGACCGTACAGGCGCGTATCGGCAGCCTCGCGCACACAGCACGTCATGAACACAACGATATCGGCATGCTCGGGATCGAGCGCCATGAGGCAGCCATACGAATCAAGCAGGCCACTCACACGCTCGGAGTCGTGCTGATTCATCTGGCAGCCAAAGGTGCGGATAAAGTAGGTTTTACCGGCAAGAATATCGCGTACGGAACGCTGGTCCATGTGCATAAGTCCTAACGATGGGGAGCGAAACGAGGCAAGCAGAAGCTATGCCACAGGCTTAACGTCATCCATGACGACGTTATCCATAGCAGCTCGATTGATCTGGTGAACGTAAATAGAGAGACGGATGGCCGTGCGCGACTCCCCGTTAATAAGGATGTCGGAGAACACGGGCGCGCAGGAAATATCAAACCCGGTTGGAATCAAAAAACCACGCGCAATAGCCACGGCCTTTATGGCCTGGTTGACCGCACCGGCGCCGACACACTGGATGTTGACGGGTACACCATCCTTGACCATGCCGGCGATGGCGCCGGCAACGGACGCGGGCGATGATTTGCTTGATACCTTCAGGCAATCCATGAAGAAACTCCTGCGTTTAAAAGTACGTTTTAACTGCAATAACTGTATCGTACCGAGTGGACTCGGTAAAGGCACTATTCCTCTTTAGCAAGATCGAAGGTCACGGTGATTCGATCACGCGAAACACGAATCTTTGGGTCGCCGCAAAGGTTGAGATAGTACCGGGCGGCAAGGTCATTAAAGTCCCGCTCCACAGCACGCGAAAACTGTGCCATGTCATCCTTGGCAATACGTAGCCCACGACGATCCTTCGCAAGATCGACAGGAGCCGGCGCATGCGAGGACGAATCACGTTCGCGCAGCAGACGCGCGGTCACACCGCGAACGGGCTTAATCTGCCCTGCCAAAATGCGATGGGCCGTGCGCTCGGACATCTCAAGACCCAAACCCGAGCAGATACGGATAAAGTCCTCGGCATCAGAGGCAAGGCCCAAACGGTCGACAACCGGAAGCTCGCTCTCATCATCGATGAACAGAAGACGCGACGTATCGAGCCGGGTAGATGCCTGAGCATAGAGGGTAGCGGCAATCTCAGACGGAGAGCCCAGATAGACATCACAACCACGCAACTCCTCGAGCGCAAACTCACAAGCAGCGCGAATAATATTATGCGGACCGCGAGCACAGACATAACGTCCGTCCTCATCCTTGACGGCCTGGGGCCAGCTGGACTGATCAGCACGCTCACTAAGGCGGTCGGCCGCAACGGTCACCTTAAAGGCTGAACCAAGATCGACACCGGACGTGACCACGCGGACCTCGTCGGTGTTTTGCTTGATCGAAAACAATGCCATGCCACGACCGTGAACGCCCCAACGGTCCATCTTCATGCTCTCGAGCTTTGAGGTAACGCGAGCATCGAAGATTCGCTCTTGCATATCCTGCGGAACACCCGAGCCGTTATCCAGAAAGACAAGCGTGCGGACGCCATCTTCCTTGGTCGTGGCGAGATAGACCTTGTCGGCGCCGGCATCGCGAGCATTACGGAGCATTTCGATGACGATATCCTCGACATGCTGAATGTCGTGCTTTGCCTGGCGCCGCTCGGCCTCCGAAACGCGGAGGCGGACATACCCCTCGCCAAGGTTCTCCTCGACGCGAAGGTTGCCCTCCCCCGACATCGACGCGATAAATGAGATGAGCTCGTTCGCGTCGCTCATATTATTTAGCGATATCGACAGCGCGGCTCTCGCGAATCACGACGACGCGCACCTGACCGGGATACTCCATCTCTTCCTCGATCTGATGGGCGATATCGTGAGCCAGAACCGTGGACTGGGCATCGGAGATCTTGTCCGGCTGAACCATGACGTGGACCTCGCGACCAGCCTGCATGGCATAGGTACGCTCGACGCCGTCATGGGAGTTGGCGATCTCCTCGAGCTTCTCAAGGCGCTTGATGTAGTTCTCGGCAGACTCGCGACGGGCACCGGGGCGAGAGGCAGAGACAGCATCGGCGGCCTGTACCAGAACATCGAGCACCGTGTTGGGGTCGACATCGGCATGGTGAGCCTCGATAGCGTGGACGATAACGGGCTTCTCGCCATAACGACGGGCAAGCTCGGCGCCGATGACGGCATGCGGGCCCTCGACGTCGTGGTCAATTGCCTTACCCAGGTCGTGAAGCAGGCCGGCGCGCTTGGCAGTCACAACGTCCAGGCCAAGCTCGGAAGCCATCACGCCGCACAGATCAGAGACCTCGAGGGAGTGCTGAAGCACATTCTGACCAAACGAGGTACGGTAGCGCAAGGCACCAAGGGTCTTGACGATCTCAGGGTGCAGGTCGTGGATGCCGGTATCGAAGGCAGCCTGCTCGCCAGCCTCGCGCACGCGCTGCTGAACCAGGTCGGCAGCCTTGTGATACATCTCCTCGATGCGGGCAGGGTGAATGCGACCGTCGGCGATGAGGTTCTCGAGGGCGACACGGGCGGTCTCACGACGGACCGGGTCGAAGCTCGAAAGAACGACGGTCTCGGGCGTGTCGTCGATCACGAGATTGACGCCGGAAACCTGCTCGAAGGTCCGGATGTTGCGACCCTCGCGACCGATGATACGGCCCTTGAGGTCATCAGAGGGAATGTGCACGGAGGTAACGGTGACCTCGGCAGTGTGGTCGGCAGCGCAGCGTTGAATCGCCAGGGACAAAATCTCCTGGGCGGTCTTGTGGCACTCGGCGCGAACCTGCTGCTCGGACTCGCGAATGATCGTAGCGGCCTCGTGGGTGACCTCGCCGCGAACCTTATCGAGGAGCTCCTTGTGGGCGTCCTCGCGGGTAAGATCGGCAATACGCTCGAGCTCGGAGGTCTGCTTTGCGCAGAGCTCCTCGAGCTCACGGGAGCGCTTCTCGACCTGACCGGCCTGGCTGGACAGCTGATGCTCGCGCTTGTCGAGAGCGTCGTTGCGGCGATCGAGGGATTCCTCGCGCTGCATCACGCGGTTCTCGAGCGTACGAATCTCGTTCTTACGCTGCTTGTCCTCGGCCTCGGCGGCCTGCTTATTCTTGATGATTTCCTCTTTAGCCTCGAGCAGAGCCTCTTTTTTGAGGGTCTCGGCCTGACGCTTTGCATCGCCGATTAGGGATTCAGCCTGTGCATGTGCCGACTGGATCTTTTCGTCGGCCTCGTGAAGACTACCCTGCTTGGCGGTGCGCATGTAGGCAATGGCGGCGATAGCACCCAAAACGATGCCAACGAGCGCTGCAATGATAGGCATGCTCACTCCTTTTTATGGATTCGTTACACAACAAAGCGAACCGTCCTTACGAACGGCTCGCGACATTTGAGTAATATGGGCGCAGCTTATGCGGGTCGGATACAGATAAACATATAAACAAACTCATCACAGATGAGCACATATCACAAAGCAAATGACAGTGTTTATCGTACGTTGAACCACAACAACTGTCAAATTAATGGCCCCAGTACGGCGGTTAAAACGCGGTGAACGGCAGGGCCACAAAACGCATACGCCTAAACCGAACATTCCTCGCGTTCAAAATCGAGACGTGCCTTAACGGCATCGGCGGCGATGTGATACGAGAAGCCCTTGCCCATCAAAAACCGAACCAGTTTTTCAAATCCGCGTGTCTCTGGAACACGCCGCTTGGCGAGCAGGGCTGACGCACGCGCCAAATCGTCTTCGACGGCAAAATAATCCTCGGGATAACCGGGAATGTCATCGAGCACGACATGACGGCGCTTGAGCTCGGTCTCGATTTTGCGCTGTCCCCAACCGCGCCGCTTGCGCTCCTCGATAAAGTACGAACAAAAGCGGCTCTCGTCTAAAAAGCGATACTCGGTGGCGCGCTCGACGGCAAAATCGATCGCAGGCTGGTGAAAGCCGTAGCAAGCCAGCTTGTCACGGACCTCACCCGTCGCATGGTCGCGGCGCGATAACATCTCGGTCACCATGGTGAGTGCACATTTACGCTCGATGAGCTGCACCGCCTCACGAAAGTTGTCCCAATCACAGGGAAGATCGGGGCGGTTTTTGACATACAGCCGCGCGACCCGCACGGGAATCCAAATGGACCGCTCAAAACCGCCCTCAAGCTCACAATCGATATGTGCGCAAGGCTTTTTGGACACATAACCGCTCGAGAACGAGGAGGCCGCCTTCTTATCGGGAAAGACGACCGTGGCCTCGGTCACCGTATACGACATGAGCGTAACCGCTACTCGTCGTCATCATCGAGCATGGCGGAACCATCGATGGCGTAAAGCTCGTCAAACTCCTCAGGCGCAGGCTGATCGGTCAGCTCGACCTCGGACGGAGCATCGTCATCAAACTCAAGTCCGCAGGCAAGGCGGACCTTATGCTCAATCTCGTCGGCGCAATCGGGGTGTTCGCGCAGGAACGCCTTGGCGGCCTCGCGGCCGTTGCCGAGCTTGTCCTCGCCATAGGCAAACCAGGAGCCCATCTTCTTGCAGATGCCGCACTCGACAGCCATGTCCAGAATCGAGCCCTCCTTAGAGATGCCCGTACCGTACATGATGTCGAACTCAGCAGAACGGAACGGAGCTGCCACCTTGTTCTTAACGACCTTGGCGCGCACGCGGTTACCGATAACCTCGTCCTTAAGCTTAATGCTGTCGATGCGGCGAATGTCGATACGCACCGAAGAGAAGAACTTAAGGGCGCGGCCGCCCGTCGTAGTCTCGGGGTTGCCGAACATGACGCCGATCTTCTCACGCAGCTGGTTAATGAAGATGCACGTCGTGTTGGACTTGGACAGTGAGCCGGCGAGCTTGCGGAGCGCCTGGCTCATCAGGCGAGCCTGAAGACCGACCGTAGTATCGCCGATTTCTCCCTCGATCTCGGCACGCGGGGTCAGAGCGGCGACGGAGTCGACGACAATGGCATCGATGGCGCCGGAACGCACGAGCATGTCAACAATCTCGAGCGCCTGCTCGCCCGTATCGGGCTGAGAAATGAGCACCTCGTCGATATCCACGCCGATGCGCGCGGCATACGTGGGATCGAGCGCATGCTCGGCATCGATAAATGCCACAACGCCACCCATTGCCTGGGCCTCGGCCAGGATCTCGAGCGAAAGCGTCGTCTTACCGGAGGACTCGGGACCGTAAATCTCGACGATACGGCCGCGCGGCACGCCGCCGATACCCAGCGCGGCATCGAGGGCCAGAGCGCCCGTGGGAATGGCCTCGACCTCGAGCTCGGGACCACCGTCGCCGTACCTCATGATGGAACCCTGGCCGAATTTCTTCTCGATCTCGGCCTTGGTGGTGGCGATCATCTCATCGCGCTCTTTACCCGTCGTGCGAGCATGAACGGTACGTACGGGACCTGAATTCTTGGCCATGAATAGCCCTCCTCTTAACAACCTGAATCGATAATAAACGAACGGCTGTTCGTGGTCAACCGTTCAGGCCAATCATATACAGGCAGTCTTTCCAAAACCCAACCAAACGCCGACCAAACACTGACCAAATGCTTGACCACAAAGGGCCAAATAAGAGCAAGGAAGGCAAGAATACGTCTACAGCCAGCACAAACGCCAAATGAGCCTAAGGTCCCTATCTCCACAATTAAGGGGCCCGGAGGCCCCTTAAAACACGTCTATTCCATAGAGTTGAGCACAAGGGCAATGCGCCCCAATGCCTCCGCGACCGCATGGGCACGAACACACGAACGGTCGCCCTCATAGTGGCAGCGCACAGAGTCCACGACCGGCACTCCCCCATCAGCCGCGCGATACGCCCAGCCAATATAGAAAGTGCCAGCCGGATCGTCCTCAGTGCCGCCGCCGGGACCGGCATAACCCGTGGCGCTCACTGCAATATCGCTCTGGTACAGCTCCAGCGAACCCACCGCCATCTCGCGCGCGGTCTGATGCGACACCGCGGTATAGCGGTCGAGCGTCTCCTGCTCAACACCCAGCACGCGATGTTTGATCTCATCGCAGTAGGTCACCGCACCGCCACGCAGCACCGCCGAGGCGCCCGGGATATCCGCAATCGTCGAGGCGATCATGCCAGCTGTCAGAGATTCAGCCGTCGAAACCGTCACACCACGAAAGCTTGCACGCTCAACAATATCGCGTGCGAGCTCTTCGTTATGCGCGGCAATCTGCTCAAATGATTCCGTCATGCCTACCAGGACCTAGACGGAAAAGACTATCTTGCGGCAGTTCCAGAAGTACTGGGCGCCCGAGATAACGGTCAAGACAACGGCAACGGCATACAGGAAGCGCGACACCGAGTAGATGCCGAGCGTCAGCGCCACCGGGCCAAGGTGCAAGCCGGCCATAGCAAAAACGCACAGGTAACCGCAGATGGAAACCATCGTGGTTGCCGTCTTGTACTTGCCGAGCTTATCGGCTGCAACGACCACACCGGCCGCACTCGCGACCATGCGCAGGGCGCTCACCAGCAGCTCGCGGAACAGGATAATGAACACGGACCACACGGTCACCATGCCAAAATCCAAGAACAGCAGCAAGGCCGAGAACACCAGCAGCTTGTCGGCGATGGGGTCCAAGAACTTGCCGAAATCGGTGATCTCGTTACGCGAGCGTGCCAGATAACCGTCGACCTTATCGGTGCACGACAGGATCACATACAGAATGAAGGCAGCGGCGGCGAGCGGGCCGTCAAAGGTGCTCCAATCCGTACCGGCAACACTCGTGTGAGACAGAGCCGAGACGATCATGAACACCGGGATAAAGACGATGCGAACGCACGTCACGATGTTGGCGGGCGTCCAGACACTCGTCAGTTCCTTATTGCTCTCGTTTGCCACGACGCTCTCCTACTCCACAACATGACCGATAAGCTCATAGCAGAAGCTATCGGTAAACTCGACCGTCAGAATATCGCCCACGGACGCCTCGCTGGCGTCCAAGTGAACCGCGCCATCGGAATCGGGCGCCTGGAACCAGGCATGGCCGATCAGCTCGGCGCCATCCTCGGTCTCTTCGATACCGTCGACGATCACCTGGGCGCGCTCGCCCACATGTGCGGCGGTGGCGGCAAAACCGAGCGACTCAGCCAGGTCCATGGCCTCCTGGGCGCGCTCGAGCTTAACCTCCTCATCGACCTGACCCTCCATCTTGGCGGCCAGGCTGCCTTCCTCACGCGAGTAGGCAAAGACACTCGTGTAGTCAAAGCCGACGGTGTCCATAAAGTCGATAAGGTCGCGGAACTCGTCGTCGGTCTCGGTCGGGAAGCCGACCATGGCCGTGGAACGGATCACGATGCCGGGGATGCGCTCACGCAGATCGCGGAACAGGTCCTCGAGCTCCTGGCGCGAACCGGAGCGACGCATGGCCTTTAGGATGCGCGCGTCGCAGTGCTGCACGGGGATATCGATATAGGGCAGCACCTCGGGCGTATCGCAAATCGTCTCGATGAGTTCGTCAGTCATGCCCTCGGGCTGCAGGTAGAGCACGCGGACCCAGACGTTGTGCGGGCGCACGGTCTCGGCGACGGCACGCAGCAGCTGCGCCAGATTGCGCGGCGAGCCCTCGGCGACGTCCTCGTCGGCAAAGTCGTTACCCCAAATACCCGTGTCCTGGCCGATCAGCACGATCTCGCGCACACCGCCGGCAACCAGGTCGCGCACCTCGGAGATAATGCTCTCGGCATTACGCGAGTGATAGCGACCGCGGATGTAGGGGATCATGCAGAAGCTGCAGAAACGGTTGCAGCCATCGGAAATCTTGACGTAAGCAACGGCGCCCTCGACGGTACGCTTGACCTGCGGGATATAGGCTGCGATCTCACGCTCGACATCCAACACGCCATCGATGACCGCCACGATGCCGTCCTCCTCGTCGGCCTTCACAAAGGCAGCGACCTCGGGCAGCTCGTCAGGCAGGTCGCCGCCATAGCGCGACGGCACGCAGCCGCACATGACGATGGGGCAAGAACGAACGCCGTCCTGAACCTCGTTGGCGAGCTCGAGCGTGGTCTCGATGCTCTCGGACGTTGCGGAAGCGAGGAACGAGCATGTATTGACGATGGCGATATCGGCATCCTGCGGATCGAATGCCTCCTCGTAGCCTGCGGCGGTCAAAAGAGAACGCATGCGGTCGGTGTCAACCTCGTTCTTAGCGCACCCGAGGGTGATGTAGAGCACGGAGCCCAACGGTGTATCCATGTTGGAGAGCGGTCCTTTCGAATGATATTAGCGGTAGTTGGTGAACTGCAGCGGCTGGCCGTAGTCCTGGTCGCGCAGAAACTGGATCACGGTCTGCAACGCGTCCTTCGAAGCAGAGGAAACACGCAGCTTATCGGCCTCGATGGTCACCTTGACCTTGAGCTTTTGGTCCTTGATGTCCTTGTTGATCTTCTTGGCGGTCGCCTGGTCGATACCCTCGACGATATGGCCGAACACGCGCACGGTGCCGCCCGATGCCGCCTGCGGAGCATCCCACGAGACAGCCTTGAGGTCGATGCCGCGCTTGATGAGCTTGGAGCTCAGCACGTCGATAATCTGCTTGGAGACAAAGTCGGCCGGGGCGTTGATCGTAAAGAGCTTGTCGCCCTTCGAAAGCTCGATCGTGGCGCCGGAATCCTTAAGGTCATAGCGCTGGGAAATCTCGCGCGTGGTCTGCTGGAAGGCGTTGTCGACCTCTTGCATGTTGACCTCGGACACGACGTCGAAGCTGGAATCTTTAGCCATGATGTTTCCTTTCGCGTACGAGCGGCTAGTAGCTATCGTACGAATAGTCGGTAGAATCGGTGGGCGTCTGACCGTCAGTTGAGGTATCGGCGCCATCCGTGGACTGGGCATCGGTACCATCGGTGGCATCGGTACCATCGGTGGTGTCGGTACCATCAGAACTTTCACCATTCTCGGAATCAGTCGTCTCCTTCTTGGGAACGGTGATCGTCACACGCGCCACGCCCGAGGTCTTGGTATCGTAACGGACCTTTTCACCGTTCTTGGTAACGGTGACATCGGAAGGCTTGGACGTGGTGATCTCGATCGAGGACTCGGGCGTGTACTCCTGCTCGAAGGGGCCAGTCGCCTGGGCGCCATAGACCGACTTGCCGTCGACCTTGACCTCAATCCACGCGGTCTTTCCCTTGGCAACGGAGACTTTGACCTTCGTGACCTCGTTCTCTTCCTTCTTGGCCGTCGTCTTGGTAGCGTCCGAATCAGTCGACTCATCCGTAGCCTCATCGGTGTCTTCGTCCTCGTCGACCGTTTCGGTCTTCTTAGAAGACTTCTTGGTCGTCGTCTTGGTAGCAGCGGGCGTCTCGGGCGTGTTCTCGGGCGCCGAAGATGCGCAGCCGCGCAGAAGCACCACGATGAGCACAATCAGCAGCAACACCACGGCACCGATGCCGGCGTAGACGATACGCGGATCGAGCCCGTTGTTTTGAGGAGTACGTGATCCGCCGCGTCCACGACTGGAACTGTTGCGGCCGCCTCCCTGAGGCATACGACCACGATTGCTATCGGAACGGCCGCGATAGCAATCGTGGCCCTGAAGGCTGCGCTGACCCGAGCGGGGCGCAAGTTCACCGCGGCCTTGATAGCCACGCTGGCCCGAACGCGGAGCCGAAGAGCGCTGGCCATACGGCTGTGATTGAGAGCGAAGACGCGGCGTCACCTGCGTGGTATCGGCATCCGCATAGCCACCGCGAGAGCGTCCCGTAGAGGCACCACGGTAACCGCGATCGGAATAGCCGCCGTCGCCGTAGCCGGCACGAGGGTCACGCGCCACGCCGCGAGCAGCGGGAAGTGCACGGTCCTCGGGCATCGGCGTACTGCGAAACCGGTCACGCTGTAAGCGAATCTCATCGCCCGAACCCGACTCGGTAATATAACCGGCCTGCTGAGGACGCTGTCCATAGCGGGTCGAACGACCGCCCTGAACCATCAGGAAGCGCCCGTTATCGACCGAGGAACGCGAATTGACGTAGCCGGCGGCGTCCTGAAAACGACCGCCCTGCTGCGACGTCTCGCGTTCGTATGCCATCAGGTCGTCAAAGTAGGCATTGACGACATCGCGCGGATTGAGGCCCAAAAAGCGAGCATAGCTCGAAATCATGCCCTGTGCATAGCCGCGCGGCGGCATCGAAGCAAAGTTACCGGTCTCGAAAAACTCGATGATCTGCGGCCTGATTTTGATGGTGTTGGCGACCTGCTGAATGGAAAGGCCCATTCGGCGACGCTGCTCAAGCAGCATGTCACCAAAGCGTGCAGCCATCAGAATCCTCCAAACTCACGATCTTCACGTGCCATCTCGGCGTCGACAGATTCCAGCGCGGCAAGCCCCTCCTCGTCCAACAGGACCTCGCGCGGCTTGGAACCGTCGGGCGGGCCGACGACACCCTTTTCTTCCAGCATGTCCATAATACGCCCGGCACGCGCATAGCCAACCTTCAGACGACGTTGCAGGCCAGATGTGGAGCCAAGCTGCGATTCCACCACAATATGGGCGGCTTCCCAAATGAGCGGATCATCGTCTTGCGGCTCGGCGACTCCGGTACGGACAATGCCGCCGCCACCCGCCATGGACATGGAAGCGGGCGCCACGGCAGACAGGATCTCCTCGTGGTAGTCGGGCTCGCTCTGCGACTTGACGAACTCGACGATCTCGTTGATTTCATCATCCGAGACAAAGCAGCCCTGGATACGGCGGGGCTTGCCCCAGTCGACCTTAGAGAACAGCATGTCGCCCAAACCGGTGAGCTTTTCGGCACCCATCTGGTCGATGATGACGCGCGAGTCGATGCCCGTGGCGACGTTAAAGGCGATGCGGTTGGTGATGTTGGCCTTGATGAGGCCCGTCACCACGTTGGAGCTCGGGCGCTGCGTGGCCACGATAAGGTGGATACCGGCGGCACGGCCCAGCTGAGCAATACGCACGATCGAGGCCTCGACATCCTTACCGGCGACCATCATCAAGTCCGAAAGCTCGTCAATGATGATGACCAAGTAGGGCATCTTTTGCGGCGGGTTGTCGTAATGCTCAAACTCGCCGGCGGCCTGCTTTTCGTTGTAGGTCGAGATCTTACGCACGTTGAGACGCTCGAAGACCTTCAGGCGACGCTCCATCTCGGACACGGCCCATTGCAGAGCGCTCGCGGCCTGCTTGGGCTCGGTCACTACAGGCACGTAAAGATGCGGCAGACCGTTATAGCCCGCAAGCTCGACGCGCTTGGGGTCGACCATGATCAGGCGAACGTCCTCGGGAAGGGCGCGCATGAGCAAGGTCGTGATGATGGAGTTGATCATGACCGACTTACCGGAACCCGTGGTACCGGCAATCAGCAGGTGAGGCATCTTGGCGAGGTCGGCGACGACCGGCGTGCCCTCGGCGTCGCGGCCGATGGCGAGCTCGAGCGGACCGCCCTTCACATAGGGCAGCACGTCGCCCAGGTTGACGTTTTGGCGCTTACGATTGGGGATCTCGATACCCACAAGCGAGGTACCGGGGATCGGGGCAAAGATGCGCACCGACTGGGCAGCGAGCGAAAGCGCGATGTCGTCCTCGAGGCTCGAGATCTTGCTCACGCGCTCGCCCTCGCCAGGTTGCAGCTTAAAGGTCGTCACCGTGGGGCCGGCGATCCAGCCGACCACACGGGCACTACGACCAAACTCCAACAACGTGGACTGAAGCGACTCGGCAGTCTGTTCCAGCTCCTTGTCAGAAGACGCGGAGGACGCCGATTGCGGGTTGGCATGCAGGATTTCGAGCGGCGGAAGCTTGAGACCGTCCTCTTCTTCACCCTCGTTATCTGCGGCGCCGCCGTCCGCTCCCCCATCGCTAGCCGCAGCCGATTCGACAGCACTCAAGGCAGGCGCATCGGCAACCTTGGGATGCTTCAAGAAGTCGGGGATCTGAGGTGCTGCCGAGACAGGATTCACGGCAAACGGCGGCTCGGACTCGTCGATCTTATCGGGGTCGTCTTCCATCGAAAGCTGACCGGTTACCTGGTCGCGCTTTGCATGGCGACGCGGCAGCAAAGTTGTCTTTGCGGTCTCAATCGGAGCCTCGTCGTCCTCGTCATCGCCCTCGGTGAGCTCAATCTCGCTCTCGGACCAAGACGGGTCGGGCTCACTCGTATTGAGTTTGGGCGCAGCCTTGCCCTTCTTGGCATGGCGGCGCGGCAACAGCGTTGTCTTGGCCCGCTCGGCCTCCACGGCATCGGACACGTCGACAAACGGATCATCGTCCTCGTCGTCATCATCCAAAACCGGGTCCACATCGTTGCCCATGACCGTGGTCACGGCAGCATCGGAGCCCTTTTGACGAAGAATGCTCAGGTGCGGACGGGCAACGCCGGGTACCGAAAGGGCTTCGTCGTCACCCCACGGGCTGGCGTTGACATCGGCACGACGGCGCTCGGCAAAATCGGCCGCACGGTCGCGAGCAGAGCGCAAAACGCCACCCACCGAAAAGCCGATGATGACCAGGCCCACGACGACAAGGCCCAACAGGACCACCATCGCGATAGGCTTACCCAGGGCATTCTGCAGCGCACTCGCAATAAACGCACCGATGTAGCCACCCGAGGCGGACAGGTTTTGCGGCGTGAACATAAGGTCACACGAATCGCTCGTACCCGGCACCATCAGCGAAAGAATGGAGACGACGGCGATAAAGACCACGGCGCCGCCCGCAACAGAGCGCGCGTTGAGCGGCGAGTCCTCGCCTAAAAAGAGCGTGGCGGCAAACAGCAAAATGACGATCGGCAGAACGTAGGCACCCAGACCAAAGCCCAAGTGGTAGAAACCGGCAACCGCAGCTGTCACGGGCGCTGTTGCCGGAGAGATCACGGCAATGAAGGACGCGATCGCCAAAACGGCAATGACCACGCCGGCGATATCGCGGTTGGCCGAGGGCTCGACCAAGGGCTCAAAATCGTCAAAGTCTGCCTCGTGGCCCTTATTGGCACGCAGATGGGAACCGGCACCCTTAGCAGATGCCGGTTGGTTATTGGCCTTATTGCCTTTGGCGTTTTGTGCAGATCCGCGCGCCAAGCTAAACCTCCATGACGACCGGGATGATCATCGGACGGGTGCGAGTACGGCTCCAGATAAAGTTAGAGAGCGAATCGCGCACGGCCTTGCGAATGGCATCGGAACCGCTGCTCGTAAAGCTGAACTTGCCCTTCTCGATCGTCTTCATGATGGATGCAGAGGCATCATCGGAGAACTGGTCGTCGATGGCAAACGAAACGCCGCGGCCCGAGAACTCGATGGCCTCGATCTTCTTGTGCTTGAGCGAGACGATGGCAACGGCCGTGACCATACCGTCGTTGGCGAGCTTCTGGCGATCGCGCAGGACGATGGGGTCGGTATCGCCGATACGCAGGCCGTCGACGTAAACGACGCCCGACTCGACGGGTGTACCGCGCTTGACGATACCACCGCGCATCTCGAGCGTGTCGCCGTTATCGAGGATAAAGATATGATCGTCCTTGATGCCCATCTTGCGGGCCAGCTGGGCATGGGCGCGCAGATGCACGGCCTCACCGTGAACCGGCATAAAGTACGTGGGCTTGGCCATGGCCATCAGGAGCTTGAGCTCCTCCTGGCTGCCGTGACCCGAGACGTGGACGAGGGCGCGGTTCTTGTCCCACACGTCGCAGCCGAGCTTGGCGAGGCTGTTAACGACCTGCTGGACGGCTTTCTCGTTGCCAGGAACGGGAGTTGCCGAGAGGATGACGGTATCGCCCTCGTGGATGGAAAGCGTCTTGTGCTCGCCGTTAGCCATACGGGACAGTGCCGACAGCGGCTCGCCCTGCGAACCGGTGCACATGACGACAATCTTGTCGTCGGGCAGGTTATCAATGTCGAAGGCATCGATGATATCGGCATCATCGATGTTGAGATAACCGAGCTCGCGCGCCACGCGGGTGTTCGTGAGCATGGAGCGACCGGTCACAACGACCTTACGGCCGCACTTGCGGGCGGCATCGCAGATCTGCTGCAAACGATGGATGTGGCTCGAGAACGACGCGACGAACACGCGACCCGAGGCGTTCTTGATAGCGTGCAGCAGGTTGGGGCCGACTTCGGCCTCGGACTTGGTAAAGCCCGGAACCGTGGCGTTGGTGGAGTCGGAAAGCAGCAGGTCGATGCCCTGCTTGGCAAAGCGGCTGATAGCGGCGTAGTCGGGCGTGACGCCGTCGATGGGCGTCTGGTCGAGCTTAAAGTCGCCGGTGTGCATAACGGTGCCCTGGTTGGTGCGAATAAACACGCCCAGAGCGCCGGGGATGGAGTGCGTCATCGAGAAGAAGTCGAGCGAGATGCCGCCGAGGTTGACATGGCTGCCGCCCTTGACCTCGCGGAACTTGGGTGCGCGGATGCGGAACTCAGAAAGCTTGCCCTCGATAAAGCCAAGCGTCAGCTTGCTCGAGAAGATGGGCACCTTGTTGTTGAGGTCCTGCAGCAGGTACGGAAGCGAACCGGTGTGGTCCTCGTGGCCGTGGGTGACGACGATACCGCGGAGCTTCTCCTCGTTCTCCAGAACATAGGTGTAGTCGGGAAGCACCAGATCGATACCAGGCTGGGAGTCATCCGGGAACATGAGACCGGCGTCGACGAGCACCATGTCGTCGCCGCACTCGAAGACCGTCATGTTCTTGCCGATGCCGTCAAGGCCGCCGAGCGGAATGATCTTCAAGGGAGATGATTTTTTAGCTGCCATAGGTTAGTGTGGTTTCCTTTCTTCGAAACGGGTCTGAAACAACCGACGGGGCGCTTCTGGCAAACCGACCGCCGGGAACGTACAAACATGCATCACAGAGTCGATGCAATAACCACAGTATGATACCCATTTGCACAACAACAGACCACCCATGCATCAAAGCCCCATCTGAACTGGTCTATCCCGTCGGTCTGGGCTCAGCGGTCCCGGCACGGGCTAAGTTTCCCGCTCTACAGTCCTGCTCACGACGGAGGCCCCCATAAGTGGCCGCCTGTTCGAGCGGGACTCGCGATGAACATAGCACGT
>UQIS01000031.1 GCA_900541245.1 uncultured Collinsella sp.
TCGCGGCAATCGCCAAGAATTTGCGGCGAACCTCGACGATCCAAGGCGTCTCGCGTGTCGACTCGCTGGAGATTCCCGAGGAGGTCCTGCGCGAGGCAATCGCCAACGCCGTAATCCACCGAGAATACGGAGATCGGTTCTGTGGGCAGTCGATCGCCGTTGACGTCTTTGATGACCGTATCGAGGTGACGAACCCCGGCGGCCTATACGGAGGAAAGACTCGCGAGAACCTGTTTGACGGCAGCTCCCGATGTCGCAATGCGACGCTTGTGAAGCTCATGTCGCTTGTCCCATTGCCCGACGGTGCGGGCTCTCCTGCCGAAGGCAACGGGTCGGGCATTCCAATGATGCTCGATGCCATGCGTGCGCAAGGTCTGGCCGAGCCATTGTTTTGCCCGGGTTTCGACCGGTTTAAGGTTGTCCTCTACCGAGCGAAGGTTGAGCAAATCGATCATGGCGGGGACTTAATTGTGGCGGCACTCAAGCGCAACGGCGAACTGGGAACACGTGAACTGGCAGAATGCACGGGACTCACCGTCTCCCAGGTTAGGGTACGCGTCAATGCGCTCATCGCACAGGGCGAGCTTGAACCTACGGCGTCGGCGACGAGCCGCAACCGCAAGTATCGACTGTCAGAGCGCGTGGAATAAATGCGTTAGTGGACGAGGCGAACCAATAATCGACCCTCAATTGGCGCCCACTAAGATAAAGCGGTTGTTGCTCAGTCGACGGTGATGCTAAAGACTCGGCTTACGTCGGCATGGCCCCGAACCCGTCCATCAAGAACAGCCTAAGAACCAGCTTGATGACATATCCCGGTTTGACTTCTGCCGCGTCAAAGACGTGGCGCTCGGCGAGCTCGCTGCAGTATGCATAGATGTCGCGGATGAGCTTCGCGCCCGAGAGCGTAAACATGTAGCCTGCGTCCGAAAGCGCATTGGGCGCGGCGGGCAACTCTGTTATGCGGCAGAACGTTTGCAGGTCGGGCGCCATAACATTCTGGTAGTCGAGGTGGCCGCTGGCGTCCTGCGCGGCAAGCTCCAATTGGCGCACAAAATCCAGCGCCGCCGCTAACACAAAGCTCGGCGTAGGCGCATTGACGTCCTGAGTGGTCGCCACAAGCCTGCCCGCCGCCTGCGTGACAAGCCAAGCGACCTCGCGCTGGCAACGCACGGCCTTGCGCGTAACCGGCTTGATGGACGAAGAAGAAACGCTCCCCTTAGGCGGATTCGAAGCAGCCATAAGACCCTCCCATGAACAATCCGGCCCAACAAGCCCGGATGAAACACGTGCTACATCAGTATACAGGGGAGTAGGATGGCGGGGTACGAGCGCGCCAGCGGCAAACCGAGAGCATCAACGATGTGCCGATCACGGAATGAGATCTCGTAATAATTGACTCTCGGTCATATTATTGAGGGGCATGACTCGCGTTCGTATGGTTGTAGGTGCTGGCGATGAACGATATTGACCTTGCTGTTCCGTTGATGGATGGACCAAGCTATGACCGTGCCTGCAGTCTTGTGCCTTCTGAATACGTTGAGGCATGGGAGTGGTTTCTGGGTGAGGAGCAGCGCGGCGGTGTTTGGACCAGCCTTCCGCACCACACCAAGGAAGATAGCCCTCAGTATCAGTATCGTTTGAGAATTGGCTCGGACTTCTTTCCCGTAACGCGGGATTCAGGGATCTTCTGGCCGGGCCAGGATCGGGTGAAGCAAGATCCCAATAAGATCTTTGCGCTTTCGGTCCATAACTCTAAAAAGAGCTTCTACACGGATGTGCCTCCGCTCTATTTGGACGATGGTACATGGGTCATTAAGTACTCGGTTCAAGCGCCGGGTACCGTTGGTTTTCGAGACCAGAATTACAACCGTAAAATGCTCAACTGCATGGAATGTGGCGTTCCAGTCGGAGTCATATTTGCAACCGAGGTGGGCTATAAGGTGCTCGGCCTTGCGTTTGTTGAGCGGTTCGAGCCCGAAAACGGATGGTTTGTTCTGCACGGTCCTGTTCATAAAGGCGGACCGGACCCTCGTTTTGCGCCCGATATGAGTTACCTGAAGCGCATGCCCGTCGATATTGAGTTTGCCGGACAGGGTGCGACCGACGACGAAAAGGTCTGCTATGCGTTAAGGCGCGAGCGATTGGGGCAGCAATGGTTCCGCAAGCAGCTCGTTGCTGCCTATGACGGCCGTTGCGCGGTGTCGGACTGCGGCGTCAGCGAAGCTCTGGAGGCTGCACATATCGAGAATTACTCGGGACCCAAATCGCAGGTTGCCAGCAACGGCATTCTGCTTCGGCGCGACCTTCATTCCCTATTTGATGCTCACCTGATTTCGTTTGAGCCTGTTTGCGGCGAATATCGGCTGTGCGGATCGTACCTGCTGGATAAGACCGACTACGCTTCCTTTGCGGGTGCGACGCTAAGGCAGCCGAATGAGCGTCAGTGGCGACCCAATACGGTGTTTCTTGAGGCCCATCGCATTGAGTTCGATCGCTCGGAAAAGAAGCGTGAAAAGGCGGGGCTTCTGCCGTATTAGCGTATTTGGCTTTGGCATTCTTTGACGATTGTGTTGTTTGATCGGATCGCGTGGCGATGCAATCTCGCGCACTTGCTGGTGCATGCTATTCCTGGTTTGAATAACGGGAAGGGAGCGAGCGTGAGCTGGCGAGGCGATGTCGTGATGGGGAAGTACGGAAAACTGCCGCGTGCCCTTATCGACAACAATATGTTTCCGGGCGTAGAAGTTGATTGCGGGTCGTTTGTCGTTGCCTGCCCTTGCTGCGGCTCGCAAATTCCGTGTCTCGACATTCGGTTCATCGATGCGCGCGACAGACTCAGCGACGAAGTGAGGAAACGTACGGGCGTTCATATGCCGGTGTATCCGGAGAAATGCCCTGTTTGTGGCCTCGATATCGTGTACGACGCCGGCGACGAGGGATAAGTGATGCGGAGGAGCTGGCTGTGAAGGCATCTCCTATCCCTACAAATAAACCCCCTCACCGAGTTGTCTGTGGAACTCGGCGTGATGGTCGCGTGCCCAGGTAAAGAGCGCCTGGTCAAAGTCGGTGCGCGTGGCCGGGACACCAAAGACGCCGGCAACTTCGACGCGCACAAACTCCAGTGCCGACAGCTTGTTGATGGCGGTGAGGGCAAACGGGGACGAGGGCTCCTCGAACAGATAGCGGCTGCCTTGCAGCGCGTCGCAACTGGTGCACGTGTTGCCGAGCGACGGGGCTTTGGAGGCTCGCGCGCCTACGGGCTTGTAACCGCAGCGCTTATGAAGGTAGTCGCGGATCTCGCCCGGCACGCAGCCAAGAGCGGGCACGATGGCGAGTGCGTTGGCGTTGGCCGTGTCGATGGCAATGTGCCCGGCTTCGTTGGGCGCGTGCGCGATGGTGATGCTCTCGTCGTTATCGGTTCGATAGGGAATGCCGAAGGCCGCGACCGAGGTCTCTTTGTGACACTTCCAGCACTCGCGCTCGCCCAGTACTAGATATATATACGGCGCTGAGGGGTCGAATCGGTCAACACCGGGCAGCCACTCGGCAAAGGGCTCGGGGTTGACGCCGCTGGGTACATACCAGATCTTCTTGGTCCGGTCCCATTTGGCGCCCAGCGCCTTGGCTTCTTCTTTGTGCGAAAAGGGGACATCGAGCTCGGTGCGCATGGCGGCTCCTTGGTGCTGCAGGTGCAAGTGGCTCAAGGATACCGCAGGGCGCAGACATCGCGGCGTTTTGCTGAGAAGTTGCGGTGCGGATGGGTTCGAGACGTGTTGGTCTCGGCCTCGGTGGCTATTGGGGCGGTTTTGATTGACTACGGAGTCAGCCGGGATAGGCACTTGGGTCGCTGACGCGGTTTTGTACATGGGCAGGGTGGTTGGAGCAGTTTGCGGCGCAGTTTTGTGCCTGGCTATTGTTGATGTTGGGGTATTGAATTTGTTTGGCAGCCATTCGTCAGGTGAATTGATGTCACATTGCGATGACGGTTGGAGCTGCCAGCGGATTTGGCGACATAAAACAAAACAGCCCAGAGGACATAGCCTCTGAGCTGCGAACATTTGGTGGGCGTTAGAAGATTTGAACTTCTGACCTCTTCCGTGTCAGGGAAGCGCTCTCCCCCTGAGCTAAACGCCCGATCAAGGGTGCGCAAGCGCGCAAGGGATAATATAACGGAGCCTGAACTCGGTGGCAAGAACATTTTTAAAAATCGCTTACATTGTGGAATTCGGGGGCTTTGTCGTATCCATTTCAAAAGAGTCTGCTGCCGCGATTTGGCTGTCGACTAATGCAGGGCCATTGCGGTATCGAGCTATGGAAAGACGCCTGCGGAATTGTCCTACCGATAAGCGGACAAGCCTCCGGCTGGTGCCTTCGCCGTGGTAAGGTAAGCCGAATTGTTTCCAGGCTGTTTCGGGGGAGTGGAATGAGCAAAGAGTGTGTCGAGCAGGTCGAAGGCACAGGGGCTTCGGTGCCGATGACCGATATATCGAACATTGATGTGCCCGAGGGCACCGACGAGCTCAGCCGCAGCACCCGCCGTGCATGGCGCGACCGTCTCAACGACGCCCAGACGCGCAAGATAATCACGGGTGTTTTAGCCACGCTGGTGGGCGGTTCGTTTTGGGGTTTCTCGGGCACCAGCGCGAGTTTTTTGTTCGATACCTACCATGTCGATACGCTGTGGCTTATGAGCATACGGCAGATTCTCGCCGGCCTGCTCTTTATGGCTGTGGTTGTCACGCGCGACCGCGCACGCCTGGTCAAGCTCTGGACGACGCCCGCCGATCGCAAACAGCTGCTGTTCTTTACCGCCTTTGGTCTGCTCTTTAACCAGTTTTGTTATCTTTCGGCCGTGCGCCTGACCAATGCCGGAACTGCGACGGTGCTCCAGTGCCTGCAACTGGTCATCATTATGGGCTACACCTGCGTGGTCGACCATCGCATGCCTCGCGCGCGTGAGGCCGTTGGCATTGGGTTGGCCCTGGGCGGCACCTTTTTAATCGCTACCGGCGGCGACCCGAACAGCCTGAGCATATCGCCGCTTGGCCTGGTCGCAGGCCTTATGTGTGCGGTCAGCGCCACCTGCATGGCGGTGATTCCCGCCAAGATTCTGCCCGAATACGGCAGCCCTATTGTTACGGGCTCAGCTATGCTTACGGCGGGTGCCGTTTCGAGTGTCTTTGTGCAGCCGTGGGCTCATATGCCGGCCCTCGATGCTGCCGGCGTCGAAGCGCTTGCGGTGTTTGTGATCGTGGGCTCTTTCCTGGCGTATATGCTCTATATGCAGGGCGTCAAGGATATTGGCTCCGTACGCGCGAGTCTCATCGGAACTGTGGAGCCGGTCTCGGCAACCATTACCAGCGCCGTTATGCTGGGCACGGTGTTTTTGCCGACCGACCTGATTGGCTTTGCCATGATCATCGTGATGATGTTCCTGACGGTATAGCTCACGTCGCTGCCTAGACGGACGCGGTGTTGCACCACAATTCCGCGAATTGGTGCCTGCATCTGGAGTTTAACTGACGATGCCAAATATGCCATAAACTAATAGCGTTATTGACTTTTAGTATTGCGAGGACTCCTCTATGGCTGGTAACCACTTTAAGAACGGCGACGGCGAGCGCTCTGCAGTTCCGCCGCGTTCAAATGGGGCTGGAAACGCTGACGTACCGAGTGGATCCAGCCAAAACGGTGCTGGCAACCGTACGTCTCCGGGCGAAACGGCGATGTTTGCCGCTCTGTACGAACAGTCTCAAAAGGCAAAACGGGCTGGTCGCGTAGGCAGGCAGGCATTTCCGGGCGGGGCGGGCTCTGCGGCTTCGTCGGCCGGGGTCCGTCCGGCGCCAACGGGCGGTGCGAATGTTGCCGGTCCCACTGGCCCCGCTAACAACGCAAATCGCGCCCACAACGCCAGCCCCATCAACTCTGCCAATCCCGCCAATAGTGCTTCTTCTGCTGGAGACGCAGGGCTTACGGGTAACCTAGGCACCATCTATACGGGCGCTTCCGAAACCGGCACGTTTGCCCGTCTTGATGACGACGGTGCCGAGTTTAAGGGTTCGGGCTCTAAAGAAGATTATTACGATTTTGGCTTGAACTACGGCGGCGATTCCTCGACGAGCTCGACCTCGAACGGCCTGGTTCGTCATCGCCATCGCAAAGGCGAGCGCAAGAAGCGCCGCGTTACGGCCGTTGTCGCTGCCATCGTTGTGGTGGTTCTTGTCGCGTTTGGCGTGAGCGGCTTCATGCTGCTTAACTCGGCAAAAACCGTGAAGAGTCAGGCAAAGGAAACTGTCGAGATTGTCGGTGGCCTTAAGGACAAGGTCACGTCGGGCGATTTTTCGACCCTGCCCGACGATGCGAAAAAGATCGACGAACTCTGCAGCAGCATGAAGAAGGAGACCTCGAGCCCGGTGTGGACGATGGCTTCGTTCATCCCCGTGTACGGAAGCGACATTAACGCCGCCCGCACCATGGTCGACGCTCTGTCCGATGTTTCGAGCGGCGCGCTGGTCCCCATGGCCGATAATCTCGCTCAGGCAACGCCCGGCAAGCTGTTCCAGGACGGGACAATCAACGTGTCCGCGCTGCAGGCGGTCGCCGATTCGCTCTCCGATAGCTCAAAGGTGTTCAAGAGCGCCAACGAAAAGGTGCAGAGTATTGGCGATACGCATATCGCCCAGGTGACCGAGCTGGTCGATAAGGCAAAGGACGGCTTTGCCACCCTGGACGGTGCAGTCGACGCGGCGGAGAAGGTCGCCCCCGTTCTGCCCCAGATGCTCGGCGCCAACGGCCAGACGCGCAACTATCTTGTGTACGCCATGAACAACGTCGAGATCCGTGCTTGCGGCGGTTTTGGTGGTTCGCAAGGTTTGATTTCAGTCACCGATGGCCAGATGTCAATCGGTGACTTTGTTCCCCGCATTGGACTCAGTGAGGACGAGGCGGTCGAGAGCGTCGACGAAGAGGACGAGGCGCTGTTTGGTGACCACAGTAACCTATACAACTCTGGTAACACGTATTCGCCCGATTGGCCCCGCAACTCGCAGCGTGTTGCCGCACTGTGGAAGTCCCAGTATGGGCAGGACGTCGATGGCGTCGTCGGCATCGATCCGGTGTTCTTGCAGTACCTGCTGGGCCTTGTCGGTAATGTCTCGCTGCCCGATGGCACGGTCGTCGACGGTACCAACGCGGCGAAGGTTCTCATGCACGATGTGTATTGGAACTATCCGGTCGAGGAATCGGACGGCATCTTTGCATCTGTTGCCAGCGCTGCCTTCGACAAGATTCTCGGTGGCATCGGTGACGTCGACGTTACGAAGCTTGTCGGTGCATTCGAGCGCGGTGCCGAAGAGGGCCGTCTGATTGCTTGGATGAGAAACGATGATGAGCAGAATGCCATCAAGGAGATGGGTATTGACGCTTCGCTGCCCGATCCGGATGACCCGAGTGCCGATCCCGTTGCCGGCGTTTACTTTAACAACCTGAGCTTCTCCAAGCTCGACTGGTACCTGAACGCCGACACGCAGATTGGCCAGGGCGTGAAGAACGGCGACGGCACGTGCTCCTATCGCATTACCGTTACCCTGACGAACATCATGACGCAGGAAGAGGCCGGCAAGCTGCCCGACTACGTGGCGGCCAGTGCGTCCGGCGCCGCGCGTGACGACGAGCGCTTGTATGTATCGCTGTTTGCGCCGACGGGTGGCAACATCAGTGACCTTACGGTTGAGGGGACCCAGTTTGGGCTAGGTGCCGCAACTTGGCATGGAATTCCCTTCTATTCGGGAACCGTTGACCTGCATGCGGGCGAGACGACAACGATCACGTATACGCTGACCACGTCGGCTGAGGCGGGGGACAAGCCGCTTGCGCTGCGTCAGACTCCTACGTGCCAGGCGGCTCGCGACAGCGCTTCGGCATAGGGTTTTTCTGGTAGCCCAGATAATCGAGTACCATTTTGGGGCGGACAGGCAATCTGTTCGCCCCTATTTTGTAAGGAGAGCGCATGAAGTACTTTGGCACCGATGGCTTTCGCGGCGAGGCCAACGTTGGGCTGACGGTAGAGCACGCTTATAAGATCGGTCGCTTTGTGGGTTGGTATTACGGTGTCAATCGCGGCGCCAAGGCGCGCGTAATCGTGGGCAAGGACACGCGTCGCTCGAGCTATATGTTCGAGGCGGCGCTGGTGAGCGGTCTGGTCGCGAGCGGTGCGGACGCCTACATGCTGCACGTCATCCCCACGCCGGGCGTGGCGCATCAAACCGTCGAGGGCTGCTTCGATTGCGGCATCATGATCAGCGCGAGCCACAACCCGTTTTGCGATAACGGCATTAAGCTCGTCAACAGCGACGGCTTTAAGATGGACGAGGACGTGTTGGAGCTCATCGAGGACTATATCGATGGCAAGAGCGAGGTGCCGCTGGCTACGGGCAACCACATTGGCGCCACGGTCGACTACATGCAGGGTCGCAACCGCTACATTGCCTCGCTCATCGCCAGCGCGAACTTTTCGCTGCAGGGCGTCAAGATCGGTCTCGACTGTGCCAACGGCTCGGCTTCCTCGGTTGCCAAGCCGGTGTTCGATGCGCTGGGCGCCGATGTGCGTGTAATCAATGCCGCGCCCGATGGCTTTAACATTAACGTCGACTGCGGCTCCACGCATATGGAGCGCCTGCAGCGCCACGTGGTGGAGCAGGGCCTGGACGTGGGCTTTGCCTATGATGGCGATGCTGACCGCTGCCTGGCGGTGGATGAACGCGGCCGCGTGGTCGACGGCGACCAGATTCTGTACGTGTGCGGTGTGTATCTGAACAAGCACGGGCGTCTCTCGGGCGGTACCGTGGTGTCGACGATTGCCAGCAACTTTGGCCTGATCAAGTCACTGGAGCTTGCCGGCCTGAGCGCCGTGACCAGCGGCGTGGGCGACCGCCACGTGTATGCCAAGATGCGCGAGGGCGGCTACAGCCTGGGCGGCGAGCAGACGGGCCATACGATCTTCGGCGATATCGAGCGCACGGGCGACGGCATTATGACCTCGCTGCGCGTGATGGAAGTGATTCGTGCCGAGCGCGAGACGCTCTCGCAGCTTACGGCTCCGTGCAAGCTGCTGCCGCAGGCGCAGATTGCCGTGCGCGTGGCGGACAAGGACGCCGCGCTCGAGAACATGGGCGTGCAGAACGCCATCGCCGAGGCCGAGGCGTCGCTGGCGGATGAGGGCCGCGTGCTCGTGCGCAAGAGCGGAACCGAGTCGGTGATTCGTGTGCTGGCTGAGGCTCCGGACCAATCGGCCGCCGACGCCGCCATGAAGCGCATCGCCGCCGCACTGGAAGCTCTGTAGTTACGCGGTTTTACCAAACCGCGTAACTGCTCGACGCTGCCAAGACGTCGGCGTCAACCTAGCTGTTGGGCAACCTAGTCATTTGGGACGTTCTTAAATGACTAGTCGTTTGGGACACTCTTTGCCGGCTAATCCGGCAGTTAGGGACGTTCCTTTTCTGCCGGCATAATAGGAACGTCCCTAACTGCCGGGTTGGTGGCTGGGTGCGAAGGGGCGCCGCGGGATAGATCCTGCGGCGCCCCTCTTGCGTTGGCGTGTTGCCTAGGCTTTACAGCTCGTAGAGCGTGGTGAACTTGTCCTGCAGGTAGCTGCAGTAGTAGCGGGCATCGAACGCCATGCCGCAGGCGCCCTTGATGAGCTCCGGCGCGTCCTTGGCGCGTCCCCACTGCCAAATGCGCTCGCCCAGCCAGGCGCGAACGGGCGCAAGGTCGCCGCTCGCGCAGGCGCTGGTAAGGTCGACACCGTCGCGGCACATGGCCGGCACGAACATGGCGTCGTAGGCGCTGCCCAGCGCATAGGTGGGGAAGTAGCCAAACGAGCCGCCGCTCCAGTGCGTATCCTGCAGGCAACCACGCGTGTCGTCGGGAACGGGGATGCCCAGGTACTCGTTCATAAAGCGATTCCAAAGCGCGGGGATATCCTTGGCTGTGGCCTCGCCGGCAAACAGCATGCGCTCGATCTCGTAGCGCACCATAACGTGCAGCGGATAGGTGAGCTCGTCGGCCTCGGTGCGGATCAACGACGGCTGAGCGATATTCACGGCGTGGTAGAGCGCATCTTCGTCCACGTTACCGTAGACCTCGGGCGCGTGACGGCGCAGCACCTCGAGCAGCGGTCCCATAAAGGCACGGCTGCGGCCCACGGTGTTCTCAAAGAAGCGGCTCTGGCTCTCGTGGATGCCCATGGAGGTGCCGCCCTCCAGGCAGGTGCACGCATAGGCGGGATTGACGCCCAGCTCGTACATAGTGTGCCCCGCCTCGTGGATGATGCTGTAGACGTTGGAGATGCAATCGTCCTCGTAGATGTGTGTCGCGATGCGCGCGTCACCCACGGCAAAGCCCTCGCTAAACGGGTGCTCGGTAAAGGCAAGCGTGGTGTCGTCCAGGTCCAGGCCGACGAGCTTCATAAGGTCGAAGCTCATGGCACGCTGGGCAGCCTCGGGTACGTGGGCGTGCAAAAAGTCGGCACTCGGCTGCTGGCCGTGCTCGCCGATGGCGTGCACGAGCGGCACGACCGTGGCCTTGACCTCGTCACAAAACGCGTCGAAGCTCTTGGCGGAAAGGCCGCGCTCATACTGGTCGAGCCAAACGTCGTATGGGTCGCGCTTGGGGTCCATGAGTTCGGCCTGATGCTTAAGTTGGGCGACGATTCTATCCACATAGGGCTCAAAGCTCGCCCAGTCGTTGGCCGTCTTGGCCTTGTGCCACACAGCGTCGGCCTCGCAGGTGAGCCTGGTCCAGGCCTCGGCCTCTTCGGTGGGGATGGCGCTGGCCTCGCGTTGATCGCGGCCGAGCACGCGGATCTCGTCGAGCAGCTGCGGGTCGTCTACGTGTCCGCCTGCAACCGTCTCGCGCGCTAACGAGCGTACGAGCTCAACGGACTTCTCGCTGGTCAGTAGCTTGTGATGCTCGCCGGCAAGCGTGCCCATGGCGTCGGCACGGGCGGCAGCACCGTTGGCAGGAGCAATCGTCGCTCCATCGAACTCGGCAATCTTGAGCAGGTACTCGCGAGTCCACAGCTTGCCCTCGAGTTTGCGGAACTTTTTGACGGCCTTGTCGACTTTAGCGGCCTTGACGCCCTTGGCGGCCTTTGCCACGGCGGCCTGGGCCTTCTTATCGAGTTTCTTTCCCATACCGTATCCTTAATCTCGCAGGCCGAGCGCCGCAGGCGGGTGCGCGGCCAATTTGCACAGCTACCTGCCTTGTACCCAGCGCGAACAAAACGGAACGCGGCGATGCGCTCGCGAAATGTGTTATCCTATAGCCCAATGCGTTGACGGAGAGGGTTTTGCCCGCCGTGTCGCCGGCAAGAGAGGGAAGGTCATGGGCTGCAAGCCTTCCTGCGGTGGCAAGGGCCAAGCGTTCACTCCCGAGCAGCGACCTCAACGGGCGCGCGGCCAGTGGCAGCAAAGCCTCAGTAGGGAAGCCGTGAGCCTCGCGACAAGAGGCGCAGAGTGGGCGCGGCGGGCCAGACATCCGCCGGGTCAAACAAGGTGGTACCGCGGAATTTAACCGTCCTTGGGCAATGCACATGCCCGAGGACGGTTTTTTGTTACCGAACCGGGCCGCGTTTTCGCAACGCCAGGCGGCGGCAGTCGTCCTGGCGAGCGGGGAACGCGAGAGACGAAAGGGAAGACATGAGTCTGATTGATGATCTGGTCAAACTCGAGGAAGAGGCCAAGGAGCTCGTCACTAGCGCTGACGACGCCGCCAAGCTCGAGGCCGCGCGCGTTGAGCTGCTCGGCCGCAAGGGCCGTATCACCGGCCTGATGCGCATGATGGGCAAGCTCGCTCCCGAGGATCGTCCCACGATGGGCAAACGCGCAAACGAGATGCGCCAGCTGATCGAGGGCATGCTCGACGAGCGCACCACCGAGATGAAGGCCGCCGCCCTCAAGCACGCACTCGAGCACGAGGCCGTCGACATCACGCTGCCGGGCATCCGTCCGCAGATCGGTCACCAGCACCTGATCAAGCAGATCATCGAGGAGGCCGAGGACATCTTCTGCGGCATCGGCTACACCGTCGAGTCCGGCCCCATGGTCGATACCTCCTACTACAACTTCACCGCGCTCAACGCGCCCATGGATCACCCGAGCCGCTCGGCTCGCGACACGTTCTATGTGGTCGACAACAACCCCGGCAGCGTCGCGCATCCCGAGGCTCACGCTCACGGCGAGTCCGACGTGCTGCTGCGCACCCAGACCTCGGGCGTGCAGATCCACACCATGGAGTCGCAGAAGCCGCCCATCTACATGATCTGCCCGGGCACCGTCTACCGTCCCGACACGGCCGACGCCTGCCACCTGCCGCAGTTCAACCAGATCGAGGGCCTGGTCGTCGACGAGGGTATCACCTTTGGCGATCTTAAGGGCACGCTCGACTACTTTGTTAAGTGCATGTTTGGCGAGGATCGCAAGACGCGCTATCGCCCGCACTTCTTCCCCTTCACCGAGCCTTCCTGCGAGGTGGACGTGAGCTGCCACGTGTGCGGCGGCAAGGGCTGCAACTTCTGCAAGCACAGCGGCTGGATCGAGATCCTGGGCTGCGGCATGGTCGACCCCAACGTCCTGATCAACTGCGGCATCGATCCCGAGAAGTACACCGGCTTCGCCTTTGGCATTGGCGCCGAGCGCGTCGCGGCCCTGCGCTACGACCTGCCCGACCTGCGCACGTTGATGACTGGTGACATGAGGTTCTTGAACCAGTTCTAGAACGCTTTCTTCTTAGTTGCAGTTTCCGGCTCAAAGCCGCATTTATGAAAGGAGACCAGTTAGATGCGCGTTTCTTACGACTGGCTCAAGACCATGATCGATATTCCGGAGGATCCCAAGACCCTTTCGGACGAATATATCCGTACCGGCACCGAGGTCGAGGCGATTGACACCGTGGGCGAGTCCTTCGACCACGTGGTGACCGCCAAGGTGCTCACCAAGACCCCGCACCCCGATAGCGACCACATGTATGTGTGCTCGGTCGATGTGGGCGACAAGAATCTCGACGCCGACGGCAATCCCGCTCCGCTGCAGATCGTCTGCGGCGCGCAGAACTTCGAGGCCGGCGACCACATCGTCACGGCCATGATTGGCGCCGTGCTTCCCGGCGACGTCAAGATCAAGAAGAGCAAGCTTCGCGGCGTCGTGTCCATGGGCATGAACTGCTCCGCGCGCGAGCTCGGCCTGGGTGGCGACCACTCCGGCATCATGATCCTGCCCGAGGATACGCCCTGCGGCATGCCGTTTGCCGAGTACGTGGGCTCGAGCGACACCGTGCTCGACTGCGAGATCACGCCCAACCGCCCCGACTGCCTGTCCATGATCGGCATGGCCCGCGAAACCGGTGCCATCTTCGACCGCGATTTCCACGTTGAGCTGCCCGCCATCAAGGTCGAGACCGGCCGCGCGACCGACGACGAGCTTTCGGTCGAGATTGCCGACGAGGGCCTGTGCGACCGCTACGTCGCCCGCATCGTGCGCAACGTGAAGGTCGGCCCCTCGCCCGACTGGATGGTCAAGCGCCTCAACGCCCTGGGCGTGCGCCCGCACAACAACATCGTCGATATCACCAACTACGTGATGATGCTCACCGGCCAGCCGCTGCACGCCTTTGACCTCGACACCTTTGCCGAGCGCGATGGCAGGCGCCGCGTGGTGGTTCGCGCCGCCCAGCAGGATGAGAAGTTCACGACGCTCGACGGCGAGGAGCGCACGCTCGACGCCGGCATGGGCCTCATCACCGACGGCGAGCGCCCTGTGGCGTTGGCCGGCGTCATGGGCGGCATGGATTCCGAGATCGAGGACGATACCGTCGACGTGATGGTCGAGAGCGCCTGCTTCAACGCCGGCCGCACCTCGCACACCAGCCGTGACCTGTCGCTGATCTCCGACGCCTCCATCCGCTTTGAGCGCCAGGTCGACGAGACCGGCTGCGTGGACGTCGCCAATGTGACGTGCGCGCTTATCGAGGAGATCGCCGGCGGCGAGGTCGCCCCCGGCTATGTGGACGTGTTCCCCGCGCCCAAAACCATCGACAGCATCAAGCTGCGCCTGGCCCGCGTGCACGCCATCTGCGGTGCCGACATCGAGCCCGACTTTATCGAGCGCTCGCTCACCCGCCTGGGCTGCACCGTCGAGCGCGACGGCGAGGACTTTATGGTCACGCCGCCGAGCTTCCGTCCCGACCTGCCGCGTGAGATCGACCTGATCGAGGAGGTCCTGCGCCTCTGGGGCATGGGCCGTGTGACGGCGACCATTCCGGCTGCCAAGAACCACATCGGCGGTCTGACGCGCGAGCAGAAGCTTACCCGCAAGGTCGGCGAGATCCTGCGCGCCTGTGGCCTCAACGAGACCACGACCTTTGGCTTTGCCGCCCCGGGCGACCTGGAGAAGATCGGCATGTCCACCGAGGGCCGCGGTTGCCCCGTGGTGCTCATGAACCCGTTGGTCGCCGAGCAGACCGAGATGCGTCGCTCGCTGCTTCCGGGCTTGCTGCAGTCCGTGGCCTACAACGAGGCCCACGGTACGCCCAACGTGCATCTGTACGAGGTCGGCAGCCTGTTCCACGGTCGCGAGAACGCCAGTCTGCCCAAGGAGACCAAGTCCGTGGCAGGCGTGCTTTCGGGCCAGTGGAGCGAGCAGTCTTGGAACATGAAGTACCGTAAGCTGCGTTTCTTCTTTGGCAAGGGCATTGTCGAGGAGCTGCTTGCCCAGCTGCGCATCGAGAAGGTCCGCTTCCGTCCCGTCGAGGGCGAGGGCTATGCCTTCCTGCAACCGGGTCGTGCTGCCGAGGTGCTCTCGGGCGGTACCGTGCTGGGCTGGGTTGGCGAGATCCACCCCGAGGCGCGCGAGGCTATGGGCATCGACGAGGTCGTCGTTGCCTTTGAGCTTGACCTGGACAAGCTGATCAAGGGCGCCCGCAACCAGGATAACTACCGTGAGTTCTCGCAGTACCCGGCCGTTGAGCACGACCTTGCTATCGTGGTCGACAACACTGTGACCTGCGAGGATCTTGAGCGTCGTATTACGAGTGCCGGCGGCAAGCTGCTCGAGGGCGTGCGCCTGTTCGATGTCTACCGCGATCCGGTCCGCATCGGCAAGGGTAAGAAATCCATGGCCTTTGCGCTTACGTATCGCTCCGACGACCACACGCTCACCAGCGAAGAGGTCGAAAAGGCGCACCAGAAGATCGTCACCAAGGTGTGCAAGGGCGTAAACGGCGAGGTCCGCGGCTAGGTCCTGCGCCGGATATGGGCCAGCGTCGGCTGCCGCCGAGTCTTACGTGACTGCTGTTTTCGGTATAAGGCACCGTTGAGCCTGCATATATGACACGCGCATTACATAACGGCGTGCTGCTTTGTCGGCAGTGCGCCGTTTTGCTATGATAGCCCGCGGAGTGTTACGAATCTGACATTACGTAACACTGGAAAGGTGATTCAAACGGCGTTGCAATTCCGTGCGCCGATAACCGGGAGGCGTACATGCACATTCCAGATAATTATCTGTCCCCGCAGACCGATGCCGTTATGGCGGTGGCGATGGTGCCCGTTTGGATCCACTGCATCAAAAAGGTGCGCGCCACGCTCGATCGCGAGCACATGGCGTTCCTGGGCATCTGCGCCGCGTTCTCCTTCCTGCTCATGATGTTCAACGTGCCGCTGCCTGGCGGCACCACAGGCCACGCCGTCGGCGGCGCCCTCATTGCGCTGCTGCTAGGCCCCGAGGCCGCGGCTATCGCTGTCTCGGTCGCGCTGGCGCTGCAGGCGCTGCTGTTTGGCGACGGCGGCATCCTGTCCTTTGGCGCCAACTGCTTTAACATGGCCTTCGTGCTGCCGTTTGCCGCTGCTATCGTGTTTCGTGCGCTCAACAGCCGTTTGCATGGCAAGGGCTGGGGCACCTCGGTTTCGGCCGTCGTAAGCGGCTGGGTCGGCCTGTGTCTGGCGGCCCTGTGCGCGGCAATCGAGTTTGGTATTCAGCCGATGCTCTTTACCAACGCTTCGGGCGCGCCGCTGTACTGCCCCTTCCCGCTGTCCGTGGCTATTCCGGCCATGTTGATCCCGCATATGCTGGTTGCCGGCGTGATCGAGGGCGTGGCGACGGCCGCCATCTACGGTTTCATTAAGAAGACGGCGCCGAGTGTTATCGTCGGGCCCGAGGCCGTCGATGGACAGCTTGCCGGCGATGGTACTGCCAAGAAGACCTCGCTGGTCCCCACGCTCATCCTGGTCGCCGTGCTTGTCGTGGCCACGCCGCTGGGCCTGCTGGCCACGGGTGACGCATGGGGCGAGTGGGACGCCGAGGGCGCCGCGACCGCCGTTCAGGAGGCTGGTGACGACAGTCTGCAGACTTCGGTTGGCCTCGATACTCCGACCTTTGCCGATGCCCTGCCCACGGGCGATTATCTGCAGGCCTATTCCGAGGAGCAGGGCCTTGGCTTTGCCGGTCAGGCTGCCATGTATATCCTGTCCGGCGTGATTGGCGTGGCGGTGCTCACCATCGCATTCCGCCTGATCTCGCTGACGGTTAAGGAAAGCGGTGCTCATGGCAATAGCCGAGCTGCCTAGCTGGCTTGCGGCCGAGGAGCGATATGAGCCCGTGGGGGCTCGGCATCGTGTGATGCAAAAGAATGTCCTGCACCTGGCGAACCTGCTTGAGCGGGTTCGCCTGGGTGGAGGCGCGCACGAGGGCGGGTCGATGGTCGACCGCGCCCTTTCTTGCGTTTCGGCTCCGGTGCGCCTGGTGGGGATGTTCGTTTGCGTCCTGTGCGTGTGTCTGACGCAGAGCCCGCTGTACCTGATGCTGATGGCGGCTATCGCGCTGGTGCTGGTCGCGGTGCGCCCCGCGCGCGGGTTGCGCGCGACTTTTGTACCGGCGCTTGGCGCCACGGGGCTTGCGGTGGTTCTGGCGCTGCCTGCCCTGTTGCTGAGCGCGTCTGCCATGGGCGCCATGCTCAAGATCGCGCTCAAGACGTTTATTAATGTGTCGCTGGTGCTGGGTGTTTCGTGGACGCTCACCTGGAGCCGCATGTCGGCGGCGCTCAAAATGCTGCACCTGCCCGACGAGGTTATCTTTACGTTTGATATGGCGCTCAAGCACATCGAGGTGCTGGGACGCACGGCGCACGATCTGTGCGAATCGGTCATGCTGCGCAGCGTCGGTTCCGCGCCTGCGGGTTTTTCGCGCACCGATTCGCTGGCGGGTATCATGGGCATGACGTTTATCAAGGCGATGGAATGCAGCCGCGCGATGGACGAGGCCATGCTGTGTCGCGGCTTCGCCGGCGTGTATCCGGCGCCTGCACGGAGCGGCTTTGGCTGGCGCGATGCGGTTTACGCGGCCGTTGTGGCGTTGCTCGCCGTGTTGTGCGCGGTGCTGTAGCGCGGACGGTCGAACCGTTGATGTGAGTAGGGAAGGGCGACGTTTTGGCAAACGATACGAATAACGCGATGGGTGCGAGCGGTGCTGCCGGCGCCGAGGTCACGCCGCTCATCGAGTTTCGCGACGTGGTGTTTTCCTATGCGGGTCATACGGTGGTCGATGGCGTTTCATTGCAGGTGAACCGTGGAGAGCTCGTTGCTCTGCTTGGTCCTAACGGCTGCGGCAAGACGACGATTATGCGTCTTATCAACGGCCTTGAGCTTGCGGACGCGGGTGCGTACCTGTTCGACGGGCATGCGGTCGATGCGGCGTTTCTAAAGGATTCTGCGGCCGCTCAGCGTTTTCATCAGCGCGTGGGCTTTGTGTTCCAGAATGCCGATGCCCAGCTGTTCTGCGCCACGGTGGGCGAGGAAGTTGCTTTTGGTCCCGCGCAGATGGGGCTGCCGGCAGACGAGCTCGAGCGCCGCGTGCGCGATGCCATGGGGCTGTTCCAGGTTGCCGACCTTGCCGACGCCTCTCCCTATCAGCTCTCGGGCGGGCAAAAGAAGCGTGTGGCGCTGGCGGCAGTTGTATCGATGAACCCCGATATCCTAGTGCTCGATGAGCCCACCAATGGGCTCGACGAGGATTCATGCGACATCGTGGTCAACTTCTTGCTGGCCTACGTCGCGGCGGGTAAGACGGTCTTGATGAGCACGCATCACCAGGATTTGGTGCGACGCCTGGGTGCCCGTGCAATCTATATCGATCGATATCACCATGTGGTCGAGACGCCTTCGCCGTCGTATGGAACCGAAAGCGGTACTACGGACTAGTTGCTGCGTAGAGCGTGCGTAGCCGCCCGCGCGGCTTTGCCGTGATGGTATAGTTATCCAGGTTTTTTATGGGGGTGGCTATGCCAAGTTGGAACATTCATATCGCTCAGACGGAGCGTTTGCTGGAGCGCACCGGTGCACTTGCCAATAGCGTGCGCGACCGCAATGCCTTTTTGTTTGGCTGCGTGGTTCCGGATATTTTCGTGGGCTATATGGTCCCTGGCATCGCCGATCCCATCCCGTACCGCATTACGCACTTTGCCAAGCCCGAGCCTATCCCTAAGCCGCGTGAGCACGAGTTCTGGGATACCTATGTGGCACCGTTGCTTAAAAGTTCGCCCACCGGTGCGCAAGCCGCGGCGACCTCGATTATCGAGGAGCGCGAGCGACTGAATCGCGTGCACTATCCCCAGCGCTACAGGGATGCTGAGCCGGTTGTCGGTCCCGGCGCTCGTGAGTTCTCGCTTGCGTCCGAAGATGTGGCGCAGTCGTTGCTCGATTTGACACTGGGTGTCTGGTCGCATCTGGTGGCCGATACCGGATGGAATACGCGCGTGAATCAGTACCTGGAGGCGCACGGCGGCAAGCCGTGCGAGGAGTTCCGCATTAAAAAGCAAGGCGACTTTGACTGGTTTGGCAAGACGCTCGGCATTGTTTCCATCCCGCGTGCGACCGATCGCCTGTATACCGCTGCGGCACGTTTTGGGCAGTATCCCATCCATAAAGAATATGTGCTCAAGACCATCGGCGTTATGCACGAGATCGTGCGCGAAAACCCCGGTGAACCCGATCATCCGCCGTATCGCCTGCTAACCGAGGAGTTTTTCGATGCGACGTTTACCGAGGTCATCGAGCTGACCGAGGCGGGTTTTGCCGCCCGTGTCGAATCGCCCGATGTGCCTGCGCTGCCCCTGATTGCTAGCTGCTAGCTGGCCGGCCCGGCAGTGAATAGCTCAACCCAATCGACAAGTAGCTCTTGCCGTAAGGTATCTTCGGCAATGCGTTCCTGTTTGGTCTTTGGGATGTGGGGAAGCCCGGCCTTTTTATGGATGAGCTCGGCTATGTGGTCGAAGCTCTTCTTCTCCTTGATCTGGTCATAGGTAATTTGGATGACGTCGTAGCCCATGCTTGTGAGTGCGGTGGCGCGCTCGGCATCGGAGAGGCTCGCGGCTTCGCTGTCGTGGGCAGAGCGGCCTTGGCATTCCAGAATGACGCCCATGCTGTCGGTGGCGCTTTCGACGAGGATATCGGCGTAGCAGCAGGTTTTGTCATACAGCGAACGTGCGGCTTCACTGAGCGGGATGCGCGCGTTGTTGGCGATCTCGATGCCCTGGCCGCCCTCGTCGCGGGGGAGCGAGATAAGCATGGAGGTCTGTACTTCGAAGGGCGAGGCGGCCTGCCCCGTCATGTGCTCGGCCGCCCAGCGCAGTTGTTTGACGCCGCGCAGGCCTGCGGCTTGCTTGGCGAACGCGGCGATATCCGTTGCGGTAAGAAGCGGCGTGCGCTTCCACAAGTTGGTGTCATTGCCCTTGGTGTCGTTAACTCGCTCCCAGCCGCAGTTGGGTGGAATGAACTTAAGCGAAATAGCTTCATCGAGTTGTTGTTGCGTTCGCTCGCAGGGCTTAAACACTGCAAAGGAGCCGCACATCTCGTAGCAAGCCATGAGTAACTGGTTGCGTGAAACCTGCGTAGCAAGGTTGAGCAGCGTGAACTCCGGTGACGTGACATCAAACCCATGTTCAGTCTGCCTAAACGACCCCGGAGGTGGTTCTTGGGTCAGGAGGTGCGATTTAAACAGGCTTCGCGACCCGGATTGTGCCCGAGTGAATACAAGCCTGTGAAGTGGTGCGTGAAGCAGGTCTTTTACAACTGCATGACTTCCGAGGCCACAACATCTGCGATCCATATTGCCAAGGCTAATGGCGGGGTAAAGGCCTAATACCTGCGGCGGGATGCGGTAGTAGTTAAAGGCGGATTGCCCATAAAGCGTCAGGTCCATAATGCCCTCCTGGCCGAAATCATCTCTTTGAAGCGAGTGATACCAGCGTCAATCCGGAAGTATGCGGCAAAATCTGAACCCTATGAGCGGACCTGGCTTTTGAGGCTAGTTTATCAGGCATTTTGTTGCGAAAAAACAGGGTGTGCTCGGAGGTTCCAGAATTTGCCGCATACTTCCGAAAACCAGGTTGATTTGGTTCTTGCTAAAACGATTTATCAGCCCTGTGTGAGGTGTGGGTTTGCCACCGGGCGAACACTTTTAGCGCTTGGGGCTTTATTTTTTGGGCCTCGGAGGGTGGATTTCGCGCTTTTGGTAAAGAAATGAGTGCGTGTTTTGCCGTGCGCCGGCATTGGCACAGAAAAAGGGCCCGGAAGGCAATGCCTTCCGGACCCTTTGCAATGCAAATCTGCTTGCAAGTGCGATTTAGCGCACCTGAGCGACGTAAGCGACGTTGGTCGAGGAGACCTTGTCCTCGAGCTGGACGCTCATACGGGGATCGCCGGCGGTAGCGACGGTCAAATCGCCAGTCTTGACGTAGCCGAGCTCCTTAGCGGTCTCGATCGCCTTGACGATCGTGCCGTTGACGGTGCCCTGGGTAATCTCTGCCTGGTGCGGGATGACGCCCCAGTACATGATCATCTGCTGGACGGCCCACTCGTGGCGGGAGAACGCGCAGATCGGCATGTTGGGACGGAAGTGCGAGATCAGGCGGGCAGTACGACCGGTGGTCGTCGGCACGGTGATGCACTTGGCGCCAACGGTGGTGGCCATGTTCACAGCGGACATACCCACAACGTTGTTGACAACGCGGGTGCCGTGAGCGTCAGCCGGAACCTCGAGCGGAGCGTGAGCCGGGAGGTACTTCTCGGTCTCGAGAGCGATGCTGGCCTGCATCTTGACGGCCTCGACCGGGTACTTACCGGCAGCGGACTCGCCGGAAAGCATAACGGCGTCGGTACCGTCGTAGATGGCGTTAGCAACGTCGGCAACCTCGGCGCGCGTCGGGCGCGGGTTCTGCTGCATGGAGTCGAGCATCTGCGTAGCGGTGATGACGGGCTTGTAGGCCGCGTTGCACTTGGCGATGATCTCCTTCTGGATGTGGGGAACGAGCTCGGGCTTGATCTCGATGCCCAGGTCGCCACGGGCGACCATGATGCCGTCGGAAGCCTCGAGGATCTCGTCGAAGTTCTCGACGCCCAGGGCGCACTCGATCTTCGGGAAGATCGTCACGTGCTCGCCACCGTTCTCGCGGCAAAGCTTGCGGATGCCGCGGACGGACTCGCCGTCACGGATGAAGGAAGCGGCGATGTAGTCGATGTTCTCGGTCAGGCCAAAGAGGATGTCCTGACGATCGCGCTCGGTGATGGCGGGCAGCGAGATGTTGACGTTGGGCATGTTGACGCCCTTGCGCTCGCCGATCAGGCCGTCGTTCTTAACGACGCAGGTCATGTCCTGGCCGTCGACGGACTCGACCTCGAGGGCAACCAGGCCGTCATCGATCAGGATGAGGGAGCCCTTCTCGACCTCGGAGGGCAGAGCCAGGTAGTCGAGGGAGATGTGCTCAGCGGTGCCGTGGAAATCCTCGGTCGTGGGCTGAGCGGTGACGACGATCTTGTCGCCGGTCTTGACGGCAACCTTCTTGCCGTCGACCAAAAGGCCGGTGCGGACCTCGGGGCCCTTGGTGTCGAGCAGGATGCCGACGGGCAGACCGAGCTCCTTGGAAATACGACGGACGCGCTCGATACGACCGTGGTGCTCGTCGTAGGATCCGTGCGAGAAGTTAAAACGGGCGACGTTCATGCCCGCCTTGATCATCTCGCGGATGGTCTCGTCGCTATCGCAGGCGGGACCCATGGTGCATACAATCTTGGTGCGCTTGTACATTCAGACCTCCATCTGACATCGTCTTGCGCTGATAGATAAACCATAAGAAATAAAACTGAGATGATTATAACGAAATGGCGACCGAATACCCCAAAAAATCGACCGTATGCCGAATTAGAAGTTCATTTTTTGCGGAAAAACGGTATATGCAAAAAATTTACCAACCGTTCTAACCGCTGCTATCTGGGCGATATTTCAGTCTGACGATGCGCCGAAGAAAAAACGTTTTATCAATGTTGAGCATCACACGGTCTGCATCGTTGCGAATGGACCCTATTTCCAAATGGATTGTTTTGGCTAGACCCGCCGCTTTGGGGTACCATAGCTCCACTATCAACTGCCGCTCAGCACGGCAGCCTTGATGAGCCCTTGCCCTTCTCCTGGGAATTATGATCGGGCATCAATCTGCTGAGTGGCCCGAATCCCAGGAGGGGACTCTATATGCAAAAGGAATACCTGTCCGCCGCGGCGGAGGTGCTCAGCGACCAAGGTGTCGATGAGAACCTTGGCCTGAGCAACGACGAGGCGTCGTCGCGCCTCGTCAAGACAGGCCCTAACAAGCTCGAGGAAGCCGAGAAGACGCCGCTATGGAAGCGTTTCTTTGAGCAGATGGCAGACCCCATGGTCATCATGCTGATCGTTGCCGCCGTCATCAGCGCGCTCACGGGCATGGTCAAGGGCGAGGCAGACTTTGCCGATGTCGCCATCATCATGTTCGTCGTTATCGTCAACTCGGTGCTGGGCGTGGTCCAGGAGGCTAAAAGCGAGGAGGCCCTCGAGGCCCTGCAGGAGATGAGCGCGGCGCAGTCCAAGGTGCTGCGCGACGGCAAGCTCGTGCACCTGCCGAGCGCCGAGCTCGTCCCCGGCGACGTGATCATGCTCGAGGCGGGCGACTCCGTCCCGGCTGACTGCCGCGTCCTCGAGAGCGCCACGATGAAGATCGAAGAGGCCGCACTGACCGGCGAGTCCGTGCCGGTCGAGAAGCACGCCAACGTGATTGAGCTTGCCGCGGGCACCGACGACGTGCCGCTCGGCGACCGCAAGAACATGTGCTACATGGGCTCCACCGTGGTGTACGGCCGTGGCCGCGCCGTCGTGGTCGGCACCGGCATGGATACCGAGATGGGCAAGATCGCCGGTGCCCTGGCCGAGGCCAAGGAAGAGCTCACGCCGCTGCAGGTGAAGCTCGCCGAGCTCAGCCGCATCCTTACCATTATGGTTATCGTCATCTGCGTCGTCATCTTTGGCGTTGACATCATCCGTCACGGCGTGGGCAACGTCCTTACCGACCCGACGGCCCTGCTCGATACCTTTATGGTTGCCGTCTCGCTCGCCGTCGCCGCCATCCCCGAGGGCCTGGTCGCCGTCGTGACCATCGTTCTTTCGCTCGGCGTGACCAAGATGGCCAAGCGCCAGGCGATTATCCGCAAGCTTTCTGCTGTCGAGACGCTCGGCTGCACGCAGACCATCTGCTCCGACAAGACCGGCACCCTTACCCAAAACAAGATGACCGTCGTCAAGCACGAGCTCGCCGCGCCTAAGGAGAAGTTCCTGGCCGGCATGGCGCTGTGCTCCGATGCCCAGTGGGACGAGGAGCTGGACGAGGCCGTGGGCGAGCCGACCGAGTGCGCGCTCGTCAACGACGCCGGCAAGGCGGGCCTCACTGGCCTGACTGCCGAGCACCCGCGCGTGGGCGAGGCCCCGTTTGACTCGGGCCGCAAGATGATGTCCGTGGTCGTCGAGACCCTGGACGGCGAGTACGAGCAGTACACCAAGGGCGCGCCCGACGTGGTGATCGGCCTGTGCACCCATATCTACGAGGGCGATAAGGTCATCCCCCTGACCGAGGAGCGTCGCGCCGAGCTCGTGGCAGCCAACAAGGCCATGGCCGACGAGGCCCTGCGCGTGCTGGCGCTGGCGAGCCGTACCTACACCGAGGTTCCCGCCGACTGCAGCCCCGCTGCGCTCGAGCACGACCTGGTCTTCTGCGGCCTGTCCGGCATGATCGACCCGGTCCGTCCCGAGGTGGCCGATGCTATCCGCGAGGCGCACGACGCCGGCATCCGCACCGTCATGATCACGGGCGACCACATCGACACCGCCGTGGCCATCGCCAAGCAGCTGGGCATCGTCGCCGACCGCAGCCAGGCCATTACCGGTGCCGACCTCGACCGCATGAGCGACGAGGAGCTCGACGCGCACATCGAGGACTACGGCGTGTACGCCCGCGTCCAGCCCGAGCACAAGACCCGCATCGTCGAGGCTTGGAAGTCGCGCGACCAGATCGTCGCCATGACCGGCGACGGCGTCAACGATGCCCCGTCCATCAAGCGCGCCGACATCGGTGTGGGAATGGGCATCACCGGTACCGATGTCACCAAAAACGTCGCTGATATGGTGCTTGCCGACGATAACTTCGCCACCATCATCGGTGCCTGCGAAGAGGGCCGTCGCATCTACGACAACATCCGCAAGGTCATCCAGTTCCTGCTTTCGGCCAACCTTGCCGAGGTGTTCTCGGTGTTCATCGCCACGCTCATCGGCTTTACCATCTTCCAGCCGGTGCAGCTGCTGTGGGTGAACCTGGTCACCGACTGTTTCCCCGCGCTCGCGCTGGGCATGGAGGACGCCGAGGGCGACATCATGAAGCGCAAGCCGCGCAACGCCAAGGACGGCGTCTTTGCCGGACATATGGGTCTGGACTGCGTGGTCCAGGGCCTGATCATCACCGTGCTGGTGCTGGCGAGCTTCTTTGTGGGCGTGTACTTTGACATGGGCTACATCCACATCGCCGATATGATCGCCGGCAATGCCGACGAGGAAGGCGTGATGATGGCGTTCATCACACTCAACATGGTCGAGATTTTCCACTGCTTCAATATGCGCAGCCGTCGTGCGTCGCTGTTCACCATGAAGAAGCAGAACAAGTGGCTGTGGGCTTCTGCCGCGCTGGCACTGGTGCTGACGGTGATCGTGACCGTGCAGCCGACGCTTGCCGAGATGTTCTTCGGCCCTGTGACGCTTGAACTCAAGGGCGTTCTTGCCGCGCTGGGTCTGGCCTTCCTAATCATTCCGCTGATGGAGATCTACAAGGCGATCATGCGCGCTGTGGAGAAAGAGTAGCGTACTCGTCCGGGCCCGCCCCACGCCCTTTCTCCCTCACTGGTCCTCGCGCTTCGCGCTGCGGGATCGTTCGGGAGAAAGGGCTTCCGGGGCGGGCCCTGCGGTATCCTTGCTGGCTTTTCTTCCGTGCGGATGAAAAGGGCTGAGGGAAAGTTTGTGAGCTGGTCGGGCTTTGCCCGGCCAGCTCTTTTTGATTTAAAATACCTGCTCAGTTGTGATTTATGGTGCTGGGAGGCGCTTGTGGGCAAGGCTAAGGCTAAGGCGAAGAAAAAGACGACGGGGGCGCGGGCTAAGCGCGATCGTCGTCGGAAGCTTGCGACCGAGGCCCCCGCGTCTGCTGAGGAGCTGCTGGCAAGCGTGCCGGGACTCGATGCGCTGCAGGATGTTCCGGCGTTTGATGACCTGCCGGTCGATGAAGCCCAGCAGACTGCCTTTGATGATTTCTGCGCACATGCCGAGGAGCCCGAGCAGATGCAGCTGGGTGCCGTTATTCGCCTGGATCGCGGGTTTCCGCTGGTGGCGACTGCCGACGATACCTTCCGCGCCGAGCATGCAGTGGGGTTTGCCAAGTCGCGCGGCGAGGACGAGGTCCTGCTGCCTGCCGTGGGCGACCGTGTGGCGGTGCGCCGCGCTCCCGGGCACGATATGGGCGTGATTGAGTGCGTGCTGCCGCGCCGTACGAGCTTTGAGCGTTGGCGCGGCCGTGCCCGTGGAGAGCGCCAGGTGCTCTGCTCCAACGTGGATAGCGTGCTAATCGTGCAGGCGCTCGGTGCCGGTGAGGTGCTGCTCGACCGCGTGGCGCGCTCGCTGGTGTTGGCGCTCGACTGCGATGCCGAGCCGGTGGTGGTGCTTACCAAAGCTGACCGCTGCGATGCCGAGGAGCTCGAGCGCGATCTGGACCGCGTGCGCCGCCTGGTGGGTCCGGACGTGCGCGTGATCGTGACGTCCTCTGCCGAGGGCCGCGGCCTGGACGAGGTCCGTGCCTGCGTGCCTGCCGGGAGCTGCGCCATGATTCTGGGCGAGTCGGGTGCCGGCAAGTCGACGCTGCTCAATGCACTGCTGGGCCACGATACGTTGGCGACCGGCGGTGTGCGCGAACGCGACGACCAGGGCCGTCACACAACCGTCGCGCGCGTGATGGTGGCGCTGCCGGGCGACGCCGGCGTGATCGCCGATGCCCCGGGCCTGCGCAGTCTACCGCTCGTGGGTCACGAGCGGGGTCTGGCGCGCGCCTTCCCCGAGATTGTCGAGGCATCGCGCGCGTGCCGGTTTGGCGATTGCACACATACCCATGAGCCGGGCTGCGCCGTTCGCGAGGCCGAGGACGCCGGGCAGATCGACAGCCTGCGGCTGGAAACGTTCCAAAACCTGGCGTCATCCATGCGCGTGAGCGCTCAAATACTCGATCCCGATGTTCATCTGTAATTGATTTTTCCTATGACAGCCGTCTCCCAACTGTTCGGGAGACGGCTTTTTTGCTGCGGAAAAGCCTCGAAACATGCAGTTTGCTGACGTGCTGACCAAAACCTTGCCATGAGCTTGACGGGCTGGTCAGCTTTTGGTCGGCGATTGGTTTGACATCGAAAACCAAGATCGCGATTGCGCCGCTTTGCACTCTGACCGCCCAGACAATGGTGGTACGGGCATTCGCCCGGTACTGCCATGAGAGGAGCGGCCGTGAACAAGAGCAAGCGCATCGCCATCAGTCTGGTCGCGGGCGTGCTCGCTGCTCTGCTCTGCATGGTTTACGGCTCGTCGATCCGCTCACAAGCCGAACAGGTCCAGGCTGAGACCTTGGCCAAGTACGGTGGCGATCGCGTCGAGGTATGCGTCGCGGCGCGCGATATCGATGTGGGCGAGACCCTCGATGAGACCAATGTCATAACCCAGGAATGGCTGACGAGTTTGCTGCCGCGTGACGCGGCGACCGAGCTGCGCCAGGTACGCGGCGACGTGACGACTTCACGTATTCCCAAAAACGCCGTGATCTGCAATGTCTACACCAAGGCCGAGAACCACAAGCTCGAGGTGCCTAAGGGCAAGGTCGCCGTTTCGGTGGCGGTCGATGCCGAGCACTCGGTCGGCGGTGCCACGGGCGTGGGCAGCTATGTGGACGTGTACGTGCAAAAAGATGGCGTAACCGATCGACTGTGCGGCGCGCACGTGATCGATACCAGTGAGAATTCCGGTGCCACGCGCGAGGGCAAGATCGAATGGGTGACGCTGGCGGCTGACCCCGAAGACGTCAAGGAACTGCTGGGAGCCTCGGGCAAGGGAACGGTCAGCTTGACGATTCCCGCCACGGCGCGCGGCAAAAAGAGCGGAGGCGACGAGTGATGAAGGCGATCTGGCTTGCGTGCTGCGCGTGCGGCGATTACGGGCTGTTGCAGCGGGAAGTCGAGGGCCGTGATGCGGGTGCACAGGTGCTTCGCGTGGGTGACCTGGACGGGCTGATTTCCATGGCGCGGGCGTTTCCGTCGCGCCGCGGGGCTGCCATCATCGCGGCGTCTCTGTTCGATACCGAAGATGTGCGCAAGACTGTTGCGCGCCTGACGGCCGAAGGCCGCGTGAGTCGCGTGGTCGTGTTGATAGAAGCGCTCGATCCGTCGGATATCGAGGGGCTGTTTCGCGCGGGGGCGACCGAGGTCATCGCTGCGCACAGTATATGCGGCAACGGGCGCGCGGGCGAGGGAGCGGTTGATTCCGATCGGCGCATGACGATTGAGCCCGATGCTTTTGTTGATAGGGAACCCGGGGCGCCTCGCGCTACAAGAGGCCCGCGTGTTGATGATTATGGAAAAGCGGAAGCCGAGCATGGTCGGCGCCCCCGGAACCCCCTTGTATACGATGATGCTGGAGGGCCGGCGCAACATGCTGGCGATTCCCCGGCTGTACATATGGGATACGTGCACGGCGTGAATCTGGCGGATGAACTCGACGAAGTTGAGGGCTTTGCCGGGCGCGGCGAGTTGTCGCTGATGCAGCATGAGCAGATTGCACGGAACGAGCCTGCCTCGCAGATCGAACAGGCTGCCATGCCGGCTTGGACGCAGCGTGTGGTTGCGGCGGGGGAGACGGGGACGCTGTCACCGACGCCCGCTCCGCCGCCTCCGATGCCGCCGGCAGACGCTGCCGCTCCGCAGCATCGAGCTCCGGTCATCTGCGCCATTTCGGGTTCGGGCGGTTGCGGCAAGTCGACGATCGTTGCCACCATGGCACACGCATCGTCGCTGTTGGGCTTGCGTGCCGCCGTGCTCGACCTGGACCTGATGTTTGGAAACCTTTACGACTTGTTGGGCGTCGATGCTCCGCGCGATATGGCGGCACTTATCGAGCCGTCGGCGGCGGGCGCGCTCACCGAGCCGGATATCGTAGCCACATCGATGCGCGTGGCGCCGGGCGTTACGCTCTGGGGTCCCGTCGCGGCGCCCGAGCAAGCCGAGCTCATGGCACGTCCGGTGGAGCTACTGCTTGATGTTCTGCGTCGCGAATCCGACGTGGTCTTTATCGATACCTCGGTCTTTTGGGGCGACGCCGTGGCGGCTGCGGTGGCGGCGAGCGACCGTTGCCTGGTCGTTGGCGATGCGGCGGTGTCGTCCGCGACATCGGCGTCGCGCGTCATTGAACTGGCGAGTCGAGTAGGTGTGCCGCGCACGCGCATGAGCGCCGTGTTCAACCGGTTCGGTGCGCGCGGGGCAGACGAGGACGTCGCCATGCGCTTTGAGATTGCCTGTGCGTTGAGCTCCAAGATTCGTATCGCCGATGGCGGGCAGGATCTCGCCGCGCTCATGGCGTTTGGGCGCGCTGACGAAGCAGTGGGGCAGACCAGCGCTTTTGCGTCCAGCGTGCGCGAGGCCACGCGCGAGATGCTCGTGGAACTGGGGTGCGCCGTCGGCCCTTGGAGCGATATGGTCGCCGACCGTGCAACGCGTACCGAGCGCCCGCGTATCCGCCTTCCCCGGTCGCGCGAGGGTGATTCGCGATGAGTTTGCAAACAAGGATTAAGGCTGCCGGCGCTGCAGCGGCGACAGCGCCTGTAGATGCGGGGCGTCGCCGCGCGGTGAAACGACGCACCAAGCGCGCCGTGATGGACCGCATGGGTTACGACGAAGTGGCGCGTATCAGCGCCTATATCAACCCGGCGCTTGCCCGCTCGGAATTGCGTCCCGCGGTGGAGGCGGCGCTCAACGTGGAGGAAGCGACCGACCTGGCGACGCCCGAGCGCGAGACCATCATCGACGAGATTTTGGATGACGTGGTGGGCTTGGGACCGTTGCAGCCGCTCATCGAGGATGACACCGTTACCGAGATCATGATCAACGGCTGCCGCTCGGCTTTCTTTGAACGTGGCGGCGTCTTGTACCCCATCGAGCATGCGTTTGAGGATGATGAGCAGATCCGTGTGCTTATCGACCGCATCATCTCGCCACTTGGCCGTCGTATCGACGAGCGCAGCCCCATCGTCAACGCCCGCCTCAAAACGGGCTATCGCGTCAACGCGGTGATCCCGCCTGTGGCGATTGACGGACCGATTCTCACCATCCGAAAGTTCTCGGACCGCATTTGCTCACTGGACGAGCTCGTGGGGCTGGGGTCGCTGCCGCTTTGGTATGCGCAGCTGCTGTCGTGCGCGGTGTCGCTGCGACAGGACCTGGCGGTTGCGGGAGGCACTGGATCTGGTAAGACCACCCTGCTCAACGCGTTGTCATGCGAGATTTCCACCGGTGAGCGCATCGTGACGATCGAGGACTCTGCCGAGCTCAAGTTTGCGCATCATCCGCACGTGGTGCGCCTGGAGGCGCGCGAGGCTTCAATTGAGGGCGAGGGCGCGGTGACGATCCGCGACCTGGTGACCAATGCCCTGCGCATGCGCCCCGACCGCATCGTGGTGGGCGAGGTGCGCGGTGCCGAGTGCTGTGACATGTTGCAGGCCATGAACACGGGCCACGACGGGTCGCTCACCACACTTCATGCGGGTTCAGAACAGGAGACCGTGGTGCGTCTGACGTTGCTTGCACGTTATGGCATCGATCTGCCGAGCGAGCTCATCGAGGAACAGATTGCCATGGCGCTCGACGGCATCGTGATGTCCGAGCGCCACGCCGATGGCAGGCGTTTCGTCTCCTCGTATTCGGGGGTGCGTCGCGCCGCGTCGGGCGGCGTAGAGCTCGAGCGCTATGTGACTTTCGATGCCGCCGAGCGCACCTGGACGCTTGACCGCGAGCCGCCGTTTATCGCAGAAGGCCTGCGGTCGGGGACGCTCACACAAGAGGAGGTGGACGAATGGAGGTCGCTGTGCCCCTCGTCGTAGGGGGTTTGGCAGGGTTTTCTGTTGCGACGGCGTGCGGGGCGGAACCTCGTGTGCCGCAGGTGCCGCCGGCGGAGCTGGCGCGTCAGGCGCTCGAGACGGTGGCAGAGAGGCTGCCGCGTGAGCTGGTGGAAAACGATCTGCTGAAAAAGATCGCCCGTTCGTGGACATCGCTGGCTCCGGCGCATCGCCTTGGCCTCGTGATCGAAGATGCTTCGGGGCGTTTGGCGTTTCTGCTGCTATCGAGCGGTGTCTGCTGCGTTTTACTAACGATGGTGTCGTTATCGCCCCTCGGATTTGCCTTGGGACTTGTTGCTCCGATTGCCGTTGGCGCCGCTCGGGACGGCTTTGAGAGCCGGCGCGAGCAACACGATGCAGAAGAGGCCATGCCCGAGGCGTTTACCGCACTTTCCATGTCGCTTGCCTCGGGACATTCGCTGGCCCAGGGCATGCGCTTTGTGGGCGCTCATGCGCAAGAGCCGGTACATACCGAGTTTTTGCGGGTGGCGGCGGCGATCGATTGCGGCATCTCGGCGACCGACGCGCTCGATGACCTGCTCGTGCGCATCGACGCCCCCGGTCTTTCGCTTGTGACTTTGGCGCTTAAGGTGTCTCAGCGTACCGGCGCTCCGCTTGCCGACTTACTGTCCGAGGCGTCGAGCATGGTGGGGGAGCGCATTGAGCTCAAGCGCCGCCTAGATGTTAAGACGTCGCAGGCCCGCATGTCTGCGCATATGGTCGCGGCGATGCCGACGGGCATGTGCGCGGTGTTGGCGCTGCTTTCGGCAGATTTTCGTCGCGGTCTTGCGACGCCTGCCGGCGCGGGCGCTGTGGTGCTGGGTCTTGCCCTCAACGCCGTTGCCCTGGTGGTTATCCGGCGCATTATGCGGGTGGAGCTATGAGCGCCCCGGTTGCAGTTGCGGCTTGCCTGTGCGCTCTGAGTGTATTTGTCGCGACGGGTTTGGATCGGGCGGATGCACGCAAGATCGCAGAGGCCTGCAAGCGCGAGGCGGTGCTGGTCGCTGCCGCCTATCGCACGGTGGTCGATGGTCTGACAGCTCGTAGGAAGGGAGCAGTAGGGGAGGGCGTCCAGG
>UQIS01000032.1 GCA_900541245.1 uncultured Collinsella sp.
TTGAATAATTTTCGAGCCGAGCCGACATAACCGGTGTAGCCTTCACGCAGCGAAGCTGTTGGAATAAATGCGACTTTTTTATTTTCAATTTCTTCCTTTATCAGACTTCCTACACTTGAAAAGTGCGAACATAAAAAAATTTTCATCAATATTCTCCTTCATATATAAATTCTTATTTGTTGAACTAGGCCGTGTATACCATACTCTCCAATGAAAGAACGCCCTGATATAGCGTAATTTGCTGTTTTCCTACGTACGTGCGTACACACTCCACAGGAATTCTAAGGGCCCTGCCCCCTTAGCATACGGACTTTGGAACAAAGACTAGTGTGTTACGCCTTGCCAGAGGTGTACAGGCTCCCGGTACGCACGTACGCAGCAATTGCCATCAATGCGCCATATAAGTGGCGATCAAGTTCGCATAAAGCGACCTTGGTTCCGCAAAATAAAAGGCAGGATACCATCACCACGATGATATCCTGCCTCTGTTCGTTCCTGTTTACCGTTCCGAGTAGCCCTTCCGCAGAATTTCCGATAAACAAAAAACGTACCCGAACCCTTTCTCGTAAAAGAATCGGGTTCGAGTACGAACTGAATGGTGGTGCAATAAAAAACCACCACAAAGGTACTGCTCCCTTGTGGTGGTTTTGGGTTAGAGCTAGAGGGTGTGGCCGTAGGCGTTGGCAGCCTTGATGGCGGCGGCGAATTTTTCGTCGGTGAAGGGCTCGGGGTTGCCCTGCTTCCACTCGTTGGTGGCGTGCGCGTGCTCGCACAGGGCAGGGATATCGGCCTCGGAAAGCCCGACCTGCTCAAGCGTCACGGGTAGCCCCATCTGCTTGTTAAAGGCGGCGTAGCGCTCGAGGTTCTCGGTATCGCCCGTATAGGCAAACAGTACCAGCACGCCCAGGCTCACGACCTCGCCGTGTAGGTAGGAGCCCTCGCGCGGAATGCTGCAGGTGGCGTTGTAGAACGCGTGCGCTACGCTCGAGTTGTAGTAGTAATCGTTCTGGTTGGTCAGGTTGGAAACGTAGCCCGTGTTGACTACGATGTCGAGCGCGATCTGTTTGACGGCTTCGGTCGACTGGTTCTGGCGTACGTCCTCAAGACCCTGGACGCCGCAGGTAAACAGCGGCTCGGAGCAGGTGTGGGCGAGTGCCAGGCCAAGACCGGCGGTGTGCTCCAAATTACCGGCGCTCGTGGCGTACTCGACCTCGGGCTGCTTGGACAGGGCATCGCCCACGCCAGCCCAGAAGTACTCCGCCGGAGCCTCGGCGATGATCTTGGGATTGATGAAGATGTGCGCGGGTCGGTTGGGGTACGAATAGCCCTCGAGCGAGCCGTCGTCGTTGTAGACAACGGCAATGGCGGTCGCGGCCGAGCAGTTGGAGCAGATCGTCGGCACGGTAAAGACGATCTTCTTGAGCTCGATGGCCGCCGTCTTGACGGTATCGAGCGCCTTGCCGCCGCCACAGGCAATGAGCACGTCGGCTTCCTGGCAGGCGGGGGAGTTTACGACCTTGGCGATATTGGCCCGCGTGCTGTTGGCGCCATAGACACGCGTCTCTAGAATCTCGACATCGGTACCTTCAAGCGCCGCCTCGATGCCCGGCAGCGCTGCAGCCAGTGCCCGCTTGCCACCGATGATCGCGACCTTGGTCGCTCCGTACTCGGCCAGCGCGCCGGGCAGTTCGTCAAAGCAATCTTCGCCGACGGTATAGTCGCTCATTCCGATTGTGCGCATAGGTACCTTCTTTCGTGAGATGGAGTGCTTTCAGGTATTTTGCTCCTAGAGAATGCTCGCGACCACGATAAATTTCTAAAATATGAAACCAATGTTGAGGGTTTTTCGCCGGCGCGGAACGTGCTAGCATACACCGCATGAGCATTGATGGGGACGAGTAGTCGGCCGTCCGCATGCTACAGAGAGCGGGGAGCGCTGAGAACCCGCGCATGCGACCGATGAAAATCACCCCGGAGCTGCGGTCCCAACGGATGTGCCGCACAGGCACATCTTAGTAGATATCGCCGAGATGGTCGTCGATACAGGCCAGCCGAGTAACGGATGCGAGCGCGCGATTACGCGGGCGAGGGCATCTAAGCTGGGTGGTTAAGCGAAGAGCTTTTGCGGGCGCACAGCTCGTTTTGTGGCGCTTCGTCCCAGCTTGTAGGGACGGGCGCTTTTTTGGTGCCCAATGGGCGTGCGCGCCCACGACATGAAAGGGGTACCGTGGCAAACGAGTACAAGCAGACGATGAATCTGCCCAAGACCGGTTTTCCCATGCGTGCCGGTCTTTCCAAGTCCGAGCCCAAGCGACTCAAGGACTGGCAGGACAACAAGGTCTACGAGCAGGTTCTGAAGAAGAACGAGGGTCACAAGAAGTTCGTGCTGCACGACGGCCCTCCGTACGCCAACGGTCCGATCCACATCGGCCATGCCATGAACAAGATCTCCAAGGACATGATCAACCGCTACTGGATGATGCAGGGTTATGAGGTTCCCTATGTCCCCGGTTGGGACTGCCACGGCCAGCCGATCGAGCACAAGGTCGAGGAGAAGCTCGGCACCGAGAAGTTCAACCAGACCCCCACGGCCAAGATCCGTGAGCTCTGCAACGAGTTCGCTGTCGAGAACATCGAGCTGCAGAAGGCCGGCTTCCGTCGTCTGGGCGTGCTCGGCGACTGGGACAACCCCTACCTGACGCTCTATCACCAGCACGATGCCGCCGACATCGAGGTCTTCAAGGCCATGTTCGATAAGGGCATGATCTATCGCGGCCACAAGCCGGTTCACTGGTGCAAGCACTGCCACACCGCGCTAGCCGAGGCCGAGATTGAGTACTCCGACGAGACGAGCCCGTCCATCTTCGTGCGCTTTGAGATGACCTCCAAGCCCGTCGGCCTCGAGAACTTCGACGGCCCGGTTGACTTTATCATCTGGACGACCACGCCGTGGACCATCCCCTCCGACCAGGCAGTTTCTCTCAAGCCCGGTGCCGCCTACGTCGCCGTTGAGCACGACGGCCGCGCCGAGGTCATGCTCGAGGACCTGGCTCCCAAGTGCTGCGAGGAGTTTGGCTGGGAGTACACCCCGGTTGTGGTCGACGGCAAGCCCTATGTGGTTCCCGCCGAGACCTTCCATCACATTCACTATAAGCAGCCGATCTTTGACGGTGTTGAGGGCGTGGCACTGTTGGCCGATTACGTCGGTGTCGATGACGGTACCGGTATCGTCCACAACTCGCCCGGTCACGGCGTCGACGACTACTTCGCCTGCCTCAAGGAGGGCATCACCGACATTTGCATGCCGGTCGATGACGACGGCAAGTTCTACACCGGCGAGGAGTTTGGCACCGGCGGCCCCTTCAGCGGCATGGATACCGACGAGGCCAACCCGCACATCATCGAGTTCCTGCGCGAGCGCGGCACCCTGGTCCTCGAGAAGAAGATCACGCACAGCTATCCGCACTGCTGGCGCTGCAAGCACCCGGTGCTCTTCCGTGCTACCGACCAGTGGTTTGTCTCGATGGACAAGACCGGCTTGCGCGAGCAGGCTGGCAAAGAGGTCCGCGAGAACGTTAAGTGGTATCCGGCCCACGCGGCCAACCGCATCGGCGCCATGGTCGAGCAGCGTCCCGACTGGTGCATCAGCCGTCAGCGCAACTGGGGCGTGCCTATCCCCAGCTACACTTGCGCCGACTGCGGTGAGAAGGTCATGAACGACGCCACGCTCGACGCCGTCATCAAGCTCTTCCACGAGAAGGGCTCCGACGCCTGGTTCACCGACGCTCCCGAGAGCTACCTGGGCGAGGCCTGCGTCTGCCCCAAGTGCGGCGGCCATCACCTCAAGGCCGATAAGGACATCCTCGACGTGTGGTGGGATTCCGGCGTCTCTTGGAAGGCCGTCTGCGAGTACCGTCCCGAGCTGGAGTATCCGGCTGATGTGTACCTCGAGGGCTCCGACCAGCACCGCGGTTGGTTCCAAAGCTCGCTGCTCACCTCGGTGGGCGCCAACGGCCACGCTCCGTACAAGGCGGTTGTCTCGCAGGGCTTCACCCTCGACGGCCAGGGCCGTAAGATGTCCAAGTCGCTCGGCAACGTCATCGACCCCAATAAGGTCTGCGACGAGATGGGCGCTGACATCATCCGTCTGTGGGTTGCATCCGTCGATACCAGCTCCGACGTGTCCATCGACCACGAGATCCTTGCTCGTACGTCCGATGCCTACCGTCGTTTCCGCAACACGCTGCGCTTCCTGCTCTCCGAGCTCGAGGGTCAGTTTGAGCCCGAGACCGACGGCGTCGCCTTTGCCGACCTGCTGCCGCTCGACAAGCTCATGGTTGCCCGCCTGACTCAGGTTCAGGCCGAGGTCGACGACGCCTACGCCAGCTACGAGTTCCCGCGCGCCTACCGTGCGCTTTATGACTTCGTGGTTACCGAGCTCTCCAACGTGTACCTCGACGCCCTGAAGGACCGTCTGTACTGCGACAAGCCCGGCTCGCTCGAGCGTCGCAGCGCCCAGACCGTGCTGGCCGAGCTCTTCTCGATGCTCATGCGCGACCTGCAGCCGATCCTGTCCTACACGGTTGACGAGGCCATGGCATATGCGCCCGCTGGCTGCGTCGATCACCAGAAGTACGCCGCGCTGCTCGATTGGTACAAGTCGCCCATCACGGTCGACGAGGCCAATGAGTTCGAGGGCGTGCTCGAGGCTTCTCTTGAGCTCCGTAGCGCCGTGACCAAGGCCCTTGAGGATGCCCGTTCTGCCGGCACCTTCACCAAGAGCCAGCAGGTTCGCGTCAAGGCGGTCGTTCCCGCCGAGATGTACGCGCTGCTGACTGGTGACAAAGCGGTCGACCTGGCCGAGTTCTACATCGTCTCCGATGTTGAGCTGACCCAGGGCGAAGAGCTTTCCGTCTGCATTGATGCTGCCGAGGGCGAGTGCTGCGACCGTTGCTGGAACTACCGCACCACCGTCGGCGAGTACAACGGCCACGCTCACATCTGCAAACGCTGCGCTGATGCGCTGAACTAACCGTTGGGGACGTTCTTAAACGACTGTCAAACAGGAACGTCCCCAACGTCAACTTTTGTCACGTCCAAGCGGCATTCTGTTTTTCGGAATGCCGCTTTCGTTTTTTTAGCTGGTTATTTCGCTTGCGTTGGTGGATATGTCGTGCGCTCTGCTTGTGGCAATATAAGATGTTTACTTGTGTTAAACGGAATTCGATGTTCTTGAGGGTAGGGGATTTCTTTGGGTCGTGCTGGGGATATGACGCCGCCTTTGCGCTGGCGGTTAGGTGTTGCTGGTGGGGTGGCGCTGGTTGTGCTGCTTGTTGACCAGTTGACCAAGCTTGCGGTTCGTGCCGTGGGCGATGCACTGCATGTGACCGTCATCCCCGGCGTGATCGACTTCCTGTTTGTCCGCAATATCGGCGCTGCCTTTAGCATGGGCGAGGGGCATGGCATCGCATTTGCCGTGCTGGCGCTGGCGGTCATTGTCGCTATTGCCGTGTACCTCGTTCGTGCACCCCAGCTCGCCCATCTTGAGGTTGTGGGCATGGCGATGGTTGCGGGCGGTGCTATCGGCAACGCTATCGATCGTTTCGCCTTTGGCTTCGTGACCGATTTTATTGCCACCACCTTCATCGACTTTCCCGTCTTCAATGTGGCCGATATCGGCATTACCGTGGGCGTTGTGCTCGCCCTCTTCGGCTACATGTTCTTGAGTCCCGCGGCCCGCGAGGTTGATGCGACTGCCGAGCTCAATGCCCGTGATGAGGCCCGCGCTAAGCGCAAAGCCAAGCAGCGTGGGGAGCGTGCCCGCAAGATTCGCGAAAGGAATGAGCGTTAATGGCCGACATCCATATTCTTGTTGCCGACGATTCCGCTGGTCAGCGTCTTGATGCCTATTTGGGCGCCAACGATGGCTGTCCCACGCGCTCTGCCTGCGCGCATCTGATCGAGGGAGGCGCCGTTGCCGTCAACGGTGAGACTTGTCTCTCTAAAAAGTACGCCGTACGCGCCGGCGATCGCATCTCGGTCGACTTGCCCGAGCCGCACGACCCGACCGACGTGATTCCCGAGGCCATTCCCCTCGATATCCGCTACGAGGACGACTACCTTATCGTGCTCTCCAAGCAGCGGGGCCTGGTGTGCCATCCCGCCCATGGCCACGAGAGCGGCACCCTTGCGAACGCTCTGGTCTACCACTGCGGCATCGATCATCTTGGTACTGTGCAGGGTGAGGACCGCCCCGGCATCGTGCATCGCCTGGATCGCGATACCTCGGGCCTTATGCTCGCGGCAAAAGACGACGACACCCAGCGCGCGCTTCAGAATCTCATCCGCACGCGCACGCTCGACCGTCGCTATATCACGCTCGTTCACGGTCACATCGCCATGGACGAGGGCACTATCAACACCGGTATTGCCCGTTCCACGCGCGACCGCGTGAAGATGGCGGTTTCGGATGACCCCTTTGCCCGTCAGGCCATTACGACCTTTAAGGTCCTCGAGCGCTTTGATTCCACGCGTTTTGACGACGGCTATACGCTCGTTGAGTGCCACCTGTTTACGGGCCGCACACATCAGATTCGCGTGCATATGCGCCATATCAACCACGCCTGCTTGGGCGATCCGCTCTACGGCAAGTGCGATGCGCGTGCCGATCAGGGCCTGACCAGGCAGTTCCTGCATTCTTGGCGCGTTGCGTTCGATCATCCCGTAACGGGGAAGCGCATTGAGTGCCGTGACGAGTTGCCGTGGGATCTCGCTGCGGTTCTCGACGATCTGGCTCCGCGCTCGCTCGGTCGCACGGCCGTTGGAGATGAAATCGTTCCGCAGCTCGGTCTTCTCGAAGCCTAGCCAGTATTAGGTGGTTTCTTGAACTCGGTAAGCCTGCGGTAAGATATACGATTGTTTACGTTACACGTTGCTGGGAGCCTGCATGCTCGCCTTTTTACAAACCAACACACCCATCGTGATCTTCAACCAGATTGTCGTCACGCTGCTCACGGTCTGCTTTCTGTACCAGGTGGTCTTCTTTGTCATTGGCGCTCTTCGTGGCGAGGTCGCGCCTCCCAAGGCCAAAAAACTCCATCGCTATGCCTTTTTTATCGCGGCGCATAACGAGGAAGCCGTAATTGCCAATCTCGTACGCTCCGTCAAGGACCAGGACTATCCGTCCGAGCTTATCGAGGTCTTTGTCGTTGCCGACGCCTGCACCGACAACACCGCGCAGCTCGCACGCGAGGCCGGTGCCATTGTTTACGAGCGCAATGACCTGGCCCGAAAGGGCAAGAGCTGGGTCATGGACTTTGGTTTCGATCGCATTCTCAACGAGTATCCCGACACGTTTGAGGGCTACTTTATCTTCGATGCCGACAACGTTATCTCCCGCGATTACGTGTCCAAGATGAACGATGCCTTTGACCAGGGCTTCCATGTGGTCACGAGCTATCGCAATTCCAAGAACTTCGGCAGCTCGTGGATCTCGGCTGCTAATGCCACGTGGTATCTACGCGAGGCGCGCTTCCTCAACAACGCGCGCAATATCTGCAAGACGTCCTGCGCTGTTTCGGGTTCGGGTTACCTTATCTCGTCAAGCGTTATCGAGGGCATGCACGGTTGGCAGTTCCACACGCTGACCGAGGACATTCAGTTCACTACGTTCTGCGCTATTCACGGTATTCGCATTGGCTATGCGCCGGCGGAGTTCTTTGACGAGCAACCCGTGACGTTCAAGGCATCCTGGAAGCAGCGTATGCGCTGGACCAAGGGCTTTTACCAGGTGTTCTTTACCTACGGTAAGCATCTGGTCAAGTCGATGTTCCGCTATCATCGCTTTGCCGCCTACGACATGTTCATGACGATCGCCCCGGGTATGCTGCTATCGCTGATCTCGATGCTCGCTAATGCGACGTTCTTGATTGTGGGTGGCCTTTCGCATGGTTTCTTGGCAACCGAAGTCGAGATGCAGGCGTGCGCCGCTTCGCTTATTCTGACCTTCGCCATGATGTATCAGACGTTCTTTATCCTGGCGCTGCTCACGACTATCTTTGAGTACAAGCATATTCACTGCGCGCAAAAGTGGCGCCTGGTGACTAACCTGTTTACCTTCCCGATCTTTATGTTCAGCTATATCCCCATCACGGTGGCAGCGCTGTTCCTGAAGGTCGACTGGGTGCCGACGCAGCACGCCGTAAACGTTACCCTCGACGAGGTCATGCAGGGCGCCAAATAACCACCACCAAAACCACCGCAAAGGGGACAGACACCTTTGTGATAGTTTTTGCTTTTGCGATGCAACTCGAGGAGGCACTCGATGTTTTATATCCCGTTTTGGATTTGCATCTTTGCCGGCGCGGCGATTGATGCCCGTCAGCGACGTTTTCCCAATGAGCTTGCCGGTGCGTGTGCGGTGACGGCGTTAGTGGGCGTTTGGCTCGACAAAGGCGTTAACACGGCGCTTGACCATGCCGGTCTTGCGGTCATCGTCTACCTTGCTCTCGTGCTGACTGAGTCCCTCTGGCGTCGTCTTCGCCAAATCCCGGGCATCGGCATGGGGGATGCCAAGGCGCTCTTCGCGCTTTGCACGCTCGACCCTATGGGTGGCATCGTGGCATTTGCCGTCGCACTCCTGGCCCTGGCCCTCTCCTGCCTCATCACGAAATCGCGCTCCCTGCCATTGCTCCCGTTTTTGGTGCCGATTTTTGCCATAATCGAGGTCGTGGGCTGCACTTTGTAACCGATTGCGCATCCTTCTTAAGGAGCATGCCATGGCAACTAATCAAGAAACGGCCGTCATTAAGGCGCGCATGGACCGTATTCCCTCGGCGTTGTCGCCCGAACTTGTCGAGCGCATTGCCGCTGATCGTGCTTCGGGCTATGTCAACCCGTATCGTTGTAACGACGACCAGGTCATTCGTCGTATTGATCGCGCTGCCGACAAAGGCACGCTTATGCGTCCGGCGTTTATGCGCGATACCGAAAAGATACTTCATCTTCCGGCGTACACCCGTTATGCAGGCAAAACGCAGGTCTTTAGCTTCCGTAGCAATGACGATCTGTCGCGCCGCGGTTTGCACGTGCAGCTTGTCTCCCGTATTGCGCGCGATATCGGTCGCGCCCTGGGGCTCAATTGCGATTTGATCGAGGCGATTGGCCTGGGTCATGACTTGGGACACACGCCTTTCGGCCATGCCGGCGAGCGCTTCCTCAACGATATCTATCATGAGCGCACGGGGCGTTATTTTTTCCATAACGTGCAGTCGGTCCGTGTGCTCGACGCGCTGTACGGCCGTAATGTGTCGCTTCAGACGCTCGATGGCGTGCTATGCCACAACGGCGAATATGAGCAGCGTGTGTTTGAGCTTTCGGACATGAGCTCCTTTGACCAGTTTGACCAGACGGTTGAGGATTGCATTGCCACAGGCTATAGCGCAATTGAGCATCTGCGTCCCATGACGCTCGAGGGCTGCGTCGTTCGCATTTCGGATATTCTTGCCTACGCCGGTCGTGACCGTCAGGATGCGATCGCGGCGGGCCTGCTTTCGCCCGACGCTTTTGATGATGGCCGGGGCGGTGCCTACAACAGTTGGATCCTCACGCATGCTTCCATCGATATCGTTGAGCACAGCTATGGTAAGCCGCGCATCGAGATGAGCGAGGACCTGTTTGAGGAGATCCGCCGGGCCAAGCGGGAGAATTACGAGAAGATCTACAGTAAGGGCGGTATCGAGGGCGATTCCGAGGCGGAGCTGCGCGAGGCTTTCGAAAAGCTCTACGACCGTTGCCTGCTGGATATTAACGAAGGTGACGAGTCCTCGTACATCTTCAAGCACCATATTTCGCGCATTGAGCAGCAGCTTTCCTACTACGACCGCACCTATGCCTGGCAGGACGACAAGGATCAAGCCGTGGTGGATTATATCGCGAGCATGACGGACGGTTATTTCTGCGAATTGACGAGCAAGCTGTTCCCTGGTCTGGAGTTTCCACACCGTACCTATATTAACGAACGGTAGTTCGTATTAATTCGGTATACTGTTAGTGGAAAACGTTTTTGATTGATGCACGGGATGGCTATGGACGACCTTTTTTCTGCCTCGACGCGCGAGCGTTCCTTTCAGAATGCGCCGCTCGCGGTGCGTATGCGACCCAATTCCCTCGACGAGTACGTGGGCCAGCAAAAGGCCGTCGGTAAGGGCTCATGGTTGCGTGCCGCGATCGAGCACGATGTGCTTTCGAGCGTGATACTGTACGGGCCGGCCGGTACGGGCAAGACGACGCTGGCCCACATTATCGCCAACCATACCAAGAGCGAGTTTGTCGAGGTCAGCGCTGTGACGGGCACCGTGAAGGACTTGCGCCGCGTGATTGACGAGGCCAAGACGCGCCTGAATACCTACGACCGCCGCACCATCCTGTTTATCGACGAGATTCACCGCTTCTCCAAGTCTCAGCAGGATGCCTTGCTGCATGCGGTTGAGAACCGTACCGTCATTATGATTGGCGCCACGACGGAGAATCCGTACTTCGAGGTCAACTCGGCATTGCTCTCGCGCGGTCGCGTGGTGGAGCTTGAGCATCTTAAAGACGAGGATATCGCCACGCTTATCGAGCGTGCGCTCGAGGCGCCGCAGGGTTTGAACGGCAAGTTCTCGGCCGATGAGGATACGGTCAAGACCATCTGCACGCTGGCAGCGGGTGATGCTCGCTCGGCGCTCACGACGCTCGAGCTTGCGAGCGAGATTGCCGTCACGCGTCCCGATACCGAGGGAACGCCAGCGCCCGCGGCGGGGGAGCGCTATCCCATCACCGTGGATGACGTGAAGATCGCCAACCCGCGTCGCGGCTTTACGTATGACAAAAACGGCGACATGCACTACGACATCATCAGTGCGTTCATCAAGTCCATGCGCGGTAGCGACCCCGATGCCACGATCTACTGGCTTGCGCGCATGATCGATGCTGGGGAGGATCCTAAGTTTATCGCTCGCCGTATTATGATTCACGCTTCTGAGGATGTTGGCAACGCCGACCCGCAGGCGCTTTTGGTGGCGCATGCCGCGTTTAAGTCTGCCGAGGTCATTGGCTATCCCGAGTGCCGCATTAACCTGGCTCAGGCTGCACTCTATGTGTGCTTGGCGCCTAAGTCAAACGCATGTGAGGCTTCGATCGATGCGGCGCTGGCCGATATCCATTCTAGTGGGCTTCGCGAGGTGCCGAGTTATCTGCGCGATCGCCATCGCCCGGGCAGCGACGACTACGGTGTGTATAAATACCCGCACGATTATCCCGAAGGCTGGGTCGATCAGCGCTATTTGCCCGAGGGGCTGGAGCGTGGCGCGTTCTGGCAGCCTGCGGGCCGCGGCTGGGAAGAGTGGCGCGTAGAGCAAAGCGAACGCGACCGTAGCGGTAACGCGCCCAAGTAGGTCCTTGGCACCTCGCACATTCCCTTTGGGTATCTTCCCCCTTCTTTGGGGTACCATGAAAGGCGTCTGTATTTCGATTCCTTCGGGAGGCTTGTATGAGTCCCATTCAAATCGCCCTGCTGGTGCTTGCCATTGCCGGCGTGTGGGCTATTGTTGAGCTCGCGCTTACCCTGCGCAAGACCCGCAACGTTGTCGACTCGCTCGATAAGACCGTGAACGACCTCAATAACACCATCGCCGAGGCGCAGCCGGTTGTGGCAAAACTCGACGGCGCTGTTGACGAGCTTACGCCGGCACTTGCTCAGATGGAGCCGCTGCTTAAGTCGAGTAAGACGGCAGTTGATGCCCTTACCTCCAACCTCGTAGAAGTCGAGGCGGTCGTCCGCGATATTTCCGAGGTCACCGGTAGTATGGCCGAGGCCAGCAATGCCGTGTCGAGTGTGACCGACTCCGCTGCCGGTGCCGTGCAGAAACTCTTTAACAAGGTGAAGACTCCCGCGGCCGACGCCGAGCGCAAGCTTTCCGCTGCCGAAGAAGCCGAGCAGCCGATCGAGCGTGTCCTGACTGGTGAAGCCGGGGACGATGTCGCTGCTGGTGACAATGATGCACAGAAGCCTGCTGCTAAAGCAGCCCAGTATTACACCTACACGCCCGCCGAGACCACCGAGGAGTCCTGCGATGAGTAGCGAAGCAACTTGCCCCATTACGCTGACCGTTGCCGGCGACCCGCGTCTGGCGCGCCTTGTGCGCATGACGGCGGCAAATGTCGGTGCGCTCTGCTCCATGTCCGTCGATCGCATCGAGGACATCCGCATGGCTGCCGAGGAGGCTTTCATTTTTGGTTGCACCGCGGTCGACTGCGACGACATCACCATCAAATTCGATGTCGATGAGACCCACGTTGGCATGACTATTACCTTTGGCGACCAGGCTACGGTCGATGAAGACGACCAGGCTGCGGTGTACGCCGAGCTCATTCTGGCGAGCGTGTGCGATTCCTACGAAAAGACTGCGGCGCCCCTGACGCTTTCCCTCGATCTCAAGGCGGATATCTAATATGACCGATCGTTCCCGGAGCGGCAAGACCGCTTGGGACAAGGAGAAAACCCGCGAGCTGTTTCGTCGCTACAAGGAGACCGGTGATCCGGACGCCCGCGAGCAGCTCGTCATGTCCCATATGAACCTTGTAAGGTTTCTTGCCAACAAATTTAAGAATCGCGGCGAGCCGCTCGATGACCTTATGCAGGTTGGCTATTTGGGCCTGCTCAAGGCTATCGACCGCTTTGACCCTGAGCGCGGACTCGAGTTCACCACGTTTGCCACGCCTACCATCTTGGGCGAGATCAAGCGTCACTTCCGCGACAAGGGCTGGAGCGTGCGCGTGCCCCGTCGCTTGCAGGAGCTCTCGGCCAAGGTCAACCAGGCTACCGATAAGCTCACCAACGAGCTACAGCGCTCGCCCAAGGTTGAGGAGATCGCTGAGTATCTAGATGTGACTGTCGATGAGGTCCTCGAGGCTATGGAATCGTCTTCGGCTTATACCTCGGTGCCCATCGAGGCTCCTGGTGCGTCCGATTCCGACGATGCCCCCTCGATTCTCGACCGCTACGCCGACGACGACAACGAGCTCGACTTTACCGATGACCGCCTAGTGATCGAGGAAGCCATCCGTGATTTCTCGCCGCGCGAGCGCGAGGTGATCGAGCTGCGCTTTGTGAAGGGCATGACCCAGATCGAGATTGCCAAGAAGCTGGGTATTTCTCAGGTGCAGGTTTCGCGTCTGCTGCGCCGCACGCTTAAGAAGATTCAGGATAAGATCGACCCCGACGGAGTGATGGTTCGTTCATGAGTGAGCACCCCCAACAAACCGACCGTACGCTGCGCGATACCCGTATTCTGACGTTGCGCATTTGGGCTGTCGTCGGCTGTATCGTGATCGCTGCCGTCATCTTTAACCTCATGGGCATCCTGGCACCGGTTATTGAGTTTCTTGCCGTCGGCTCCATCATTGCTTTTGTGATGTCCCCGATCACCAATTGGCTCGAGCACCATGGCGTGAATCGTGGCATCGGTTCGCTTATCGCGCTTATTGTTGTTGTTGCCGTGCTCGTCGGTGTCGTTTGCATCTTGTCGCCGATTCTCTTTGGTCAGATCATGGAAGTCCTGAGCCGCCTGCCCGAGCAGCTTCGTGTTGCGGGTGGCGATCTCAACGAGATGATCTCGCATGCCAGGACGCTCAACAACACGCCGCTCAAGGAGTATTTGGACGATAATCTTTCGTCGCTGGTTGCCGTGGCATCGAAGTATGTGTCTCAGATCGCTGCCGAGCTTGGCCGCGGTGTGTTCCCGCTCATCACCAATACGGCTTCGCAGTTGTTCGTTATCTTCCTTGGTCTGGTGCTTGCGTACTGGATGGCCTGCGACTACCCTCGCATGCACCACGAGATTTGCACCATCATCGGTCAGGAGAAGGAGACCTCGTACCGCTTTATGGTCGCCATCCTTTCTCGCTCTGTCGGCGGCTACATGCGCGGTATGGTCGTGACGTCCATCTGCGGTGGTTTCCTCGCCTTTATCGGTTTTATGATCATCGGCCATCCGTATGCGGCGCTCATGGCTGTCTTCACTGGCATCATGCACTTGGTTCCGGTCGTCGGTCCCTGGGTGAGCGCGGCAATCGCCACGGTACTCGGCTTTATGTTCAGCCCCATGTTGGCGTTATGGACGCTCATCGTGACGATGGTCGCGCAAAACGTCACCGATAACGTGATTTCGCCTAAGGTCATGCAGAGCTCAGTGCAGGTGCATCCCATTATGAGCCTTACGGCTCTCGTTATTGGTTCGGCACTCATGGGGCCCATCGGCATGATTATTGCCATCCCGCTTTGTGCGGCCCTCAAGGGCATCTTCGTGTACTACTTCGAGAATGAGACCGGCCGTCAGCTTGTGGCCTATGACGGAGCCGTGTTTAAGGGCACGCCGTACCGCGATGCCGATGGCAACCCGGTCGCCGCCTACGACGCGCTCGGCGACGACACCTTCATCTATGAGTCCGAGCTCATCGGTAACGAGACTGCGCCCGAGGCCCAGGCCATGCCCAAACCCGAGCTCGATAATCCCTGGATGAAGCTCTCGGGCCTTCAGCCCGATGCTACGGGCTTTTTCAAGAATCCCTTCGCCAAAGACGACGATTTCAATATGAACGACGACACCAAAACCGGCATCGACGGCTCCATGGACGATGACGACAACTAGCGGGGTAATTCGGATTAATATTCATACGCGCTAACATGCAATTTCGCTGAAGGGCCGGCATTGTGCCGGCCCTCTTTTTTGCACAGGCGCGGCGGGATGGTAATATCGTTACGTTTGAACTGTTTCGATGTGAAACCGAGGAGATTCCCTCTATGAGTGCTGACTACCCGTCAATGACTACGGCCGAGATTCGCTCCAAGTTCCTCAACTTCTTTGAGGAGCGCGGTCTTAAGCTCTATCCTTCTTCGTCTCTTGTTCCCGACGATCCTTCGCTGCTGCTTGCCAACGCCGGCATGAACCAGTTTAAGGAGTACTACCAGGGCAAGAAGACCATGAAGGAGATCGGCGCGATTTCCTGCCAGAAGTGCGTCCGCACCAACGACATCGATTGCATCGGCGAGGACGGCCGTCACCTGTCCTTCTTCGAGATGCTCGGCGACTTCTCTTTTGGCGGCGTCTCCAAGGAGCAGGCTTGCGCCTGGGCCTTTGAGCTCATCACCAAGGAGTTCAAGCTGCCGCTCGACCGCCTGTACTTCACCGTCTTTACCGAGGACGACGAGACCCACGACGTGTGGCGTTCTCTGGGCGTTGCTGAGGACCACATCTCCCGCCTGGGCGAGGACGATAACTTCTGGGCCGCTGGCCCCACCGGTCCCTGCGGTCCGTGCTCAGAGATCTACTTTGACATGGGCGAGGAGGTCGGCTGCGGCAGCCCCGACTGCAAGCCTGGCTGCGACTGCGACCGCTTCCTGGAGTTCTGGAACCTCGTCTTTACCCAGTACGACCGCCAGGAGGACGGCTCCATGCCGGAGCTGCCGCACCGCAACCTCGATACGGGCATGGGCCTGGAGCGCATGGCCGCCATCATGCAGCACAAGACCGCCAACTACGACGGCGATCTGATGCAGCACCTCATCAAGCTGGGCGAGAAGATTAGCGGCAAGACCTATGACGCCGACGATTACTCTGGCGCCAGCCGCTCCCTGCGTATCATCGCCGACCACTCCCGTGCCGTCGACTTTATGATCTCGGACGGCATCCTTCCCGGTAACGAGGGTCGCGAGTACGTCCTTCGCCGCCTGCTCCGTCGTGCCGTGTTCCACGGTTGCCTGCTGGGCATCGAGGGCGCCTTCCTGACCAAGTTCATCGACGAGGTTAACGCTCAGATGGGCGAGGCTTATCCCGAGCTGCTCAAGAATGTCGCGCTCGTCAAGGGTATCGTCGCCTCCGAGGAGGAGCGCTTCTCCACGACGCTCGACAACGGCCGCGTCTATCTGGACGAGGCCCTGGCAGCGCTTGCCGAGGGCGCCGTGCTTCCGGGCGATGTCGCCTTTAAACTGCACGACACCTTTGGTTTCCCCATCGATCTGACCGTCGAGATCGCCGGCACCGCTGGCCACGACGTCGATATGGACGGCTTCACTGCCTGCATGGAGGACCAGAAGGCCCGCGCCCGCGCCAATGCCAAGGGCGACGCCTGGGGCAGCTTCAACGACGTGTGGGTCGAGCTTTCGGACAAGGTCGCAGCGACCGAGTTCGACGGCTATGACAACGATGTGATCGAGGGCGCCAAGGTTGTCGCCATCGTGCGCAACGGCGAGTCCGTCGAGTCTGCTGCCGCCGGCGAGGATGTCGAGGTTGTGCTCGACCGCACCCCGTTCTATGCCGAGATGGGTGGCCAGCAGGGCGATGCCGGCAAGCTTTCCGCCGAGGGCGTTGTTCTGACCGTTGCCGACACCAAGACCCACAACGGCCTGTATGCCCACGTCGCGCACGTTGCCGAGGGCACGCTGACTGTCGGTGCCGCTGTTACCGCCGCGCTCGACGCCGAGCGCCGTGGCTTCCTGCGCCGCAACCACACCGCCACTCACCTGCTCGACGCCGCCCTTAAGCAGGTCCTGGGCGAGCATGTCTCCCAGGCCGGTTCGCTGGTGACGCCCGAGCACCTGCGCTTTGACTTCACGCACTTCGAGGCCCTGTCCTCCGAGCAGCTCAAGGCTGTCGAGGACCTGGTCAACCAGCAGATCTTCGCTTCCAAGCCGGTTGTGACCCGTGTCATGGGCATCGACGAGGCTAAGGCTGCCGGCGCTGTCGCTCTGTTTGGAGAGAAGTACGGCGATGTTGTCCGCGTCGTCTCCGTGGGCGCCGAGGACCAGCCGTTCTCCCGCGAGCTCTGTGGTGGCACTCATGCCGCCAATACCGCCGAGATTGGCCTCTTCAAGATCATTTCCGAGTCCTCCACGGGCTCCAATGTCCGCCGTATCGAGGCCGTGACCTCTAAGGGTGCCCTCGACTACATGGCCGACCGCCTGGCGCTCGTTGACGCCGCCTCCGCTGCGCTCAAGTGCCGCGTCGACGAGGTTCCCGCCCGCGTGGAGAACCTGCAGGCCGAGCTGCGCGAGACGTCCAACAAGCTCAAGAAGGCGCTCACTGGTGGCTCCTCCGATGCGATCTCCAACGCCATCGAGGGTGCTGTCGAGCTGAATGGCTACAAGCTCGTTGTTGCTGAGCTTCAGGGTCTCGAGGCCGCTGACCTGCGCAACGTTTGGGATACCGTGCACCAGAAGGTCGCCGGCCCTGTCGCCTGCGTTGTTGCCAGCGTGACCGAGAAGGGCACCCCGGCCCTGCTCGCCGCCGGCTCCGATGACGCCGTGAAGGCCGGTTTCCACGCCGGCAACGTGATCAAGCAGATCGCGGGCCTGGTCGATGGTCGCGGTGGCGGCCGTCCCAACATGGCCCAGGCCGGTGGCAAGAACGCTACCGGTATCGCCGATGCCCTTGTGGCCGCCAAGACCGCGCTCGGCGCCTAAGAACCTAAGTAGTCGCTGTGGTCGCGCTTGCGCTGGACATAGGGGAGACCAGGATTGGCATCGCCGTCTCGAGCCGTGATGGCAAGATGGCGATGCCTGTCAAGGTGCTTCCGGCTGCCGAGGTCACTGGCATGGCAAAGACGTTTCGCTACCTGGTGGAGGACTGTGAGCCCGATATCCTGGTAAGCGGACGTCCCTTGACCATGGCCGGTGAGCCCGGCCCCCAGGCCGAGCGCGTCGCCGCCGTGGCCCAAAAGATTGCCGACGAGCTCGAACTTCCTCTGGAGTTTGAGGACGAGCGTCTGTCCTCGCAGGAGGCCAAGCGAATCCTGCGAGAGCAGGGACTCAGCGAAAAGCAGATGAGGGGCAAGATTGACATGATCGCCGCCAGCCTTTTCTTGCAGACATGGCTCGATCGTAAAAACGAGGAGGTTTCGCATGCCTAGCGCTTCCGATCCGCGCCGGCAGAGTCGTCAGGGTCAGCCCTCGTCGCGCCCTACTCAGCCTGGTCAGCGCCCTGCGCAGCCGACGCAGCGCGCAGCTCAGCCTGCCGCGCGCCCGGCGCAGTCCTTCTCTCGTTCGGCCCAACCTGTTCAACGGACGGGTCAGCAGCCTTCTGCTCGTTCGGTTCAGCATTCGGCTTCTCACGCGGCTCAGCAGCCCACTGCTCGTACGGCCCAGCCTGCAGGCGGCACCCGCTTTAAGCAGCAGGCACCTACCCAGCGAACGCAGGCCCCCCAATCACATTCGCATCACGCTCGTGGTTCGCATGGCGTTGCTCCGGCGACCCGCTCGAGCTACAACACGCATGCTCGTCGCGGTGCTCAAAAGAAGAGTTCTCCGGTTCCCATGATCATCGGCGTTGTGTTGGCGGTGCTCGCGCTTGCCGCGATCGTTTTCTTTGTCGTGCCAGCCGTCAAGGGCTTCTTTGGCGGTGAGGGTGCGAAAGTCGTTGCAGGCCAGCAGGTTACTATCACGATTCCCGATGGTGCCTCGGGTGACAGCATCGCTTCGATTCTCTCCGAGAACCATATCGTAGAAAATCCCAAGGATTACTATGCGGCGGTGAAAAAGCTCAACGCCGATATGTCGCTCAAGCCTGGTGATTATTCGTTCACCACACTCATGGATGCGACCAAGGTTGTTCAGCAGCTCATGGAAGGCCCCAACGCGGGCTCCAATACGCTGACTATCCCTGAGGGCCTGACGGTCGATCAAGTCGCCGACCGTGTGGCCCAGGCCTACGACAGCATCTCTAAGGAAGACTTCCTCAACCAGGCCAAGGCCTCCAACTACGTGGACGACTATAGCTTCCTCAAGGGCGCCGCCAACGATTCGCTCGAGGGTTTCTTGTTCCCCAAGACCTATTCGCTGGGCGATTCGCCGACGGCCGATGACGTGATTCGCGCCATGCTCGATCAGTTTAAGACCGAGTACAAGTCGCTTGACTTTGCGAGCTGCGAAGCCAAGATCAAGGAACGCTACGGCGTGGAGATGTCCGACTACGACATCGTCAACTTGGCCTCTATCGTTGAGCGCGAGGGCCTCAACGCCGATCAACGTGCGCACGTGGCCTCGGTCTTCTACAACCGCCTTGCCGGCAAGCTCGACGGTCTGCGCTATCTCAACAGCGATGCGACCATGATGTATGTCACCGGTGGCGAGGTTACCGCCGACGACCTGCAGAGCGATAGTCCGTATAACACCTATAAGCACGAGGGCCTACCGCCCACGCCCATCTGCTCTCCGTCGCTCGAGGCACTCAAGGCCACGCTTGAGCCGACCGACTCCGATGACCTGTATTTCTACATTACGCAGGACGAGGAGTACTTCTCGCAAACCTATGAAGAGCATCAACAGTCTTGGAATTAGCATGAGGATTTTTAGCCCCAAACGATACGTTGCCTCGGTCGATCGCATCGACCTTGATACCCTGTGGGCCGACGGCAAACGCGCCATTCTGCTCGATCGCGATAACACCCTGGTGCCGCGCGACACCGAGCAGGTTCCCGCCGCGGTTTCCGCTTGGCTCGACGCCGCCCGCGCCAAAGGCTTTAAGCTGTGCATGGTGTCCAACAACTGGCATCGCGACCAGGTCATGAGCTCTGCACGCGAGCTGGGACTCGAGGCCATCAGCCACGCCATGAAGCCGGCGCCGTTTGCCCTCAAGGCGGGTCTTAAGCGCCTCGGCGCCACGGCCGACGAGGCGGTGCTGATCGGTGATCAGCTCTACACTGACGTGTGGAGCGGCAATTTCGCCGGCGTCGATACCATACTGGTAAAGCCGCAGGCGACGCAGGACCTGTGGTATACGCAGATCTTCCGTATCTTTGAGCGCCGGGCCCTGCGCGACCTTCCCTGCGAGGAATAGGTTTCGCCATGTCTCAGCACATCAAACACGGCTGCGACCATATCTTCTTTATCGGCTTTTTGGGCGCGGGCAAATCGACGCTCGCGCGCAACGTCGGCACCATGTTCAAGCGGCGTTTTATCGATACCGACCGCCTGGTCGTGCGCCGTTGCGGTAAGTCGGTAACCGAGATTTTTGAGACCGAGGGTGAGGATCGTTTTCGCGAGCTCGAGACCTCGGCGCTCCGTTCGCTCCAAAGCGAGCGCAGTCTGTTGGTTTCGTGCGGTGGCGGTATCGTCGAGACGCCGGTGAATATTGAGCTGATGCACGAAATGGGTACGTGCGTGTACCTCGAGGGCGACTTTGAGGATTCGATTCGCCAGATTCGTCGGTCCGACACGCGCCCCGATTTCCGCTCGCCCGAGCATGCCGCGCGCTTGTTTGAGCATCGCCGTCCGCTGTATCGCCAGGCCGCCGATATTACCCTTGATATTCGCAACAAGTCCTTCGAGGACGTTTCCTACCTTTGTGCCGAGATGCTTTTGGAGCGTGGACTGCTATGATTCGCCGCCAACTGATCAATTTCCAAAACCGCAGCGTCGATGTCCGTGTCGGATTGGGCGCGTTCGATGAGCTGTCGCGTATGTTTGCCTCGGCTGTGGGCAAGCCTAAGCGCGCGATGGTGGTTTGGAACTCCGCCTCGTCAGAACGTTTTGATGAGGTCGTCGAGCATGCGCTGGTCGACGCCGGTTTTGCCGTGTCGCAGTTTTCCCTTGAGGTTTCGCCTGCTGGTGCCACGCTGGCCGATGCCGATACTATCTTTGGCGCCTTGTCTGCCAACGGCATTACCTGCGACGATCTGGTTGTCGCCGTTGGCGATGCCGCAACCTGCTCGGTTGTTAGCTGGTGCGCCAACCAGTGGTGTGGCCGAACCGAGTGCGCGCTGCTGCCGACGACCTTCGACGCCATGCTCACGGTCGCGACGACCATGAAGCCGCTCATTGCCTCGTCGTCGAATGCGCTTCCCGCTATCGCGTTCCGTCCCGAACCGGGCTTGGTCGTGTGTGACCTCGACCTTGTTCGCGAGGCGGACCCCGAGGACCTCAAGCTCAGCTATGTGGTACTTGTTGGCACCATGCTTTCGAGCAGTAAGTCCCGTTGGAATCAGTTTACTGAGACCGTCCCCGAGATTCTCGCGGGCGAGGAGGTCGCGCTCGTCAATGCCGTTCAATGGTCTCAGACTGCTCGCAAGGACGTACTGATGGCCACGAACCCGATCGCCCGCCATGCGCTCGATTTTGGCAAGACGGGGGAGCGTACCTTGCGCGCTTGCTTGGGCGATGCCGCTTCGCAGGTCCCTGCCTACCAGCTGTTGTCCGAGGGCATGCGCTTTGAGGCGCGCCTTGCCCACGACGCCTGCGACTTCGATATCGATTACGTCTTTGAGGTCGATGACTGTCTGGAGGACTTTGGTATCGAGGAACTTGCCTTCGATCTGGAGCCTGCCGCATATATCGAGGAGTTCCGCAGACAGCAGTTCGCGCGCTCAAACCGCAGCATGCTGCCGCTGCCCGCGGCACTCGGCGCAATTCGCCTAACGAACGTTGAGGACGAGGTTCTTGAGCGCCATGCTCACGCCTACTTGGCTTCTCGTAAAGAACTTCTCTAAGATTTATTGACTTCCATCGTCTTTCGTATCATGTTGAGGGGCGGGTTTTCAATCGGTTGCGGATCGCATGCGATTCCGTCGTTCGGTTGAGACCCGTCCCGTCTATCTTGAGACAACAAGAAAGGAATCTGCATGTCTGAGTTTGCTGCCGGTCCTGCCGGTCGTATCGAGCGTGTCCGTGCCCTGATGGCCGAGCGTGGCTACGATGCCATCGTGGTGCGCGACGAGGCCAACCTTCGTTGGCTTACGGGCGTGAAGGGCGTCTTCGACTACACCTTCGAGTTCCCGCACGCTGCGTTTATTACGGTCGACCAGTGCCTGTTCCACACCGACTCGCGCTACCTCAACAGCTTTGAGGAGAACACGCCCGCCGGCAGCCCCTGGGTCTACGACATGGACGAGGGTACCATCCCCGGCTGGGTCGCCGGCAAGATTGCGGCTAACAAGTGCCGTGTCTGTGCTGTCGAGGACGATATGCAGATTAACTTCTACCAGGGTATTCAGCGCGGCCTGGAGGACCGTTCCGTCGCCTGCATGCTGCCGCTGATGCACGACGACATCCGCAAGATGCGCGCCATCAAGGATGCCGAGGAGATCGAGCTCATGCGCCATGCACAGTCGATCACTGACGCCGCCTTCCAGCACATGCTCGGCTTTATTAAGCCCGGTATGACCGAGAAGCAGGTTCGCAACGAGCTCGAGAACTTTATGTTCGCCAACGGCGCCGACAGCCTGGCCTTCGGCTCCATTGTGGCGAGCGGCCCCAACACCGCCAACCCGCATGCCGTGCCGAGTGACCGTGTCATCGAGAAGGGCGACTTCGTCCTCATGGATTACGGCGCGGGCTACTGCGATTACCGCTCCGATATGACGCGCACTGTCGTGATGGGCGAGCCCACCCAGGAGCAGCTCGACCTGTACGCACTCGTGCGCCGCACGCACGAGGAGTGCGTCGCCGCCATCCATCCGGGCGTTGAGGGTAACGACATCTTCAAGCTTTCCAAGAAGATCATCGGTGATGCCGGCTATGGTGATTACTACAACCATGGTCTGGGCCACGGCGTGGGCATCGACATCCACGAGCTGCCCAACTTCAACCGCAGCAAGAACACCATCGAGATCGGCTCGGTTGTCACCATGGAGCCCGGCGTCTACCTGCCCGGCGTGGGCGGCGTGCGCCTTGAGGACTACGGCGTGGTCACCGAGAACGGCTACGAGCCCTTCACCAAGACCCCGCACGACCTGCACGTTATCGACTGCTAGTCTACTTCGGTAGATAGTTTGGGGCGGGGCGTTCGGATCGATTCGGACGCCCCGCGTTCTCTTTTTATGCGCTCGCTGCAGGCGCCGTCTGCAAGTGTATAATTTCTGTCGTATGTAATTTGGACGCTTGTGCGTTCTGCCCATAACAAGAAAGGTCGCTATGCCTACCATTTCTACCGCCGACTTCAAGAACGGCCTCGGTCTCCGCATCAAGGACAAGGTCTACACCATCGTCGAGTTCCAGCATGTCAAGCCGGGCAAGGGCGGCGCGTTTGTGCGCTACAAGACCCGCGACATCAAGAGCGGCCGCGTCGTCGAGAACACCTGCAACGCCGGCACCAAGTTCGAGAGCGTCATGCTCACCACCCGTGAGTTCCAGTACCTCTACAACGATGGCACCGACTACATCTTCATGGACAACGAGTCCTATGAGCAGGTTCCCGTTCCCGAGGACATGGTGGGCGAGAACTCCAAGTGGCTGCGCGAGAACGACGTCTGCCAGCTGCTCTTCGCCGACGATGAGCTCATGGGCGTGACCCCGCCGATGTTCATCGAGACCACCATCGTCCAGACCGACCCGGGCTTTAAGGGCGACACCGTCCAGGGTTCCACCAAGCCGGCCACGATCGATACCGGCGCTGTCATCCAGGTTCCCATGTACCTCAACGAGGGCGAGGTCATCAAGGTTGACACCCGCGACGGCAAGTTCGTCTCCCGCGTCTAGCAACCAAATCTTCTAGGAGGACTCATGCCCCAGGAAATCAAGATTGACGGCATCGGCATTTCGCCCGATGTTCTGACCGCCATCGTCTCGCGCGCCGTGTCCGATGTCGAGGGCATCGCCTCCGTTGGCGTCAAGGACCTTGCCACCAACCTTGTCTCCATGATGCTCTCGTCCAAGGCCCCGGCTTCCGAGCCGGCGGTCGAGGCCGAGGTCGTCGGCGACAAGCTCGCACTCACCGTGCGTGTCGTGGTGTTCTTTGGCTATCCGTTCAAGAAACTCGCCGAGGCTGTTCGCGCCGCCGTGGTCGCCGCCATCGATGCCCAGGTGGGCGTTGAGGTCGAGCGTGTTGACGTTTGCATCGACGGCCTCGTTTTCCCCAAGGAGTAACCTTTGAGCCTTAAGGTTTATCGCGGGCGTACGCTTGCCCGCAGTCAGGCGCTGCAGCTGCTGTTCCAGGCCGAGGCCACGGACAGCCCGCTCGAGCGCGTCCTCGAGGGTGATTTCCTGATCTCGAAGGGTCCCCTCGACCCCTATGCGTTGGAGCTGTGCCGCGGTGCCTACGAGCATATCGACCGCATCGACTGCGCTCTGCGATCCGTTGCCAAGAACTGGGATCTTATGCGCATGCCCGGCGCCGACCGCAATCTGCTGCGTATCGCTGTTTACGAGATGCGTTTCCTCACCGACGAGGAGGTCTCGGACGCCATCGTGATCAACGAGGCTGTCGAGCTTGCCAAGGCCTATGGCACCGACCAGTCCGCATCGTTCGTCAACGGCGTGCTGGGCAAGATCGCTCGCAGCGAGGAGCTGCCGGGCGAGGGCCTGTACCAGGAGCTGCTGGCCGAAGATCGCGCTCGCGAGGAGGCGCAGGCTGCCGAGGCTGCCGCCAAGGTTGCGGTTGCTCAGGCTGAGGCTCGCGTGCTGGCCGAGGATGCGGACGCCGCCGAGGCTGACATCGACTCCGTCGAGGAGTAGCCATGCCAGAGGGTTCTGTCCGTAACTTTGATGAGATTTCGGACCGTCTGGATCAGATCATCGCTACCGTTCGCTCCAAGGATACCTCCTTGGAGCGTTCGCTCGATTTGTTTGACGAAGCGATTGAGCTGGGCTCCCGCGCGGTCGATATGGTCGACAAGTTTGAGTTGACGCCGCGTGAGGCCGACAAGCTCGAGCAGGAATACGATGAGGATGCGGCAAACGAATCCCAGGATAGCTAGGCCGCATCTCCGGATACGAATGGTTGATGGCATTCATGAAACGCGTGCGTCTTGATGACGAACTGATTTCACAGGGCATCTGCGCCGATCGCGCGGATGCCCTTCGCACTCTTATGGCCGGCTTGGTCTCGAGTGGCGGTGAGCGCTTGACTTCGCCGGGCCTTAAGGTGATCCCGGGGCTGCCGCTGCATGTGAAGGGGCGCATTCCCTATGTTGGCCGCGGCGGTCTTAAGCTCGAAGGCGCGCTTGATGCGTTTGGCATCAATCCGACGGGCCTTGCCTGTCTGGATGTGGGCTGCTCTACCGGCGGCTTTACCGATTGTCTGCTCAAGCGCGGAGCTGCGACCGTTGTCTCGGTGGACGTGGGTCGCGCCCAGTTCGATTGGTCGTTGCGCCAGGACGATCGCGTGACGCTGCATGAGCGCACAAACGTGACGCAGCTGCCTGAGCTTGGCTATGCCGGCACTATCGACCTGGCTGTGTGTGATGTCTCGTTTACCAGCATCGCGAACATTATCGATGCGGTACTGGCGTGCCTGGCGCCTACGGGTGCATTCTGCACGCTCGTAAAGCCGCAGTTTGAGGCTCCGGCGGCGCTGGTGGGCGAGGGCGGCATTGTGACCGATCCCGCCGTGCGCCGCGATACACTCGTGGCGGCGGTTGAACTCTTTGCTGCCAAGGGCCTGTTCCCGGTCGATGTGTGCGTGTCGCCCATTCATGGTGCCAAGGGCAACGTTGAGTTTTTCCTGTACGGCACGAGATTTGACCCCGGCGATCGCTCGCAAGACGAGCTGCAATCCCAGGTATCGGTTATGAGCGAGAAAGCTGCAACGCTATGAAGGTCTTTCTGGTTCCCAATTACTACAAGCAAGAGGCGGTCGAGAGCGGCCTGATGCTCGAGCTTTGGCTGACGCGCCAGGGCTATGAGGTCGCATGGGCTGCCGACCAGCGATCGAAGATTCAAAGCACGCCTGATATTGACGGCTCCGATCTGGTCATTACGCTCGGCGGCGACGGCACGTTGCTGCGCGCTGCCCGCATCCTCAACCATCGTGAGATTCCTATCCTCGGTCTTTCCTATGGTCACCTGGGTTTTTTAACTGCTGCGAGTCCCGAGGAGCGCGACATTCTGCAGGTCGTGAGCGACGCCCTGTCCGGCGAGCTGCATGTGAGCCGTCGCGCTACCATCGCCGCGGATATCGTGTCCGTGCGCGAAGATGGTACGAAGGATGTTGTGCGCACCTTCGCCCTCAACGACATGGCGCTTACGCGCGGCCCCCTGTCCGATATGGTCGAGTTTGACATCACGGTGTCCGGTCACCATATCGACCGCCTACGCGGTGACGGTGTCGTCGTTTCGACGGCGACTGGTTCTACGGGTTACGCGCTCAGCGCCGGTGGCCCCATCGTGAGCCCTGACTATACGGGCATGGTCTGCGTACCCATTGCGCCGCACACCATTCAAGCTCGCGCTTTCTTGACTTCGCCGAGCGATGTCGTCGAAATCTTTATGTCTGATGACCGTCCGAGCGTTCCGGCGATCGCTATCGATGGACAGTTTATTACCTGCGACGGCACGGTCGAGAGCGTGGCCGTGCGCCGAGGCCCCGGCGATGTGCTGCTGCTCGACTACGGCCCCGAGAGTTTTTACAACTCGGTGAGCCGCGTATTCTACGGAGTCCGCCATGATCGATGAGCTGCAGGTTTCTAACATTGCACTCATTCGCGAGGCGACGCTGGTGCCGAGTGCCGGCCTGACTGTCCTGACCGGCGAGACCGGCGCCGGCAAGACCGCGCTGCTCTCGGCCCTCAAGCTTATTTTGGGTGAGCGCGCGGATTCGTCGACGGTGCGCGAGGGCGAGGCGCTGGCGAGCGTCGAGGCGCGCCTGTTTGACGGCCCGCACGACACGGAAGGCTTCACGGTCCAGCGCAGCCTTTCCGCCGAGGGCCGCAGCCGCGTCAAGATTGACGGCCGCATCGCCAGCGTGCGCGAGCTTTCGGAGCGCGTCGGCGTGATGATGGATCTGTGCGGCCAGCACGAGCACCAGCGCTTACTCGATCCGGCGCATCACGTTGCGATGGTCGATGCGTGGGCGGGACGCTCTGCGCTCGAGGCGCTGGATGCGTACCGCGCCTGCTTTAAGGCTTCGCGGGCTGCCGCTAAGGGGGTTCGACGTGTCGAAGAGGCCTCGCGTGCGCAGGGGAGCCTCGTCGAGGAGGCGCGCTTTGCGCTCGAGCGCATCGGCGAGGTCGACCCCAAGCCGGGCGAGTATGAGGAACTCGAGGAACTGCTGCCGCGCTCCGAACATGCCGAGGTACTGGTTGCCACGGCTAACGATGCCCATGCATCGCTTGCCGCCGAAGGGGGAGCGCTCGATGCCGTGAATGGCGCCGTGGCCGAGCTTTCACGCATGGCGACCGTCGATCGCAAGCTGGGTGACATCGCCGATGCACTTTCGGATGCCTGTATCTCCCTTGAGGATTGCGCGAACGAGCTTCGTGCCTATCGCGATGGCATCGCCTTCGACCCGCGCGAGCTCGCTCGCATGCGTGAGCGGTATTCCGACCTCAAGGGTCTGTTGCGTCAGTGGGGTCCCACTATGGACGATGTTTTTGCCATGCGCGATCGCTCGCAAGAGCTGCTGTCCCTGGTCGATGATGGCGATGAACAGATCAAAAAGGCGCGTGAAGCGCTTGGCGCGGCGGAGCGCGAACTGTTTGCTGCCGCCAAGGCGCTTAAGCGCGCTCGCAATACGGCGGCCCCGCGCTTCTGTCACGAGGTGGGCCGCCAGATGGCTCGCCTGGAGATGGGTAGTGCCGAGCTCGTCTGGGAGTCGCGTGATCTTCCCCGTGCTGAGTGGACGCCCGTTGGTCCTTCGAGCTACGAGCTGCTATACCGCAGCGGTGCCGGTTTGACGCCGCGCCCCTTGCGTCGAATTGCGTCGGGCGGTGAGCTCAGCCGCGTCATGCTGGCGAGCAAGGTTGTCCTCGGTAACGCGGACGGTGTCGATACACTGGTGTTTGACGAGGTCGATGCTGGTGTCGGTGGCTCCACGGCGCGTGCACTTGCGGGCGTGCTGGCAGATCTCGCCGCTACGCATCAGGTGATTGTCGTAACCCATTTGGCGCAGGTCGCCGTCATGGCTGACAAGCATTATGTCGTCAGCAAGGAACCGGGCGATGTTCCCCAAACGCATTTGGATGAGGTAACCGGCGAAGCGCGTACCGCCGAGATCGCCCGCATGTTGAGCGGCGATCAGTCTGAGGCAAGCTTGGCCCACGCAAAGCAGATGCTCGAAGAAGCTCGAGGTTAGGTCGTATCAGTGGTGTTGGTGGGACAAAATAGACTGAAATTTTTGTCCCACTACGCGTTTTACTCAACGACCTTATCCGGCTGGATGAGCTCCTCGTAGTAGCTGATATGCTCGCGCGCGTCTTTAATCTCGGGCAGCAGGAAGTTGTAGATGCCTTCGATGATCATCGTGGCGCTGATCTTGGAGAACGCAAAGTCGCCCGTCGTCAGCAGCGCTTCGTGGTTGACGGTATTAAACGTGTAGTCTGCCAGGCGCGCGAGCGGGGATTTGCTGTCGCTGCTGATGACGACTACGGTTGCGCCGCAGTCGCGAGCCGCTTTTGCCATGCGATTCAGTCGGCGCGATTTGCCGGAGTTTGAGATGAGCACGATGACGTCACCCGGGCGCAACGTGAGCGCAAAGCCGATTGATGTCTCGCTAATGGTGCTCGCCATGCAGCGCAGGCCCAGCTGCGAAAACTTAAACGTCGCATCGAGCGCGACCGCGTTCGTATTGCCCACAGCTGCAAACTCAATAACCCCTGCATGCTTAAAGGCATGCACAACAGCCGCCAGCGTATCGTGGTCGATTCCGTCGATGGTCGCATTAAGCTCGCTCACCTTGGCAGCCAGGATGTTCTTGAGGCTCTGCTCCATATTGTCGAGCGAGACCTCGTCGGTCAGGCCCTCGTTGCGCTGGCTTTCCAAATCCCTCGCCAACGAAAACTGAAAGCTGCGGAAGCTGCCAAACCCAAGCTTGCGGCAGAAGCGCGAAACGGTCGCCTCGGACGTGGCAGCGGCGCGTGAGAGCTGAGCCGCCGTGAGGCGTGGAGCCTCGGACTGGTGCTCCAATATATAGTCGACAATGCGCTGCTCGGACTCGCTGTATCCCTGATGGGTACTAATGAGGGAAAGTGCGCTCTTGCTACTATCGGTCATGGATGGCTCCTGGTTGGCATGAAAATCTAGTTTGATTTGCAATGCCATAGTATACGGACATTTTCAATTACAAGATACACCTTGCCGTTTCAAGTGTTGATGGTAAACTTTCACCTACCGTTTACGGTTATGAAAGAACCTTTCACCGGAGATTTGCACCTTGTCTCTTCTCACGCGGGCGGTAGGTTGGTATCTTTCAGTTGTGGAAAAACGCGCATCGAAGCGCGTGTAGGGGAGCGCCCGCGGGCGCTGTACTCAAGAAGGAGGGACACATGGCTAAGTTTGACATCATCGCCGCGACCGGTTGCCCGACCGGCATCGCGCACACCTTCATGGCGAAGGAGGCGCTGGAGAAGGCAGCTGCCGAGCGCGGTCTGACCATTAAGGTCGAGACTCATGGCCAGGTCGGTGTCGAGAACGAGCTCACCAAGAGTGAGATCGCTGGTGCCAAGGCCGTCGTCGTCGCAGCCGATAAGGATGTCCAGGCTGAGCGTTTCGCCGGCAAGCCCATGGTTTCCGTTGGTGTTTCCAAGGCCCTGTCCGTTGAGGCCGCCGGTAAGCTGATTGACCGCGCGCTCGCCGCCAAGGGCGACAGCACGGTTGCGGCTGCTGCCGATGTCGAGGACGAGGTCGAGGAGAAGGAGTCCATCGGCCACGTCATCTACAAGCACCTCATGAACGGCGTCAGCCACATGCTGGTCTTCGTCGTTGCCGGTGGTGTTCTGACCGCTGTCTCGTTCCTGTGGGGCATTACGTCCTTCGATTCGACGGCGTCTGACTACAACAGCTTTGCTGCGATGCTTAAGATCATCGGCGGCATCGCCATGAACCTTATGGTTCCGGTGCTTTCCGCCTACATCGCCGAATCCATCGGCAAGCGCCCGGCGCTCGTCCCCGGTTTCGTTGCCGGTATGATTGCCATCCAGGGCCTGCCTGTTAACGCCGAGACCGGCATGATCGACGCCGGTGGCGCCGGCGTGGGCTTCGGCTTCCTGGGCGGCATCGTCGGTGGCTTCCTCGCCGGCTATGTCATCCTGCTGCTCGAGAAGGTCTTTGCCGGCCTGCCCAAGAACCTGGACGGCCTTAAGGCTATCTTCCTGTACCCGCTGTTCTCGACGGCTATTGTCGGCCTAGTCATGCTCGGCATTTCCGGCCCCATGGCTGCCATCAACACCGCTATGATGGACTTCCTCAAGGGCCTGTCCGCCTCTGGCGCCGTTGTCCTGGGTCTTGCCATTGGCTGCATGTGCGCCTTTGACATGGGCGGCCCGGTCAACAAGGCTGCTTACGTCACCGGTACCGCTATGCTCACCGAGGCTCTGGCCGCCGGTGTTGGCACCGATACCTACAACTTCGGCACCAACTTCATGGCTGCCGTCTCCGCCGCCTGCATCGTTCCGCCGCTGATCACCACCTTTGCTGTCGTTGTCGGCAAGAAGTACTTCAGCCAGGAGGATCACGACGCCGGTGTCGTCAACCTCATCCTTGGTTGCACCCATATCACCGAGGGCGCCATTCCGTTCATGACCAAGAACATCTGGCCCGTCATGCCCATCATGATGCTCGGTTCCTCTATCGCTTCGATCCTGACCATTATGTTCAACGTTCACGATCCGGCGCCTCACGGTGGCTTCCTGGTCCTGCCCGTTGTCGAGAACGGTCCGCTTTGGGTCCTCGCGATCCTCATCGGCGCTGTGGTCGGTGGCATCCTGTTCGTGGCCTTCAAGAAGTACGACTTCGAGAAGAATCAGAAGGCCGCTCCTGCAGCCAAGCCGGTTGAGGCTCCCAAGGCCGCTGCCGTCGAGGCCCCCAAGGCCGAGGCTGCCGACTTCGTGAAGGTCGAGAATGTCTTTGTCGCCGAGGACTTCGCTTCTCGTGACGAGGCTCTGAGCTTCGTTTCCAACCAGGCCGTCAAGGCCGGTATCGCCAGCGACGCCGACGCCGTGATGAACGCCTTCCTGGCCCGCGAGGCCGAGGGCACCACGGGCATGATGGAGGGCTTCGCCATCCCGCATGCCAAGTCCGACGCCATTACCGAGGCTGCCGTCATCGTCGTCAAGGACGAGTCCGGCGTGACCGGTTGGGACACCATGGACGGCGCTCCCGTCAACGTGGCTATCGCCCTGCTCATCCCCGGTGCCCAGGCCGGCACCACGCACCTCAAGATCCTGTCCAAGGTTGCCGAGGCGCTCATGGACGAGGACTTCCGTGCCACCGTCAAGGGTTCCACCGACGCCGCCGAGATCGCCAAGACGATCAACGCCCGCCTGGTCTAATCCCGCAACACGCGAATAGCATCGCCCCCTGTATATAAGGCGGAGTCCCTCCTCAGGGTCTCCGCCTTTTTCATCCCCAAATAAGTTGCGGTGAAATTGGGACTGTTTAAACGATTCAACCCCAAATTCAGTCCCTATTTCACCGCAACTTATAAAAGGGCATAGAGAGGGCTGCCTATCGAGTTTTTGTCGCGAACAGGTCATCAGCCAGAATTCCGTTCGCACGATATTGCTCTGGACCGACCGAGTTTCCGCAGCTTGCTCGCCCACAGGGGGCCGGGGGGGGGGGGGGGGGGGGGAGGGCGGGGGAGGGGGGGGGGGCGGGGGGGGAAGGGGGGGGAGGGAGGGGGGGGGGAAGGAGAAGCGGGAGAGAACAGGAAAGGGCCCGGCC
>UQIS01000033.1 GCA_900541245.1 uncultured Collinsella sp.
CGCTGCGACGCGGAAATCGCGCGCCGTTGCCGCGCCCCGCAGTGCCCGCTTCCCCCGAGAACAATTATCAGTGCAGGTCAAAGCTATTGCATAACACTCTTGAAAGGTTGGGGGCTTAAGGGCTTTCTAAGGTTTGTGGCGCGGATGTGGCTCGCCTGTGTAGGGCGTGTGAATGCTCGCTGTTAGCGCTGCGGCTCTGCGGCACGCACCTGCTCGATGACCTTTTCCATCGTGGCGTCGATGCGGTCTTTTTTGAGCTCACATTCCCAGATGGTTATGGGTGTCCAGCCCATTTGAGTGAGTGCTGCCACGGCAGCATGGTCACGCTCGACGTTGCGACGGAACTTTGCCTCCCAAAACTCAACGTTGCGCTTGGGCTGGCTAGGGTTGCACTTGGGGCAGCGATGCCAAAAGCAGCCGTTGACGAAGATGGCGATCTTGCGGCCGGGGAAGGCGATGTCGGGCTTGCCGGGAACCTTCCATTCCAAGCGATAACCCGTAAGGCCTGCTGCCCGCAGGCGCTGCCGTACGAGCAGCTCGGGCTTGGTGTTGGCGCGCTTGCTGCCCTTCATGGACTTTTTGATGGCGGCGCGACGGCGGACCAGTTCGCGCTCGTCAGCGGAGAGGTCCGAGGTATCGATGCCGTCGAGCAGGCCGGGCTTGGGACGCTTCTTGCTGCGGCGCTTAGGTGTGCGCTTGGGTTTGGTGGCGGGTTTGTCGGCTGTGTTGGGCACGGCGTCATCGGCGGAGCTTGTCTCGAGCCGATCTTCCTTCAGCTCAATCAGGGCATCGATAAGCCCCTTGTCGGCGGGCATCCATTCCACCGTGGCAAGCGAGGCGCGCGGAATCCAGCGGATATCGAGCTGTCGGTCATGTTTCTGAGGCTCATCGGATTCATCGGCGAGTGAGCAGTAGTAGCACTCCATGGAGAGATGAAAATCGGGGTAGTCATACTCAACGGTGTAGAAATCGCGCAGGTTGGTGACTTTTACCTGCAGCTCTTCCATGAGCTCGCGGCGTACGGCGTCCTCGGGCGTCTCGCCGCGCATGAGCTTGCCGCCTGGGAACTCCCAAAGTCCCTGCATGTCGCCATAGCCGCGCTGCGCGGCAAGCAGCTCGTCAGATCCTTCCTTGCGAATGATCCCAGCGGCAACATGAACAGTCTTCAACAGAAGTCCTCTCTCAACATCAACACGTGGCAGGCTAGCTACCCGTACCTTACACAACGGTAAGGCAAGCGTAAGCCATATCGATGGTAGCCGACTCGTCTTCTTGCGACTATAGATGCCGTAGACTAATTGCAAGAAAGGACTCGGTATGCAAACCACGCACATGGCGACCCCGGTACTGGAGGTCGCGCATCTCGAAAAGGTATATGGAGCGCTGGGCAACGTGACCCGCGCGCTCAACGACGTCAGCTTTACCGTCAACCGCGGTGAGTTCGTGGGCATCATGGGCGCCTCGGGCTCGGGCAAGTCGACGTTGCTCAACTGCGTTTCGACCATCGATAGCGCCACGAGCGGCACGATCCGCATCAACGGGCAAGACGTGACGCGCATGAAGCAGGCTAAGCTTTCGCAGTTCCGCCGCGAGGAGCTCGGCTTTATCTTCCAGGATTCTAACCTGCTCGATACGCTCACGGCACGCGAGAACATCGCCCTGCCGCTCACCATCGCCCGCACAAACTCGGCAGAGATCTCGACCCGCGTGCAGGATGTGGTAGCGCGCCTGTCCATCAGTCAGGTGCTCGACAAGTATCCCTACCAGATGTCCGGCGGTCAGCAGCAGCGCGTTGCTGCAGCTCGCGCGCTCGTCACCGACCCCACCATGATCATGGCCGACGAGCCCACCGGCGCCCTCGATTCCAAGAGCGCTCGCCTGCTGCTCGAGAGCCTGGAGGCCCTCAATCGCCGCCTGCGCGCCACGGTGCTCATGGTCACGCACGACAGCTTTGCCGCCAGCTACACGAGCCGTGTGCTGTTTATTCGCGACGGCAAGATCTTCACCGAGCTGCGCCGCGGCGACACCGACCGCCGAGAGTTCTTCGACCGCATTATGGAGGTCGTTGCCATGATGGGCGGTGAGGGCTCCGATGCTCTGTAAACTCGCTTGGGGCAACGTCCGCCGCGCCGGCCGCGACTACCTCGTCTACTTGCTGACGCTCACCCTGGGCGTCACGGTCTTCTATGCCTTTAACACCATCTCGATGCAGGTCGACATCGCCGGAATCGATGAAGAGGGCTTGGCACAGGTTATGGGCAGCATGCTCGGCGACCTGACGTACTTTTTGGCCGGTGTCATGGCCTTTTTGATGGTGTATGCCAATAACTTCATCATGAAACGCCGCAAGAAGGAGTTTGGCCTGTACCAGGTGCTCGGCATGGGGCGCGGGCGCGTCGCCACGATCATGGCGCTCGAGACGGTGATTGTCTCGGTGGTGGCCTTTGTCGCCGGCATTGTGCTGGGTGTGGGACTCTCCCAGCTCATGACGTTCTTTACGGCCTCGCTCTTTAAGACACAGATCGCCAATTTCCACTTCTTTTTCTCGATGCATGCGTTCAATCTGACCCTTGCCTGCATGCTCGTAATGTTTGTGCTCACGCTACTGCTGAACCTCCGCGCCGTGCGTCGTACCAAACTCATCGAGCTTATGGGTGCCGAGCGTCGCAACGAGAGCATTAAGACGCGCAACCCCTGGATCGCGATTGCCATCTTTGCCGTGGGCGCGGTGCTTGTGGGCGTGGCCTATTACCGTCTGCTACGTGATGGGTTCCCGCTAACCGCGACGGACAGCAAGCTACAAGAGGCCATGAACCAGTTTGGCATTACGACCGCTATGGTTACAGTGGGCACCTTTGCCCTGTTCTGGGGACTCTCGGGCATGCTCATCAAGCTGCTGCAGAGCCTGCGCGGCGTGTATTGGCGCGGCCTCAACATGTTTACCGTGCGCCAGCTTGCGGCCAAGGTCAACACGGTGTGCTTTTCGATGGGCGTCATCGCGATGCTCCTGTTTTTGGCCATCACCTCGGTGACGTGCGGTATGTCAATTGCCAACGTGATGAATGAAAACCTGGAGCGCTATAACCCTGTTGACGTGTCTCAGACGTATGTCTATTACACGCCCGATACGCTCGACTACTACAAAGGGTACAAAGGGTATGTCAATCCGTCTGAGGCCGATCGCATGGTGTTGGCCGATACAACGGTCGATTTGTACCCTGCATGGCACGGCAAGGGCAAGTCGGCGGACAACAACGACGAGACCGGCAAGAAGGTCAATATTGCCGATGTTGCCGGTGAGCATGTGCAGATCGATTCGTATCTGAGTTACCCGCTTGGCGGTTCGGATCCTTCGGTGACTCCAAGTGAAATGTGCAAGGCCATGGGCGAAAAGCTTCCCAAGGCGTTCGGGGGTAGCAATGCCGATACGATGGGTCTGTTTGTGACGCCGGCGAGCCAGTACAACAAACTGCGTCAGATGATGGGCGAGGAGCCGGTGCACATCGGTCACGACCAGTATCTGCTCACGTGTGATATGGGCGGCGAGCTGGTCGACCTGTACACCAAGTATATGGCTGGCGGCCATGCCCTTACCTTGGGCGGGCATACGCTCAAGCCCGCAACCGATAAGTCGGACGAAGATGCGGCGGCCATCGCCAACTCGGCGATGGGCAGTAATCCGGGTACCGTCGTCGTTGCCGACGAGCTGTTGTCCCAACTTAATCTGCAGCCGTATTCCAGTAGCCTGCTCGTTAACTACAAACAGGGGATGGATACGACCGAGGCAGACGAGAGTATTAAATACACTGTGCTCGACAATCTGCTCGTTGACGGCAAGGAGCCGGGGTCATGGGGAACCTTCATCACACGCTCCGAGATGTACGCGCAAGCAGCGCAAATGAACGGTCTTATTAGCTACCTAGCCATCTACATCGGCTTTGTATTGGTCGTTGCATGCGCGGCGATTCTGTCGATCCAGCAACTCTCCAACGTGGCCGACGGCAGCCGCAGCTATCGTGTGCTGGCACAGATCGGCTGTGACGACCGCCAGATTCGCCATTCGGTGATGGCGCAGCAAGCGGTATTCTTCCTGTTCCCGCTGGCAGTGGGTCTGGCGCACTCCTTTGTGGCGCTCAAGGTGATTATCGAGCTGGTGAGCATATTCGGAGATATGAGCATCGGCGGCACCGTGGGCCTCACCTGTGCGATCTTCCTGGCGGCCTACGGTGGCTACTTCCTGGTGACCTACCTCATGAGCGCCGGCATGGTACAAGCTGCCATCGCTACCCGCTACAGCGAGTAACTCACCCAGTTTGGAATTATCGTAGGTTGAGCATAAGCCAGCGAAAGCGCCCCTAGGCGAGCAAGGTGACGTGAAAGAGGAGGGAAGCGTACTTATGGTACGCGACCGACGATTGAACGTCAGATTGCCGCCTAGGGGCGCTTGCAGCGTCGAGCCGTTACGCGGTTTGGTAAAACCGCGTAACCCTTCCTCCGCGGCAGTTTTTGCCAATCTGGTGCGTCTTAGATACAAGTGAGTAGACTTTTTTGAACCTTCCGAGCACATCGCGACAAATGATCTATAAAACTGCAGGTCAGAGCTGTGGCGTTTTGGGGCGTGCTTGGCCTCCTGCAAAAAGCCTACTCACTTGGTTTTCTGCTAGAAGACCGCCACGAGGTAAGGCAACTCCCCCGGGTAGTCGTTGGGGACGTTCTTAAACGACTAGTCAAACAAGAACGTCCCCAATGACTAGAAAAGGAACGTCCCTAACTGCCGCATCCGGAGCAAGACAACGCCGCAGGTAGAGGACGGATAGCGAGCGGGTCGCATTTGAGACAAGGTGACGTGAAACGAAAGGGCGCTGACCTTCTGGTCGCGCCCTTGAAGTTGAACGTCAGATTGTCCAAGTGCGGCCCGCGCAGCGTCGAGCCGTTACGCGGTTTGGTAAAACCGCGTAACTAAATCCGCTCCGCGATCTCGTGGATGAGGTAGTCGGTCTTTTCCCAGCCCAGGCACGGGTCGGTGATCGATTTACCAAAGACGCCGCCGTCGACCGGCTGGTTGCCGTCCTCCAGGTAAGACTCGATCATAAAGCCCTTGACCAGTTTGGAGATGGACTCGTTGCGGCGGCAGCTGTCGAGCACTTCCTTGCAAATGCGATACTGCTCCAGCGGACGCTTACCCGAGTTGTCGTGGTTGCAGTCGATGACCGCCGCCGGGTTGGCGTAGCCGGCGTGCTCGGTATAGCGCTCGGCCAGGCGCTCGAGGTGCTCGTAGTGATAGTTGGGGTAGGTGCGACCGTCGAGACCGATGTAGCCACGCATGACGGCGTGCGCGAGCGGATTGCCGTCGCACTCGACCTCCCAGTTGCGGAAGATGAAGCTCTGATGTGCCTGCGCGGCGTAAATGGAGTTGAGCATAACGGTGGTAGAGCCGGCAGTGGGATTCTTCATGCCGACGGGTACCGAAATGCCGCTCGACACCAGGCGATGCTCCTGGTTCTCGACCGAGCGTGCGCCCACGGCAACATAGCTCAGCAGGTCAACGAGGTACTGGTAGTTGGACGGATAGAGCATCTCGTCGGCGGTGAAGAAGCCCGTTTCCTTGATAACGCGCAGGTGCATATGGCGGATGGCCTTGACGCCCTCGAGTAGGTCGTCGGGAGCCTCGGGATTGGGGTTGTGCAGCAGACCCTTGTAGCCGGTGCCCTTGGTACGCGGCTTATTTGTGTAGACGCGCGGAATGATGATGAGCTTGTCCTTGACCTCCTCGGCGGTCTTGGCCAGTCGGTTCATGTACTCAAGTACCGAATCCTCGCGGTCGGCAGAGCACGGGCCGATGATGAGCACCTTGCGTGCGTCCTCGCCGGTAAAGACTTTGGCGACCTCGGCGTCAAATGCCTGCTTTTTGGCGGTAAGCTCAGCAGAAAGCGGCATTTCCTCGCGGATCTCCATGGGGATCGGCAACTTGCGTTTGAATTCCATGGCCATAGGGGCCTCCTCAATCTATAGAAAGAGCAATAAGCGTATTGTTGAGTGTTCGGCATTATCCGCTGTCGCACGCTAAAGTGCAAGTCCTTGTCACCCCGAAACCTACCAAAAAGGGACAGGTTTATTTTGGCAGGTTTTATCTGGGCAAACGTCGGCGGATGCCAGGAGGGAGCTGCGCCGCGCGGGACCCTAAGGCTGTTGTCGGTTCCCCAGGAAACACCCCGTGGGCAAAAAATGCCAAATATGAGTACGGTTGCTAACCTAGTAACATATCGGTCTAGCGAGATAATAGACAAAGTGAAAAATACGTTCATTAACGTTGGCACGCGGAAGCCTGCTAACGGGCGTTTTGATTAATTCGAAGGCGTATAGAGGCCGCAAAGAGGTCGTTTGAGGTGGTTTTGGCTGTTACTAAAAAGGTGACAGTACTCATATTTGCCCTTTTTTGCCCACGGGGTCTGGAAAGCGCCGTCAATCAGGTCCCAGGGAAGGCGTTTCGAGGCTCGAAGGACACAAAATGGGGGCGCAGGTTGTCCTGCGCCCCCATTCTCGGGCGTTATTCGTTCCCTGCGGCAGAGTTTACGCCGCCTCGTCGAACTGCGAGTTGTACAGGTCGGCGTAGAAGCCACCCTGGGCGAGCAGCTCGTCGTGCGTGCCCTTCTCGACGATGTCGCCGTCGCGGAGCACCAAGATCACATCGGCGTTGCGGATCGTGGACAGGCGGTGCGCGATAACAAAGCTGGTACGGCCCTGCATCAGCGCATCCATCGCGCGCTGGATGAGCTCCTCGGTACGGGTATCGACGTTGGAGGTCGCCTCGTCCAAAATCAGTGCCGGGCGGTCGGCCAAAATGGCGCGGGCGATGGTCACGAGCTGGCGCTGGCCCTGCGACAGGTTAGTGCCCTCCTCGTTGATCATAAAGTCGTAGCCGCCAGCGAGCGTATGGATAAAGTGGTCGCAGCGCGCGGCACGAGCGGCAGCCTCGACCTCGGCGTCGGTTGCGTCGGGACGTCCATAGCGGATGTTCTCGCGGATGGTGCCGTTGAACAGCCAGGTATCCTGCAGCACCATGGCAAACTCGCCGCGAAGCGCTGCACGATCCCAGTCGCGCACGTCGATGCCCTCGACGCGCAGCGAGCCGCCGTCCACATCGTAAAAGCGCTGCAGCAGCTTAATGAGCGTGGTCTTACCGGCGCCGGTGGGGCCGACGATGGCCACGGTCTGGCCGGGCTGCGCCTCGCAGCTAAAGTCGTGGATGATGGTCTTGTCGGGCGTGTAGCCAAACTTGACATGGTCGAACTCCACGTGACCGGGGCGCTTCTCGGGGATCTGCGCGTCGGCTTTCTGCTCCTCCTCGGGCGCGGCCAGGAACTCAAAGACGCGCTCGGTGGCGGCTGCCATCGACTGCATCGTGTTGCTCACGTTGCCCAGCTGCTGCACGGGTTGCGTAAAGTTGCGAACGTACTGGATAAAGCTCTGGATGTCGCCGGGCGTGGCATTGCCGGTCAGCGCGAGCTGCGCACCCACCACGACGACGCCCACGTAGCCCATGTTGCCGACCAAGCTCATAAGCGGCATCATCAGGCCCGACAGGAACTGCGAGCGCCAGCCACTAATAAAGAGACGGTCGTTTTGACGGTCGAACTCTTCGATCGAGGCCTCGGCGCGGTCGAACACCTGAATGACATTCTGGCCGGCAAAATCCTCTTCGATAATGCCGTTGACGGCGCCCAGGACCTGCTGCTGTTCGCGGAAGTACGGCTGCGAGAAGTGAACCATCACCATCAAGATAATCGCGGCGGCCGGCAGCGTGAGCACGGTGACGCCGGTAAGCGGCAGGCTGATCGATAGCATCATGACGAGCACGCCGATAATCTGCGTTACCGACGTGATGAGCTGCGTCACGCTTTGGTTGAGCGACTGGCCCAGCGTATCGACGTCGTTGGTGATGCGGCTGAGTACATCGCCCTTGCTGTGACCGTTAAAGTAGCTCATCGGTACGACGGCGATCTTGGCGGCGATCTCCTTGCGCATGCGGTAGCAGATCTTTTGCGTGACACCGGTCATGAGCCAACCCTGGATGAGGCTGCAGATAGAGCTCGCCAGGTACAGGCAGAGCAAAAAGCCGAGCGTCTTGGCGATCCAGTTAAAGTCGACATCGCCGGTACCGTTGACTTTGGCAACCAGGCCCTCAAACAGCTTGGTCGTAACCTGGCCGAGCACTTTGGGCCCCACAATGTTAAAGATGACCGAGCACACGGCAAAGGCGACGGCGGCAAACACGGCAATCTTGTGCTGGCCAATATAGCCGAGCAGCTGCCTCATGGTGCCTTTAAAGTCCTTGGCCTTTTCACCGCGACGCATGCCGCCCATGCGGCCCATGGGTCCACGCTGACGGGTGGGCTTGGGAATTTGGGTCTTGGTTGCGTCTGCCATTAGCGCTCGCCTCCTTCCATGACGGCTGCAATTTCTTCTTGGGTGAGCCCCAGCTCCTCGGCGGAAAGCTGCGACTGTGCGATCTCCAGGTACGCCGGGCAGCTGTGCAGCAGCTCCTCGTGCGTACCGGTGCCCACCACGTGGCCGTCGTCGAGCACGATAATCTGGTCGGCGTGCATGATGGTCGCGATGCGTTGTGCCACGACCACGAGCGCGGCGTCGGTGACGTTTTTGGCCAGTTCCTCGCGCAGGCGCGCGTCGGTCTTGTAGTCAAGCGCGCTAAACGAGTCATCGAACACCACGACCTCGGGCTTTTTGGCCAGGGCGCGGGCGATGGCCAGGCGCTGGCGCTGACCGCCCGAGACATTGGAGCCGCCCTGGCTGATGGGGGAGTCGTAGCCGCCCTCGCGCTCGGCGATAAAGTCCTCGGCCTGGGCGATGCGTGCCGCCTGGTGCATGTCCTCGTCGCTCACCATGTCGCCGGCAAACTTGAGGTTGCTCTCGACAGTGCCCGAGAACAGGCGACCCTGCTGCGGGATGTAACCAATGCGGCGGCGCAGCTCGGAAAGGGTCATGTCGCGCACGTCGATGCCGTCGAGCGAAATGCTGCCGCCCGTGACGTCGTACAGGCGCGGAATCAACTGCACGAGCGTGGACTTGCCCGAGCCCGTAGAGCCAATGATGCCGAGCATCTGACCGGCGTGCGTGGTGAAGTTCACGCCGCTAATGACGTCGGCGCGGGCATCGGGATACTGGAAGCTCACGTCGCGGAAGGTGAGCTCACCGCGCGGCGCGCTGGCAGCAGGCAGTTTGGGCGAGGCAGGGTCGTTGATGCTCGTGGGGCAAGTGATGACCTCTTCCACGCGCTCGGCTGCGACCTCGGCACGGGGCAGGATGACCGACACCATGGTGAGGATCATAAACGCCATGACGATCTGCATGGTGTAGGAGATAAACGCCATCATGTTGCCGACCTGCATCACGCCGTCGGACACGCCCTGCGCGCCAAACCAGACGATAAGCACGGTGATGCAGTTCATGACGAGCATCATGAGCGGCATCATAAAGCTCATGGCTCGGTTGGTGTAGAGCTGCGTGGTCATCAGGTCGAGCGAAGCCTTGTCAAAACGCTCGAGCTCATACTCTTCGCGGTTGAACGAACGGATGGGCATCAGGCCATCGAGCAACTCGCGGGCGGTGAGGTTCACGCGGTCCACGAAGCTCTGCATCTTTTTGAACTTGGGCATGGTGAGGCCCATAAGCACGCCGACGACGGCCGAGACGGCGATGATGGCCACGGCGATGGTCCACTCCAGGCCGGTGTGGTTGGCCAGGACGCGCATGACGGCGACGATGCCCATGACGGGGGCCATCAGGCACATGCGGATAAACAGGGTTGCGGCCATCTGGATCTGCTGAATGTCGTTGGTGCAGCGGGTGATGAGCGAGGCCTGGCTAAACTTGCCCACCTCGGCCGGCGAGAAGTGCATAACCTTGTTGAAGGTCTCGCGGCGCAGGTCGCGGGCGATGGAGCAGGCGGTGCGCGAAGCCACGGCGCCGGTCAGGATGGTGGCGACCAGCGACACCAGGCACAGGCCAAACATCGTGGTCGCCATGCGGCCCAGATAGGCGTTCTGCACGTCGGCGGGTTCGATGCCCTGCGCCTTGTACTCGTCCTGTACATAGCTCACGGCGCGCTGGGTGACGATGGAGCCCGACATGGAGCCCATTTTGTCTGCCATATCGTTGGCGCCCTCGACGAGCTTGCCCTGATCGATAAGACCGCCTTCAACGCCTAGGCGCAGGCTCTTCATGGTGATCTTACCGCCGTCGGCATCAATCTGCTTTTGCATGCTCTGCGCGGCTGCGGCCTTCTGCTGCATCTCGGCGAGCTGCTCGGGCGTCATCGCTGCCATCTGCTCGGGGGTGGGCATGGCCTGAGCGGCGCCGCCATCGCTTGCCTCGGTGGATGCGCCGGTCATGTCGCCCATGGAGTCGGCGTCAATGCCCTGGTTGAAGGCGAGCACGACGGTCTCAGGCAGGCTCATAATGTCGGCAATCTTGCCTCCATCGGCGCGCTCTTCCTCGGTGCCCTTGTACGTTCGAATACCGTTATTGTCCGCCTTACTAAACACGGCCTCCACAGCCTTGGCGTCCTTGGCGCTCATAAAGAGTTCAAGGTCATCGAGCGATTCGGCGCGGATGGTGTCGGGCACGGGCGAGGCGATGCCGCCTTGCTGCACACCCACGTCGACGATGTCGCTCATATAGGTAGGCAGCGCCAGATCGGCGTTGCAGCTGATTACGATAAGCACGATAGCTGCGAACAGTGCCAGGACATGCTTTTTAAAGAGCTTGAGAATCCTCATTCGGCATCTCTCCTTTCTTGATTGCGGTCGATAATTTCGTTGGCACGCCTTAGAAGACGCACCATCTCTTGGGTATCTGTTTCGCCGAGCTGCTCGAGGAAGGCCGCGGTGCGGTTCTCGAATTCCCGACGTTTGATTTCGAGATCCTGGAATCCTTTGTCGGTCACCGTGACGTGCACGCGACGACGGTCGGTCTTTGAGTGCTTGCGCTCGACCCAGCCCTTGGCTTCGAGAGCGCGTAGGATATTGGCGATGCGGGCACTCGAGACCCAGGCGCGATCAGCGAGTTCGCTCGGCGTGAGCGAACCGCCGGCGAGTATGAGGGCGCGCATGACGGCCATCTCGCCGCCGAGGGCTTTGTCCGCAAAGCGCGAAATGCGCTGATGCATGCTGCCGAACTCGGTAAGGAGCTGGCGCCCAAGTTCACGGAAATCGGTATCTTCCACCGAAAACCCCTAACACTAGAAACTATTTTCGGTGAAAGATGATACCCCCGCACGCGCGCCCTATACGGTAGATTTTGGGACATGCCTAGAAAACTACCTTTAGGTGACCTCCGTACACCGTCGGTGCCAGTAAAGTTTGGGGCAGATCGTTAGGCATGTCCTAAAGCCTACTCAGGGACACTTTACCCTGCTAAAGCTGGCATAACAGCTAGAGCGAACGTCGTACAAAGGCAAGGAAAAATACCATACAAATCGGTGAACGGTAGTTGTTCGCGCTCGCATTTCCTGCGGGTTTGTAAAAAACGCCTTTATGATATAAAAAAAGAAACATATAACAGCCCAGATGGAGAGGGTCTCTATGTTATCCTTCTCAAACGGGTGAAATCTTGGGTTTTGGGTTGCAGTTCCAAGGTGGACAAACGTTTTTCCCTGTACCAACGTGTGGTGAAGAACGGAAGAAGCCGGTAGTGCAAGCCGATAATTCAAGAATTCAATAAGCAGCGGTGTGAGAGAGCGCCGCATTACACGTAACTAGGAGCGTGGTTACACAATGCAGGAGGCATGGGAAGGCTTCAAGGAAGGCATTTGGACGGGAGAGGTTGACGTCCGAGACTTCATCCAGAAGAACTACACCCCCTACGAGGGCGACGAGTCGTTCCTCGCCGGCCCGACCGAGCGTACCAAGGAGCTGTGGGGCGAGGTTCTCGACCTGCTGCTTAAGGAGCGCGAGCAGGGCGGTGTCCTCGATATGGACACCAAGATCGTTACGGGTATCGTGAGCCACCCCGCTGGCTACATCGATAACGCCCACCGCGAGAAGGAGACCATCGTCGGCCTCCAGACCGACAAGCCGCTCAAGCGCGCTCTGCACGTCAACGGTGGTATCCGCATCGCTTGCCAGGCTGCCAGCCAGCACGGCTATAAGGTCGACGAGAACGTTGTCGAGCGCTACACATTCGAGCGCAAGACCCACAACGCCGGCGTCTTCGATGTCTACACCCCCGAGATGCGCGCCTGCCGTTCGGCCCACATCATCACCGGTCTGCCCGATGGCTATGGCCGCGGCCGCATCATCGGCGACTACCGTCGTGTTGCCCTGTACGGCGTCGACTACCTGATCAAGGACAAGGAGGCCCAGAAGGCTTCCACCCCGACGGTCATGACCGCCGACAACATCCGCGACCGCGAGGAGCTGCAGGAGCAGATCCGCGCCCTCGGCGAGCTTAAGATGATGGCCGAGACCTATGGTTTCGATATTTCCAACCCTGCTACCAACACGCAGGAGGCCATCCAGTGGATGTACTTCGCCTACCTCGCTGCCGTTAAGGAGCAGAACGGCGCCGCTATGTCCATCGGCCGTACCTCCACGTTCATCGACATCTACGCTGAGCGCGACCTTGCCAACGGTACCTTCACCGAGGAGCAGATCCAGGAGTTCGTGGATCACTTCATCATGAAGCTCCGCATGGTCAAGTTTGCCCGTACCCCCGAGTACCAGGCCCTGTTCACCGGCGATCCGCAGTGGGTCACCGAGTCCATCGGCGGCATGGGTGTTGACGGCCGTACGCTCGTTACCAAGATGAGCTACCGCTACCTGCACACGCTCGAGAACATGGGCACCAGCCCCGAGCCCAACATGACCGTTCTGTGGTCGACCCGTCTGCCCGAGAACTTCAAGAAGTTCTGCGCCAAGACTTCTGTCGCCAGCTCCTCGATCCAGTACGAGAACGACGACCTCATGCGCGTTTACCACGGCGACGACTACGGCATCGCCTGCTGCGTGTCCTCCATGCGCATTGGCAAGGAGATGCAGTTCTTCGGCGCCCGCGCCAACCTGGCCAAGTGCCTGCTGTACGCACTCAACGGCGGTGTTGACGAGGTCTCCAAGAAGCAGGTCGGCCCCAAGTATCGCGCCGTCGAGGGCGATACGCTCGATTACGACGACGTTGTGGCCAAGTACAACGACATGATGAAGTGGCTCGCTGGCGTGTACGTCAACTCGCTGAACATCATTCACTACATGCACGACAAGTATTGCTACGAGCGCATCCAGATGGCTCTGCACGACAAGCACGTGCATCGCTGGTTCGCTACGGGCATCGCTGGCCTTTCCGTCGTGGCTGACTCCCTGTCCGCCATCAAGTACGCCAAGGTCCACCCCGTCCGTGACGAGAACGGCATCATCGTCGACTTCGAGACCGAGGGCGAGTTCCCCAAGTACGGTAACGACGACGACCGCGTCGACAAGATCGCTCACGACGTTGTGCACCAGTTCATGGAGTACATCCGCATGAACGACACCTATCGCAACTCCGTGCCCACGACCTCGGTTCTGACCATTACCTCCAACGTCGTGTACGGTAAGAAGACCGGCTCCACGCCCGACGGCCGCAAGGCTGGCCAGCCGTTCGCCCCGGGTGCTAACCCCATGCACAAGCGCGATAGCCACGGCGCCATCGCTTCGCTGTCTTCGGTTTCCAAGCTCCCGTTCCGCGATGCTCAGGACGGCATTTCCAACACCTTCTCCATCATCCCGAGTGCGCTCGGCAAGGAGGACCAGGTGTTCTTTGGCGATATCGACCTTGATCAGCTGGGCGAGTAACTATTGTTAGTGCTATACTAACAATAACGATTACTGATTAGCGCGCCGGTTTCGGCCGGCGCCTATTAATCGAAGGAGACACATTATGAAGGTTTCTGAAGTTTCCGAGACCCAGGCCGATAACCTGGTCCACATGCTCGACGCTTACGCCGAGAAGGGTGGCCACCACCTGAACATCAACGTCTTCAACCGTGAGACGCTGCTCGACGCTCAGGCTCACCCCGAGAAGTACCCGCAGCTGACCATCCGCGTTTCCGGCTATGCCGTGAACTTCCACACGCTCACCAAGGAGCAGCAGGACGAGGTCATTGCGCGTACCTTCCACGACAAGTTCTAAAGGGACTCAACTCCCACCGGAGACCCGGTAAGGCCTACGCACTTTGCCTCTCAAACGTCCTCGCCGCTTCGCGGCTGCGGAATGTTTGCGAGACAAAGTGCTCCCGGCCTTGCCGGGTCTCCTGCGTTGTCGCCCTTTAGGGAACCACGCTAAATTAAATTGGTGTCCTCGGACATGCAAAGGGCTCCGCTGCGCGCTTCGCGCGGCGGAGCCCTTTGCGTCCTGCGGAAATGTTTTGGAAAGTAACCCAAAGCGGCCCGGCGGGGGTCCTGTGTAGTCACCCTTTAGGCGGAACTCTCCTAATTATTTGGATGACTCGTTTACTTACTTGTGCTGTTACCGTCTTCCCGCTGTTGTTGGGGTATGCTTTGTTCGTATGTAAACGTATGACATGTTGATGGGGGAGGGTGCTATGGCTCGCGAGAGTGCTCGTTCTAAGGATACGGCTAAGCCTGGCATCAAGGAAGTTGCAGCGGTGGCGGGGGTTTCGCCTACTACGGTATCTCGCGTGCTTAATAATCGCGGCTACATTAGTCAGGAAACCCGCGATAAAGTCCATGCCGCGATGGAGCGCATCAATTACACGCCCAACGATATCGCCCGTGCCATGCTCAACGGTCGCCTGAACCTTATCGGCATGATCGTTCCCTTTGTGAGCAGCCCGTTCCATGCTCAGGTTGTGCAGGCGGTCGAGCGCACGTTGGCGGAAAACGGCTTTAAGATGTTGCTGTGCAACAGCGCCAATCGACCCGATCTTGAGCGTTCCTATATTGACATGCTCCGCCGCAATATGGTCGACGGCGTAATCGTCAACTCCCTCAATATCGGTGCCGAGGCATATGCCGAGATGGGCTTGAGCCTGGTTGGCATCGACTGCGATCTTGGCGAGGGCTCTGTCCAGATTGCAAGTGACAGCTATGGCATCGGCGAGCTCGCCACGCGCCGTCTGATTGATGACGGCTGCAGGCGTATCCTGTGCCTGCGCAGCAATAGCCGCATGCGCATGCCTGCCAATAAGCGTACCGATGCCTACCTCGATGTTGTTGAGCAGGCCGGTTTGTCCGCGCTTGTCCGTGAGGTCGAGTTCGTTAAGCCCGACGACGAAAAGGGCGCGGTCGTTGCGAAGATCCTCGATGAGAATCCCGATATTGACGGCATCTTTGCGGGAGACGACACGATGGCGGCCGTCTGCCTCAACATGATGAAGCAGCGCGGCTTGAGTGCTCCGGACGATATTAAGGTCGTGGGCGCGGATGGCGCCCGCCGCACCATGACGTTTATGCCTGACTTAACAACCGTACGTCAAGATATCGATCGCATCGGAGAGCTCGCGGCGCAATCCATCATCGCTCTTATTAATGGTGAAAAGCCCGAATCGAATATCAAGCTCCCCGTTGAACTTATCGAGGGCAAAACCGCGTAATTCGCCCCGTGCCAAAAGAGTCCCTCAAACGCCTCTGATTACCGTTCGCCGGCATATGTCAACCGTTTGCCGACGACTGGAACTGCGAAAAGACATATTGGTGTGAAAACGTTTGACATATGAAAACGATTGACATATCTTGCCATTGTACCGAGTTAGTATGTCGTGGAAAGGAAGTCTCGGATGCACAAGGTGTATTACCAGCCTGAGGGAATTTGGGTAGGCGACATCATGCCGTACGGCGAGGACGGCACGTTCTATCTCTATCATCAGCGTGACACGCGTAACCCCGAACCTTTCGGAGAGCCGTTTGGCTGGGCACTCGCTACGACCAAGGATTTCGTCAACTACAAGGACTTTGGCGAGAGCCTTGAGCGTGGCGGCGACGAGGAAGTCGACCAGTACATTTATGCCGGCACGGTGTTTAAGGTGGGCGACAAGTACCATGCGCTCTACACTGGTTGTAATCGCGATAAGGTCCGCGCGCGCTTGATGAAGCAGGTTCTTCTTCACGCAACGAGTGACGACGCCGTCAAGTGGGAGAAGAACATCGCCGAGACGCTGCTTCCGCCCCAGGAGGGTTACGATGACCGCAACTGGCGCGATCCCTTTGTGCTTTGGGACGAGGAGAACGAGGAGTATATGCTCATCCTCGGAACGCGCGTGGGCGAGGACAAGCGTCTGATGACCGGCCGCCTGGTCAAGTTCACCTCCAAGGATCTGACCAACTGGGAGTTCCAGGGCGACTGGTGGAACCCGGGCCTGTACACCATGTTTGAGATGCCTGATCTCTTTAAGATGGGCGACTGGTGGTACCTCGTCTTTTCCGAGTACAGCGACGGCAACAAGACCCGTTACCGCATGTCCAAGTCCATCAACGGTCCTTGGATTACCCCCGCTGACGACTCCTTCGACGGCCGCGCGTACTACGCCGCTCGCACCGCATTCGATGGCGAGCGCCGCGTTCTCTTTGGTTGGGTCCCGACGCGCGACGAGGGCGGCGACCCCAGCTCTTACCTGTGGGGTGGTACCTTCATGCCCCTCGAGATCGTCCAGCGCGAGGACGGTTCGCTCGGCACCAAGCTTCCCGAGAGCATGCTCGGCGCCTTTGGCGAGGGCAAGGCTGTCGAAGCCTTCGAGCTCTCCTGCGAGTCGGGCAAGGTCGAGCAGGTTTTGTCTGCAGACGCCGGCTCCACCTACTTGCTCGATACCGACATTGAGCTCGGCGATAACGCTGCCGGCTTCTCGGTCAAGTTCGCCGAGGACGCCGAGACCGGTCTTGCCTATGAGTTCCGCGCCAACCTGCGCGAGGGCAAGCTCGAGTTCACGCCGGCTCCCCAGTACCCGTGGTTCCAGGTCAACAACATGGGCCTCGAGCGTCCGTTGTTCTTTAAGGGCGAGGGCACTCACCATGTGCGTCTGGTCGTCGACGACGACATCGCGACCATCTTTGTCGATGATGTTGCGCTCAACGCTCGCTTCTGCAACAAGCAGGGCCAGGGTGTGGCGCTTACCGTCACCGACGGTGCGCTCAAGTGCGCAAACGCAACGATCGCGTCTCTGTAGCGGCAACGAACCGTTTTATGATTTAGAAAAGGAATGGAGAGGAACATGGACTACAAGGCAGTGTCCCAGCAAGTCGTCGACAACGTCGGCGGACTGGAGAACATCGAGGGCGCCACGCATTGCGTGACCCGTCTGCGTCTGGTACTCAAGGATACGAGCAAGTACAACAAGGCCGAGCTCGAGAACATCGATGGCGTCAAGGGCGTGCTGTACAACAGCGGCCAGCTCATGATCATTTTCGGTACCGGTACCGTCAACAAGGTCTTCGATGAGTTTATGGCTCTGACGGGCGTTAAGGAGATCAGCGCTTCCGAGGTCAAGGGCGCCGAGGCGGACAAGAAAGGCAAGTTCTTCTCGGTCCTCAAGGTATTCTCGGACATCTTTATCCCCATCATTCCCGCTTTCGTCGGCGCTGCTATCATCATCGGCCTTAAGTCGCTGATCGTTGCCAACGGACTCTTCGGCATGGAGGGCAGCCTTGCCGATCACAGCGAGTTCCTCAAGAACCTCGCAAGCTTCTTTGCCATTATAGCCACCACGTTTGACTACCTGCCTGTCCTGGTTATGTACAGCGCGGTGAAGCGTTTTGGCGGTAACCCGATTCTGGGCATCCTCGTCGGTATCGTCATGGTTCACCCGAGCCTTATGAACCGCAACACGTTCGTTATGGACCCGACGGGTGCTGAGTACTGGAACTTTGGTCCGCTCTCCATTCCCATGGTTGCTTTCCAGGGCGGCGTGTTCCCTGCAATCCTGACTGCCTGGTTTATGGCCAAGGTCGAAAAGATTGCCCAGAAGTACATCCCCGAGGTCGTTTCGTTCGTCTTTGTCCCGACCGTTACCCTGATTCTTGCTAACGTCGCCCTGTTCACCGTGTTCGGCCCGCTCGGCAACCTGATCGGCGACGTCCTCGGCGGCGTAATCGATATCCTGTACAACAGGATGGGCGTCTTTGGTGCCTTTGTCTTCGCCGCGTTCCTGCAGCCGCTTGTCGTTACCGGTACGCATCAGTTCATCCAGGGTATCGAGGCAAACCTCGTCGCCACGACTGGCTTCAACTACATCCAGGCCATCTGGTCGGTTTCCATTATCGCCCAGGGCGGCGGCGCCATCGGCATGTACCTCATTCATAAGAAGCATTCCAAAGAGCGCAACATCTGCATGTCGTCCTTTATTCCGACGCTGGTCGGTATCTCCGAGCCCGCTATCTTCGCTGCAAACATGCGCTATTCGATCATTCCGTTCATCTGCGCATGCATCGGTGCAGGCTGCGGCGGTGCCTTCGTGAAGTTCTTTGAGGTGCGCGCTATCGGTCAGGGTCTGACCGGTGTGCTTGGCCTGCTCATCGTTACGCCCGAGACTCTCGTGTGGTATGTGGCTGGCAATCTCATCGCCTTTATCGTGCCGATCGTCTTGATCTTTGCCTACAACAAGGCAAAGGGCGTTCCGACCACCGATGAAGAGGGCGCTGGCGCTGGCTTCGACGTTAGCTTCTAGTTGAGCCGTTCAGCGTAATATGCGGATAAGTCCATTTGAGGAAGGGCGTTCGGCTCGTGCGAGTCGAGCGTCCTTCCCCATAGACGAGAAAGTCAACGGCGATGTTTAATCAAAAAAATAAGGTGACACGCGCGGACTATGAGCAGTGGCGTGCCGGACAGGATGAGACGGCGGGTCGCATCGCGTCCGACCCCGATAGGCTCCTGTTCCATGTGGAGCCTGAGCTTGGCTGGCTCAACGACCCCAACGGTTTGGTGCAGATTGGTGATACGTATCACATCTATCATCAATACGATCCGTTCGATGCTGCGCATGGCGGTCCAGTGCTTTGGAACCATCTGACGACAAAGGATTTTGTGACGTACGAGAATCACGGCCCCGCGCTGTTCCCCGATTCCGATTTGGATTCGAACGGAGCGTATTCTGGTTCTGCCTTTGTACGCGATGGCAAGATTCACTACTTCTATACCGGCAACGTCAAGCATTTTGACCGCGATGATTACGACTACGTGTTGACGGGCCGTGAGCAAAACCAGATTCATATGGTTGCCGAGAATCCCGACGAATTGGGCGAGAAGTGCATAGCTGTTGGACCGGTCGATTACCCCGACGATATCGGTACGCACGTGCGCGACCCCAAGATCCTTGAACACGACGGTATCTACTACATGGTTCTGGGCGCTCGTACGAAAGACGATCGCGGCTGCGTGCTTGTCTATACCTCGCGCGATCTAGAGGACTGGAACTATGCGACGCGTATTGAGCTGGGCGAGAAGTTTGGCTTTATGTGGGAGTGCCCCGATCTGTTTGAGCTCGATGGTGAGCTTGTTCTCGTTTGCTGTCCGCAGGGTGTGCCTGCCGATGGTTGGCGTTACCGCAATCCGCATCAGTGCGTGTGGTTCCCCATCGAGGCCGATTGGGAGGCGCCGAGCTTTAGAATCATCGGGCAGGGCATGCCCCCGATGGTCGATGCCGGTTTTGATTTCTATGCTCCGCAGTCCTTTGAGGATGCTGCAGGCCGGCGTTTGATGATCGGATGGTCGGGTTGCCCCGATGCGACGGCAGAAAACCCGACGGTTGCGCGTGGGTGGCAGTGCGCGTTGACGGTGCCGCGAGAGCTGAGCATGCGCGATGGTAAGCTCTGCCAGCAGCCGGTCCACGAGATTGAGAGGATGCGCGGCGACTGCGTTCGCGCGACAGGCGGTGAAACCGTTGAGAAGCCGGGCCGCCTGTTTGATCTTGTGGTTTCCTGTGAGGGCGCCAAGATGGTCGAGCTCGAGATTCGCAAGGGTGTCTTTGTGCGCTATGCGGACGGGATGCTTTCCCTCGACATGGGTGACGAAGGCTATGGGCGCGACCAGAGGTCGATCGAGCTCAGTGAGCTTCGCGACCTGCGCGTGCTTTCGGACACTACGATGGTCGAGATTTTTGCAAATGGCGGCGAGGCGGCACTTACGAGCCGTACCTATTCGCCGGCAGTTCCGGCGATGGAGCTGCACGCCGAGGGTGCGGCATCGATGAATTTCTACCGCCTCGCGCATTAACCGTGTGTGGAGCACGATTGGACTTGCTGGGCGGAATGTGTCGCAGTTGCCGCAGCGAACTACCGTTTATCGCGTATAGCTACCGTTTGCGGAATAAGTAACACTCCTTAATAAACCGTGTAGAATCTCAGATAAGCACGGGGTTTTCCAGGGAGACGCTGTCCTTTGTTGTGTGCAAGGGGCGGCGTCGCTTTGGCGCTTAGATGCCGTTGTGCAACAGCGCGGCGCGCGTGTCATGTATTGAAAAGCCAATGTCGAGATGGGTCGTGATAATAATGGGCAAGTACGTAATCGTAGTTGAGTCTGGTTCGGATGTGACGCCGGAGCTCTGCGAGCGCTACGGCATCGTGCGCGTGCCCATGCATGTCACGATTGCTGACGAGACCGTTGAGGATGGTTCAATCGATCCGCTCGAGATTTATTCGCGCTGCAACGAGTTTGGCGTAATGCCCAAGACCAGTGGCTGCGCGCCTGCGGATTTTGCGCACGTATATGACCGTATCCATGCCGAGCAGCCCGATGCGACCATTTTGCATCTTGCGTATTCCGAGGCCACGACTTGCTCGCATCAGTCCTCCAAGATTGCAGCTAAGGGCCGCGACTACGTCTTCTCCATGGATACGCGTTTTGTCTCGGTGGGCCAGTCGCTTGTTGCCGTCGAGACCGCCAAATACATCGAGGCTCACCCCGATGCCATCGTCGACGAAATTTTCGCCTTCACCAATTCGGTGATGGATCGCGTGCTGTTGGGCTTTGTTCCTACCGACCTAGCCTTCCTTAAGGCGGGCGGTCGTCTGTCCAACGTGGCATTCCTTGGCGCCCACCTGCTCAAGATTAAGCCCTGCATTGAGGTGACGGGCGGTAAGTTTGTGGCGACCAAGAAGTTCCGCGGCTCTATGCTCAAGTGCGCCCGCGCCTTTATTGATCACATGGTTGCCAAGGGCGAGATTGACTACTCGCACATTGGCCTGGCGTATTCGGTAGGTCTTTCCGAGGAGCTGCGCGACGACATGGAAGTCTATGCGCACGACCTGGGCTTTAAGGACATTACCTGGACTCAGGTCGGCGGCGTCATCTCGAGCCATTGCGGCCCGACCGCCTTCGGCGCGGTGCTCACGCTCAAGGCGTAAGGCCTGGTGTCTATCGATATCTATTGCCTCGGCGGCGGGTGGGTTGTGACAACCTTCCCGCCGCTTTTGTGTGGGGCCAAATAGAACAACCCAATTGACCACTAAACCGTTTCACCATCATGCGTATGGGCTAGAATGGCTCTGGCATTTATGTAACTAAAACCAATGAGAGGCAAGGTAGCGGGAATGGCTGAGATGACGCTCGAGGGTGTGGACGCTCGTCCCGAGGACTCCGCGTTTGCCCTGGGCCGCGTACATTCGATTGAAACGATGGGTACGGTCGACGGACCCGGCATCCGCTTCGTAGTGTTTGTCCAAGGCTGTCCCATGCGCTGCGCGTATTGTCACAATCCCGATACCTGGTCGGTCAACGGCGGCACGATGGTGACCGTCGAGCACCTCATGGACGAGTTCCAGAGTAACCACGAGTTCTATCGCAGCGGTGGCATTACGGTGTCCGGTGGCGAGCCGCTTCTGCAGCCCGAGTTTTTGGCCGACCTGTTCCGCGCAATGCACAGCAACCCCGATGGTCGTGTACATACCTGCCTAGATAGCTGTGGCTACGCCTTCGACCCCCAGCATCCCGAGAAGTTCGATGCCGTGCTCAACGAGACCGACATGGTGCTGCTCGATATTAAGCATGCCGACCCGGTCGAGCATAAAAAGCTGACCGGTTGTGATCCCGCACGCATCCTGGCGTTTGGCGATGAGCTTGCACGTCGCAAGATCAAGGTCGTTATCCGTCACGTGGTGGTGCCGGGCATTACCGACACGGTGGAGGAGTGCGAGAAGCTCGGTCGCCTCATCGCTCCATGGCACAACGTGGTGGGCCTGGAAATGCTGCCGTATCACACCATGGGTGTCGTCAAGTACGAGCAACTGGGCATTCCCTATAAGCTCGAGGGCGTGCCGCAGATGGATACCGCGCGCATGCCCGAGCTGCGCAACGCCGTCATGACGGGCATGAAAAAGCGCCGCGCCGAACTCAAAAACGCCATCGGCTAGCGAGCCATTTTCGCTCCCCAAAGGCACTCATTGGGGACAGACTTAAATGAGTGCCCCTGGGCACCTAGTTGATTGCTAAAGAGCCCCGTCCTTAAAAGACTGCTCTCTGGGTTGCGGTGAGATGCGCAACAGAATCGTGCCATTTGGATAAATACGCTTGTGGTTTCTTTAAAGACACCTTAAACGCCGCTGAATATCTTTGGAAAGAAATGCCTGCTCGGTATCATGCTGCTCGTATATAAACGGTAGCAGTCAGGAGACCACGTGCGAAACATCGCATCGCGGGATGAGTATGTGCCGCAGCATAGCAGCAGATATGAGACGAAGGGCACGTCTTCGCGTGGCCTTGCCGACGCTCGCATCCGCGTGAGGAAGATTGCCGCCATTGGGATGCTAACGTCGGCGGTTATTATCCTCGGAATTACCGCCAAAACCTACGCATCGGAGCGAATGGCACACTCAGATGCGTCAACGGTACAGCTGCAAAACGAAAAGGTTTCAAAGTCCAAAGCGTCGGCAGATCTCAAGACGAGACTTTCGAAGGCGGACTTCAACGATATCCCTTCGAGTGATACCGTTCAGACCTTCTCGTTGGTGGATAAGAAGATTCCTACCTTGGAGGATGAGAGCCTTGCTTCGCTCCAGGATGCCCTGAGCCGGGTGCAGGAGCTGGGTGAAGTGGGCGTAGTGTTCTACGACCTATCGAGCGGTAGAGGCGTGACGTATAACGCCGATGTCGAGGTGTATGGAGCGAGCAGTTACAAGGCGCTGTATGCGCTCTATATTTGCGAGACGTTGGTCGAATCGGGTCAGGTGTCGCTCGATTGGCCTTTAGCCACGTATGGTGGCTACAACATGGGTTGGCAGACGGTACGCGACTTGATCGAGGCTGCGGTCGTTTATTCAGACAACGATTCGTTTATTGCGTTACGTGCGGCGTTTGACCGTGTCGGTTACGAGGATTGGATTGTCGGTCTTGGCATCGATTACGATACGGCACTGGATCCGATGAGTGATTTTCCGACCTACTGCCCGCGCACTTCTGCGAGGTTATGGCGTGAGATGAGCGAGTATCTGAGCATGGATACCGAGACTTCACAGTGGTTGTCGGGCCTTCTGGCATCAACATCGCGCTCGTTTATTCGCGATGGCATTGCGGACGAGCAGGTTTTGGTGCGCAACAAGGCAGGCTGGATTAGCGAGGATGGTTACTATTCGACATGCGATGCAGGCCTCATCGACATCGATGGCCGTACCTATGTCATGAGCGTCATGACATCGATGCCATGGAGTGACCGTTCGAGCGAGGTTACGGCCGCGATTGCAAAGGCTCTGTTTGATACGCGAGCTGCATTGGCTTAGCGTGTTCGTTTGGCGAGATCAAACAAAATGCTGGTACCATACCTTGGTTGAGAATTTCGTATAGGTTTGGGGAATGGTATGGCTACCATCGCGATTATCGGTGCGCTCGAAAAAGAGATCATGCAGATTAAAGAAGAGCTGAGCGACGTTTGCGAGGCACGGGAGGCAGGCTTGACCGTTGTGAGCGGTGAGCTCGACGGCCTGACAGTTGTCGCCACAACGGCGGGCATGGGCACGGTGAACGCTGCCGCTGCAACACAGCACCTCATTAGCAAGTATGCTCCGCAGGCTGTTGTGTTTTCGGGCATTGCGGGCGGTTTGAACCCCAAGCTCCATATCGACGACGTGGTCATTGGCAAACGCCTACGCTATCTGGATACCGATACCGCGCTTATCGCCGAGTCCGCACCGGGGCTCGAGGAGTTTGGCTCGACGCCCGCGCTGGTCGATATTGCCGCCGACGTGCTTGCTGAGCGTGGGTTTGTTGACGCTTCGAAAAATGCAGTCGCTTCGAACGAGGGCACCAAGCAGTTCCTGGTCGGCACGATTGCCACGGGTAACCGCTTTGTGACGGGCGCCACCATGCGCAACGACGCTATCGAGGCGACGCATGCCGATTGTGTCGGCATGGAGGGCGCGGCAATTGCCCATGTCGCAACCAAAAATGGTGTCGATTGCCTGGTGTTGCGCGCTATCAGCGATAATTGTGACGAGGCGTACGATGCAATTTGCGAGCGAGAGTTCGATCTGTTCGAGTACGCGCGTGTCGCAAGTGACATTACGCTCGATATCGTCCGCCGCATTGCCGCTGCGCAATAGCGCGTCTATTTGTAAGAACCTACGACCAAGGAGTGTCCATGGCCGATTCCATTAACTACCAGCTTGCCAAGTTCGTCGCCAGCTATGGCAAGGTTTCGCAGATTCCCGAGTCCACCTGCCCCGAGGTGAGCTTTGTCGGCCGCTCCAACGTGGGCAAGTCGTCGATTATGAACAAGCTATTTGGCCGCAAGAACCTAGTCAAGGTTTCCAGTACGCCGGGCAAGACGAGCAACATCAACTTCTTTGAGGCCGATGACGTGCATTTCGTGGACCTGCCGGGTTACGGTTTCGCCCGTCGCTCCAAGGCCGAGCGTGACCGCTGGGCCGAGCTTATCGGCGACTTTTTTGACTCCGAGCGCAGCTTTAACTTGGTCGTCTCGCTGGTGGACATTCGTCACGACCCCAGCAAGCTCGACCACGACATGATCGACTACCTACAGGGCAACGAGTTCAACTTTATCGTTTGCCTCACCAAAGCCGACAAGCTCAGCCGCACCCAGCAGGCCCGCCAGGCAGCAGCCATCAAAAAGCAGCTCAACGTTCCGGCCGAGAACGTGATCATCACAAGCTCCCAGACCGGCACCGGCATCGACGAACTCAAAAAGCGCATCGCCGAGGCTTGCCTCTAGTAAGGGCTCTTGGCAGGCAATAGTTTGCATCTATCTATATCACCCCAGTGATAGTTGTTGGTACACTATCACTGGGGTGATATTTTTGTTTGGAGGTCGATATGGAGTTATGGCACGGATCGGACGTTGTTGTCGAGCATCCATCGTTGGATAAATGTAGGCAATTCAATGACTATGGGCGCGGGTTTTATTGCACGCCGCATGAGGAAATGGCAATGGAATGGGCGTGCCGGACTGAGTCTGATGGCGTTGCCAATCGATATGAGCTTGATTTAGATGGCCTTGCGATTTTGGATTTGGAATCAGGTGAGTTCTCGATTCTCAACTGGCTTGCAATTCTGGCGAATAACAGAGAGTTCAATGTTTCAACGCCAGTAGCACGCGAGGGGCTTCGCTATCTACTTGATAACTGCTTAATTGATACATCTCCTTATGACGTTATTCGAGGCTATCGTGCAGACGATTCTTATTTCTCGTTTGCAAGACAGTTTGTCAACGGCATGATTTCGCTCAGGCAATTGCGGCGCATTATGCGTTTGGGCGATTTGGGCATTCAATATGCGCTTATGAGTGAGCGCGCGTTCTCGGCGATCAGGTTCCGCGATTGGAAACAGGCCTCGGGAGCTGAGTTTTATCCCAAACGATTTGAGCGAGAACAGAACGCTCGACGTAAATACCTGGATACGGTAAACGGATTTGACTCTGATGGTGTTGACATTAGGGATTTGATGGCAGGGAGGGTTGATTTAAATGATCCAAGAGTTAACGGATTGTGGGCCGAGTAGGACATACCCCGTCTACTACCTCGAGGATGCAATGAACAACCTCGGCGACTGCTTTGACTATGCCGTTAACGATTATGGAGCAGAAGGATCGGAAGTTGCTGAACTCTTTTGCCTGAGCGGCGTAGCTCGCGAGTTCGAACGCGGCAACGCATGGGTCGTATCGGGAAAATCGGGCGTTGAGCTGTTCGCGCTTATCGCTGAAAGGTCCGGCTATCAGAGCGGGTCTATACCGGATCGCACCTATCGTTTTGAGAAGACGCCAGAGTATTGGACAGGCTGGATACTGGCATATCTGCAGTGGCGTTTAGGGGAGTCTTTCGAAGACCTGCTGCATGTCGTTCCGTTTGACGCACTGCGCAGTTTGTACTATCCCTGGCACGAAGCCTCGGAGGAACGCGTGGCTCGCCTCGTCTGCGATATGGCGAAAAAAGCGTCCAGGCAAACCAAACTTGCGTTAGCAAGAAAGAAACTTAAGAAAACCCAACAAGACCTAGCATACGAATCGGGTGTGTCACTCCGCTCAATCCAAATGTACGAGCAGCGCCAGAGAAACATCAATGAAGCTTCGGTAACAAGCGTAAGAGCCATAGCAAAAGCCCTCCACTGCAACATCGAAGATCTCCTAGAGCCAGTCTTCGAATACAAAGAAACCAGCGCAGCCTAAAAGAGATGCAAGCCGCTGATTGCTCAAGATGCACTTCGAGCAATTAGAACAGCGAAGCCGGCTGTCTCGTTGGAGCGTGCAGGACTTGTTGATATTTAAATCCGCTTTCATATTGAAATGCCCCGCCAAGCTAAAGTGCTCGGCGGGGCAATTTTTGATTGACGATGCTGCCAGGGGTTGAGTTTTAATATGTCGCGAGTAAGAGGCGTCTGAATTTAGTAATCAAAGAAAATTATTCAATTCGAGTGCTTAGCCAGTACTCTCCATTCGAAGCTACGATTGCGTACGTAATTCCATTTTTGACAGTTGGCGTATCTACGCAGGCAGCACCAACTTCCTTGGCGTCTGAAAACGAAAGTGTTGGATCGATTGCTTGTATAGTTGCCAATGCTGTCGCCGCGGCATAGTCGGAGTTTTCGAAGTACATGACTATGTTTTTGAAGCAGTTTTCGGATCCAAGATAGCTGAGTAGCACCGGGTTACTCGAGTCCGAAAAGAAGCCTCCAATACCGGCAATCTTTGAACCGTTTTTGATCTGAAGTTCGAGCCCCATGCCGCTATCGTCTAGTTCGTAATCCGCATTCATACTGCTGCAATTGGGGATATCGGAGAATTCCTCGTTAAGTCGATCAATAAAGCCTTCAGGTGAAATTGAAAACTTTCCGTCGCCAAGAAAAGATGTGATTTCCTTCTCGTTGCGGGTGTCAACGACCTCTCCGCATCTCTCGCATTCTCGTATTTCCTTCGAAGTGGCATCTACGTAGTCGACTTCTTTGGTCCACGAGCCCGGTTGGTGTCCGAGTGGCTCCCCTTTCGCTTCGCCGCAACGCTGGCAGGTCTTCGGTGTCGTACAAGTTGCTTCTTCCCATTCGTGCCCGAGAGGTTCTCCCTCGGTTTTGCCGCAACTTTTACATGTGCGAGGGCGTGTGCAGGTTGCATTGGCCCATAGCTTGTGAGCGCAAAACAACTGAGGAAACAGTATGGGCAAACTGAAGATGATGACAACTGCCACGGCAGCTGCGATTGCCGCTCGTTTTTTATTGCCTAATTTATGAATGGCCCGCGTTAGAAGTGAGTCGTTTTCTTCATTTTCGCGTGCGCCGTCCTCTTCGTTTGATGGCGGAATTTCAGAGGAAGGGGTGTCGCTAGCACTATCAGAAAACTGCTCGGCTTTGAAATCTGGCTTCCGCTCGTCGGACTCGCTGAGTGCCTTTTCCTCGTCGGGCTCCTTCATCTCGTCATTCATGTTTATCGAGGCTCCTTCCTAGCTATGAATCTGCGATGGGCATTTTTGATAAGCGGAATGGCTGGTGACATAAATATATCCCAGTTTGGTATATATCAAAATGGAATATAGCGTAAACGGCATGAACGTTGATGCTAACAGGACATGCGGAAAATGCCTTTCCCAGATTCGTCGGGAGCAAGGTATCACTCAGGTTGAACTCGCAAAGAAACTGGGGGTACCTCAGTCGTTCATCTCAAAGGTCGAGACCGGGGAACGCAGCCTTAGGGTTTATGAGCAGTTTGTCTATGCGGACGCACTCGGAATTACTGTTGAGACGCTAGTAAGTAAACTTGGGGCTGTTTTGAGTAGCGAAGATAATTAGATGACGTCACGTATCGATCATCAATTAGAAATTAAAACAGAGCTATAAGGCGAATGAGATGCTGGGAAGTGCGCCTTTATCAAATAGAAGCCAAAAAATCAGCCCGGCGACTTTCCAGAGCGTAGGTTCCTGTAGCCGCCGCCAGCGAAGTTAACGTAGGGGAGGCCAGGGGCTTTGCCCTCAAATCTTTCCGTATCGTGAAGGGTTCCTTGTCCGCTGCTCCGAAGGAACGCAAGATTAAATCAGCGAATGCGATATCCTGTCGAGGCTGCGCAGGCCCCCTTGGGGCTTCCCCTGAAAACAATCCGCACATCGAATTGCCCCGTCGAGCGGAGCGCACGACGGGGCAATTCATGATCGAGGACGTTTTCAGGGGAAGCCCCAAGGGGACCGGTGAGAGCAATGAGGCAGGACGCTACAGGTATTCGATCTGGGCGCCTTCCGTGTCGCACGTCAGAATGTGCGTGTCGCACTTGGGGAACTGCTCGCGCAGCTTGACCTGTAGGAACTTTGCCACGATGGTGTCGTCAGTCACGGCCATGAGGGTCGAGCCGGAGCCACTGATCCAGATGGTCTTGGCGCCTCCGTTAAGGCAGGTGTCGCGCACGGCGTTGTAGTCGGGGATGAGGCGGCGGCGATAGGGCTCCTGGATGCGGTCGTCGTTGGCGGCGGCAATCAGGTCAAGGTCGCCGGTCTCCAGGCCGCGCGTCATGCCGGCGATACGGCCCATCTGCCACACGGCGGTGGAGAGCGGAATCTCCTGCGGCACGACCTTGCGCGCCTCGCTCGTATGTACCTCGTAGGGCGGAATCACGGTAATAAAACGCAAGCGATCGCTCACCTCGTAGCGCAGGCACTGGGGGAGCGAATCAGTCGGCGTAAAGGAGCAGACGGCGCCGCCAAGGATGGCGGGAGCGACGTTATCGGGATGCCCCTCGACCTCGGTGGCGATGCGGACGAGCTCGGCACGGTCGACGGTGTGGCCCGTCAGCGCGGCGGCCGCCATGATGCCGGCGACGACGCAGGTGGAGCTGGAACCCAGGCCGCGGGCGACGGGCACGTCGGTCTGGATGTCGATAGCGACGGGGAAGGCCGGCTCGCCCCATGCGGCCAGCGCATCGACAAAGCTGACGTAGACCAGGTTGTTCTCGTTTTGGAACTCCTCGGGGCATCCGGTGATGGTGAGCTTATCGGCGCGCTCGAAGGTGAAGTGCGAGTAGAGGCTGACGGCCATGCCGAGGGTGTCGTAGCCGATGCCTAGGTTTGCGCTGGTGGCGGGGACGGTGATCTTGATCATTGTTGTTGGTCCTCCTGGGGGTCGGGTTAAAGAAAAGAAAACTAAAAAGGACGGACAAGAAACGACAAAGGAAACAAAAAAAGGGAAAAGGAGAAGAAGAAAAAACGTTAGAAATTTTTTTTTAA
>UQIS01000034.1 GCA_900541245.1 uncultured Collinsella sp.
GGGCGCCGGGATCGGCGCCATGAGGGCCGACCACGCCCTCGAGTTCTCCGACCTGGCCATGTACCAGGAGACCACCCGCTCGCCGCTGCAGCATATGAGCACGACGAGGTCGCGCGCGACCCAGATCCCGTCGACGTAGAGCACGCGGTGCAGCTCGCCGTCGGGGACGGGCATCGGCCAGACCTCCCAGAACTCGGCCGTCCTGCGCCTGAAGGACCGCCCGCCGCCCGGCATCGCCGCCTGGGAGTCCTTCGAGAGGAGCCACCCGAGGAACTCGTCCAGCCTCGTCGCCGTGTCGTCGTACCTCACAGTCGTCGACGCGCCGCAGGCCGTGCACCTCCACCGCTGGGACCCCGATGAGGTCCTGCCGTTGCGCTTGGTCCGACCGCCGCAGTAGGGGCAATAAACGGCCTTCATGGGCACCTCTTCCGAAAGGGTATTTAACGGTTCCGGAAAAGGTTATCTACCTGCGGGAACGATAGGCAACCGGACACACATTCTGTCCGAGCGGTTAAAAGCGGGCACGGAATTTAAACGGCTGAAAAAGGGGCATCGACCTGCGCCGATGCCCCTAAAGCAGACACACATTTTGTCCTATAAGCCACGATTGAACGTCAGATTGCCGCTCTGGCGGGCTTGCAGCGTCGAGTGGTTCCGGCGTTTGGTAAAACGCCGGAACACAAGAGCGCCCCCTCCCGCGCACGGAACGGGAGGGGGCTAAAGGTAGGAGTCTACCGGTGGGTTGACCCCACCGGACAGACGATGACCAGGTGATCCTTTACAGGATCGTCAAGGTTTCCGTGGGGTACCCGTTGGGTACTTAGATCAGCACGCAGGCGACGGTCAGGATGACGGCGCAGACGACGGAGAGAGCGACAATGAGCTTAAGGGCAAACTTGAGCCAGGTCGTCCACTCGATCTTGGCCAGGGCGAGACCGCCCATGATGGCGCCGGAGGTCGGGGTGAACAGGTTCACGACACCGATGGCGGCGGAGAAGATCATGACCATGACCTCGGGCGAGAAGCCGAGCTTAACAGCCAGCGGTCCCATGATGGGCATGGAGACGGTAGCCATACCAGAGGTCGAGGGGATCAGGAAGGACAGGCCGAAGTAGACCAGGAAGCTCATGGGAGCGAAGATCACGCCGGACAGGCCAGCCAGAGCATTGGCGGCAGCGTCGAGGACGAAGACGTCGAGGCCGGTGTTAGCCATGAGGACGGAGATACCACGGGCGAGGGCGATGACGAGAACAACGGACATCATGTCGGCAGCGCCGGTGATGAAGGTGTTGACGATCTGCTTCTCGGACAGGCCACCGATGATACCGATCAGGACGGCCATGAGGAAGAACCAGGTGGAAGCCTCGTCGAAGTACCACTGGCCAATGGGCAGGCCGGTGATCAGGGCAGACCAGCCCTGGACGACGGCGTTACCGTCGGCGTCGTAGACAGCGCCAGCGTCGAAGAAGTTAGCGACGCCCTCGTTGAGGTCGGCCAGCGGAATGAAGCCGACGATCATGACGACGAAGGTGAAGGCGAAGGCAATCAGAACACCCTTCTGACGACCGGTGAGCTTGACCTCCTTGTGGACCTCGGAAGCAGCCTTGCCGTGAGCCTCTTCGGCGTCCTTGAGCTCCTGCATCGACAGGATGGTGGAACCCTTGTCAGCCTTGACCTTCTTGGCGTAGCTCATCACGAAGAAGATGGACATAGCGGTAGTGACAATCCACAGGACGGCACCGAGGCCGATGATGATGGACTGGTTGACCTCAATGCCAACGCCGGTCAGAGCGTCGACGGCAGCGCCGACGGCGAACGGGTTAACCGTGGAGCCCAGGCAGCCGCAGCCAGCGCCGAGCAGGACGGTAGCGGCACCGACCATGGGGTCGAAGCCAGCAGCCATCATGGTAGCGGCGAGCAGGGCGTAGAAGGGAACGGTCTCCTCGCACATACCATAGGTGGTACCACCGAGGGAGAAGATGAGCATCAGCACGGGAATGAGCATAATCTCGTTGCCCTTAAGCTTCTGCACCAGAACGGCGATGCCGTTGTCCAGGGCGCCGGTCTCGGTCATCATACCGAGGAAGCCGCCCAGGATCATAACGAAGAGGCAGACGGGCAGAGCGTCAGCGAAGCCCTTAATCGGGGCGGTGCAGAAATCGCTCAGACGGGCGGCAGTAACCGCGCCGCCGGACGTGCCGGAGACGATAACGGTAATCACTGCGACAATTGCCAGCAGAGCAAGAAGAATGGTGAACGATGAAGGCATACCGCGCTTTTTCTTAGCGGTCTCAGTCATAGTTCTCATCCCCCCTTCATAAATCATTTACTGATCTCGCCAGAAGCGGCTCTTCCGTGCCGTGCCTGCCGCTTGATGCGAGATTATTACCAGATAAAACCGCTCGGGGTGTGCAGCAATACACCCCGAGCGAGATGCTAGATGCTCTTACTTGAGCGTAGCATACATGACAGCCTTGATGGTGTGCATGCGGTTCTCGGCCTCGTCGAAGACCTTGGAAGCGGGGCTCTCGAAGACCTCGTCGGTGACCTCCTGCTCGGTGATGCCGAACTGCTCGCACTTCTCGGCGCCAATGGTGGTGTTGGTGTCGTGGAAGCTGGGCAGGCAGTGCAGGAAGATGGCACCCGGGTTGGCCATAGCCATGACCTCGGAGGTGACACGATACGGGGTGAGCTGAGCGATGCGCTCGGCCCAGACCTCGTCGGGCTCGCCCATGGAGACCCACACGTCGGTGTAGATAACGTCGGCACCGGTGACGCCGTCCTTGACGTCGGTGGTCAGCTTGATGGTGCAGCCGTTGGCCTCGGCGATGGGCTTGCAGGCCTCGATGACGTCGTCAGCGGGCATGCACTCCTCGGGGCCGCAGGCCACGAAGTTCATGCCGAGCTTGGAGCAGACGACCATGAGGGAGCGAGCGACATTGTTCTTGCAGTCGCCCATGAAGACGAGGGTCTTGCCCTTGATGTCGTAGTTGAAGTTCTCCTGGACGGTCAGGATGTCGGCGAGCATCTGGGTGGGGTGCCACTCGGTGGTCAGGCCGTTCCACACGGGCACGCCGGACTTAGCAGCGAGCTCCTCGACGTCGTCCTGGGCAAAGCCACGGAACTCGATGCCGTCATACATGCGGCCGAGAACGCGGGCGGTGTCCTCGATGGACTCCTTCTTGCCCATCTGCGACGAACCCGGATCGAGGTAGGTGACGCCCATGCCCAGATCCATGCCACCGACCTCGAAGGCGCAGCGGGTACGAGTAGAGGTCTTCTGGAAGAGCAGAACGATGTTCTTGCCCTCGAGATAGCGGTGCGGAACGCCAGCGCGCTTCATATCCTTGAAGTTCTTGGAGAGCTTGAGCAGGTACTCGATCTCCTCGGTGGTGAGGTCGAGAAGCTTGAGGAAGCTACGGCCGGAAAGGTTAACACCCATGGTTTGATTCCTTTCGAAGAAATGAATTACGTAAGTATTAGTGGTGCCCGTTTAACGGGCGAAGCCGGTGCGGTTGTAGGGGGACCGCACCGGAAACGGAAAGACTTAGAGGTCCTCGCGCCAGAAGGGCATGCTCATGCAGCGCGGGCCGCCGCGGCCGCGGGAGAGCTCGGCGGAGGGCACGACGAGAAGGTCCAGGCCCTCCTTGTACAGCACGTCGTTGGTGACGGTGTTGCGGGCGTAGACGCAGATCTTGCCGGGCTCGACGCACAGGGTGTTGGAGCCGTCGTTCCACTGCTCGCGGGAGGCCGCGATCGGGTCGCCGCCGCCGCAGGGGATCAGCTTGACCTGGTCGACGCCGGTGGCGTCCTCCAGGACGTGCTCGAGGGTGTCCTCGATCAGGCGGATGTTCACGTCGCCCGGGTTCTTGCCGGCGGTCAGCTCGTAGACGCGCAGGGTGCCCATGATGGCGGGGTGGATCGTGAACTTATCGACGTCGATCTGGGTGAAGACCGTGTCGAGGTGCATGAAGGCGCGCGAGACCGGGATATCGAAGGCCAGGATGCGCTCGACCTTGGAGTCGGAGTTCCAGAAGATGTTCTGGGCCATGACGTCGATCGCGGCGGCCTGGGTGCGCTGGGAGATGCCGACGGCGAGGGTCTTCTCGTTGATGTTCAGCACGTCGCCGCCCTCGGTGTGGAACTGGCAGTCGCGGCGGAAGTACAGCGAGACGTCCTTGTAGTCGGGGTGGTACTTGAAGATGTACTTGCCGTACAGGGTCTCGCGGTTGCGGGTGACCGAGTACATGCGGTTGAGGTTGACGCCCTCGCCGATGACCGCGAACGGGTCGCGGGTGAAGTAGAGGTTGGGCATCGGGTCGATGATCAGGTCGGACTCGGACTCGGAGTTGACCAGGGAGTCGAGGGTCGTGGACGCCGTGAGGGGCATGTCGATCTCGGACTTGGTCATGCCGGCCATGGTCTTCTTGACGAACTCGAGGTTGTCCTCGATGGAGTCCAGCTTCTCGCGGACGATCTGCGGCATGTGCTGGCCGCGGATGCCGGCCTCGGCGATGTACTGGTCGGTGAACTCGGCGCGGGCGCCGGGGACCTGGTCGAACACCTCGGCGACGAGGTTCTCGAGATAGAGGACCTCCACGCCCTGGTCCCTCAGGATCTGGGCGAAGGTGTCGTGCTCCTGCTGCGCGACCTCCAGGAACGGGACGTCGTCGAACAGGAGTCGCTCGAGCTCGTCGGGCGGCAGGTTGAGGAGCTCGTCGCCGGGACGGTGCAGGCAGACCTTCCTGAGCTTGCCGATCTCGGAAGGCACGTGCAGACCTTTCGTCATGGCCTCCTACCTTTCTTTCGGGCCCTTGTCAGGGCCGATTCGTTAGCGCCCCTCCGTGTGAGGCGTTATTGCTGACGACATATTTATATCCAAAATCAGCTCATACTTCCACCTTGCCCCCGAACGGTTTTTTATAGGGGGTGAACGGCATACACATATACTTCACGCATGGCACACTTCATCTTAATAAAGCGTATTTACGTGCTTAAACGCGTTTTAATCCTAAAATCAAATGGAACTAAACTTTGTTAAACCATCCTCAAATTGCATATTTCCAATAAAGCTATGAATAGAATTAGCGGTTCACACCGCGTCTCAACCATTTTCATTTTTATTCAGAAAAAAGTTTGTCCTATTCATTTCTGATAAATAAATTACCGTTTACCAGACGCTTGATACCGTTCACCGGAAACTCAGTATAAGGCCCAGCGGATACCGCCTCGCTTTACGGCCCCATTTGTAACAACTTGACTTCTCGGTATAGAAAAACGGACCCGCTTCACTAGGGAAACGGGTCCGTTTTCGATTATCTTCGGCTAATTTGGATAAGGCCCCCGAAGACCATCGGAATCCTAGCGATCGAACTCCGCCAGCGCCTCGCCCAAAAGCCTCAGGCCCTCGCGCAGAACGTCCTCGCTCGCGCAGTAGCCCAGGCGTGCGCCGCAAGGAAGCTCAAAACGGCTACCGGGGACCAGCAGCACTCCCCTCTCGGACAGCAGGCGCCTGCAGAACTCCTCGTCATCCTCGGGAATATCCAGCTGGATAAACGAGATGGACACGCCCTGCGGGGCCGTCCAGGAAACGCGATGCTGCGTATCGATCCAAGCCTGCGCGATATCGCGGTTGCCAAACACGATCTTGCGATTGCGCTCGAGAATCTTATCCTTGTGTTCAAGCACATAGGTCGCCAGAGCATCGTTGAACACGCCGCCGCAGATCATGGTGTAATCGCGATAGGTACGGATGCGGTTGGACACCTCTTTGTCGGCCAGGACCCAGCCCACGCGGGCCGCAGGTGTCGAATAGGTCTTCGACAACGAGTTGGTGACAATGGCCCTCTCGTACACGTCGACCATCGACATAAAGGACTCAGTGTTTTCGAGCGGCAGATATACCTCGTCGCACAGCACGTAGGCGCCCACCGAGCGGGCGATCTCGGCAATCTGGCCGAGCATATCGGCATCGAGCACCGTACCGATGGGGTTAGATGCGTTGTTTATGCAGATAAGCTTGGTGTTGGGACGCACCAAGCGCTTGAGTTCCTCGATATCGGGCTTCCAGCCGAGTTCCTCGCGAAGCTCCCAATACTCGACCTCGGCGCCCAGCGTGCGCGGAATCTCGTAGAGCGGCGCGTAGGTGGGCCACTCGGCGATAACATGGTCGCCGGGCTCGACCACAGCCATGATGGCGTTGAGGTTAGCGCCCGTGCAGCCATTGGTCTGCAGAATGTGATCGGGATTGACCTCCCGACGATACAGCTTGGCAACCTCGGCCTTAAACTCCGGCGAGCCCTCGATCCAGCCGTAGTTCATCTTCTCGCGGTCCAGGCGCTCGTAGAACGTGGCGCCGTCCTGTTCATCGAGCGCGCGCAGCTCGCCCATGGTGAGCGACGAGATCGTCGACTGGGCGATGTCCCACGTGGCGCTCTTCTCCCAAACGTTGAGCCATTCCTCAACGCCAATCGTCTTGATGTCCATGGCCAAGCTCCTTACAAAAGCAGTCATCCAATCGTGTTGACGTTCCTCATACAAGATTGGGGCGGTGCGAAAACCCGCACCGCCCCAATGGGAGACATCTAATGGCAGCTAGATGTATGTATTATGACCTGTACGGGTCCTTGAAGACCTTAGAGGTCCTCGCGCCAGAAGGGCATGCTCATGCAGCGCGGGCCGCCGCGGCCGCGGGAGAGCTCGGCGGAGGGCACGACGAGAAGGTCCAGGCCCTCCTTGTACAGCACGTCGTTGGTGACGGTGTTGCGGGCGTAGACGCAGATCTTGCCGGGCTCGACGCACAGGGTGTTGGAGCCGTCGTTCCACTGCTCGCGGGAGGCCGCGATCGGGTCGCCGCCGCCGCAGGGGATCAGCTTGACCTGGTCGACGCCGGTGGCGTCCTCCAGGACGTGCTCGAGGGTGTCCTCGATCAGGCGGATGTTCACGTCGCCCGGGTTCTTGCCGGCGGTCAGCTCGTAGACGCGCAGGGTGCCCATGATGGCGGGGTGGATCGTGAACTTATCGACGTCGATCTGGGTGAAGACCGTGTCGAGGTGCATGAAGGCGCGCGAGACCGGGATATCGAAGGCCAGGATGCGCTCGACCTTGGAGTCGGAGTTCCAGAAGATGTTCTGGGCCATGACGTCGATCGCGGCGGCCTGGGTGCGCTGGGAGATGCCGACGGCGAGGGTCTTCTCGTTGATGTTCAGCACGTCGCCGCCCTCGGTGTGGAACTGGCAGTCGCGGCGGAAGTACAGCGAGACGTCCTTGTAGTCGGGGTGGTACTTGAAGATGTACTTGCCGTACAGGGTCTCGCGGTTGCGGGTGACCGAGTACATGCGGTTGAGGTTGACGCCCTCGCCGATGACCGCGAACGGGTCGCGGGTGAAGTAGAGGTTGGGCATCGGGTCGATGATCAGGTCGGACTCGGACTCGGAGTTGACCAGGGAGTCGAGGGTCGTGGACGCCGTGAGGGGCATGTCGATCTCGGACTTGGTCATGCCGGCCATGGTCTTCTTGACGAACTCGAGGTTGTCCTCGATGGAGTCCAGCTTCTCGCGGACGATCTGCGGCATGTGCTGGCCGCGGATGCCGGCCTCGGCGATGTACTGGTCGGTGAACTCGGCGCGGGCGCCGGGGACCTGGTCGAACACCTCGGCGACGAGGTTCTCGAGATAGAGGACCTCCACGCCCTGGTCCCTCAGGATCTGGGCGAAGGTGTCGTGCTCCTGCTGCGCGACCTCCAGGAACGGGACGTCGTCGAACAGGAGTCGCTCGAGCTCGTCGGGCGGCAGGTTGAGGAGCTCGTCGCCGGGACGGTGCAGGCAGACCTTCCTGAGCTTGCCGATCTCGGAAGGCACGTGCAGACCTTTCGTCATGGCCTCCTACCTTTCTTTCGGGCCCTTGTCAGGGCCGATTCGTTAGCGCCCCTCCGTGTGAGGCGTTATTGCTGACGACATATTTATATCCAAAATCAGCTCATACTTCCACCTTGCCCCCGAACGGTTTTTTATAGGGGGTGAACGGTATATCGCATGAGATTCCCCCATAATGTACTTCGGCGTTCTAAAGTAACTTTTCTAAGGTAAACGCTCTTTTTTCCTAAAAACTATTTGCAATTGCATCTCTAAACTTTTGATTCAGAATTGCATAGCTAAATCGGTTTTATGTATATAAATGATGTTTGTTTACGTTTCCGCCTGCATTCAATGATATTCAGCTATCCATCATTCTTATTCACACTTACGTACCAGTTGAGTGAGGATATAGACCGCTTGCAGACGAGCAGGGCGTCAGTCCTATGACTTGTCAGCGTAAGAAGTAGGTAAAGATACCGTTCACGCGATACGTCCGTGCCAGCGATCGACTAAATTGAGACAATAGTGAAAAGTGTTAGGCTACCGTCCCCTACGGGGACTGAACGGACAGATGCATATGCCGAGCAAAATCGAAAAGAAGCAAGCCGCTGCAAAGCTGCGCAAGCCGCCGCGCGACTTCTCGTACACGCAAAACCGAGAGCTTAGCTGGCTGCGCTTTGACAACCGCGTGCTTGACGAAGCCTTCGATGAGACCGTTCCGCTGTTCGAGCGTCTAAAGTTCGTGTCGATTTTCGAGTCTAATCTCGACGAGTTTCTCATGGTGCGCGTGGGCGGCCTGTCCGATCTGGCAGAGCTCAAAAAACAGCCCGTCGACAACAAGAGCAATATGACCGCCTCCGAACAGGTCGATGCTGTCATGGCCGAAATGCCCGGGCTCCTTACCCGTTGGGAGTCCATCTTTAAGAGCATCGAGGGCAAGCTCGACACCTTGGGCGTTCACCGCGCCCGCATCGATTCGCTTACGCCCGAGGAGCGCACCTTTGTAACCCGCTACTTCCAGGCCTACGTGTCGCCGGTCATCTCGCCGCTGGTCATCGATCCGCGCCACCCCTTCCCCAACCTGCGCAACGGCGCGCTCTATCTGGCCTGTGGTCTGGACGGCGCCACCGACGAGGAGAGCCTGCTGGGCCTTATCGAAATCCCCGCCTCGATGCACCGCGTGGTCGAGATTCCCTCGCCCACCGGCACCTACTCCTACATCTTGCTCGAGGACGTCATCCTCGCCTGCCTGGACAGCTGCTTTGGCTCCTATAAGCCGCTGGATCGTGCGCTGATCCGCGTCACCCGCAACGCCGACATCGATCCGGACGGCGAGGGCGTCGAAGAGGAAGAGGACTACCGCCAGCACATGAAGCGCATCCTCAAGAAGCGCCTGCGTCTGCAGCCGGTAGTGCTCGCGGTCTCGGGGTCGCTCGAGAAGGCAACGCTCAAGACTATCCGCAAGGCGCTCGAGCTTTCGCGCCGCTCTGTCTTTACCTGCGATATCCCGCTCGACCTGGGCTACGTCTTTGGCATTGAGGGCAAGATTCCCGAGCACCTGCGCAACGAGCTGCTCTTTACGCCGTTTAGGCCGCAGCCCAATCCCACCATCGACATGACCCGCTCCATCCGCGAACAGGTGCTGCAAGGCGACAAGCTGCTCTTTTATCCCTACGAGGCCATGAACCCCTTCCTGGATCTGGTGCACGAGGCCGCCTACGACCCCGAGTGCATCTCGCTGCGCATCACGCTCTACCGCGTGGCCAAGCAGAGCCGCCTGTGCGAGTCACTGATCGATGCTGCCGAGAACGGCAAAGAGGTCACGGTGCTCATGGAACTTCGTGCCCGCTTTGACGAGCAGAACAACATCGAGTGGGCCGAGCGTCTGGAAGAGGCGGGCTGCACCGTCATCTATGGTTCCGAGGGCTTTAAATGCCACTCAAAGATCTGCCAGCTCACCTATCGCGAGGGTATGGCGCTCACCCGCCTCACGCTTTTGGGCACCGGCAACTTTAACGAGAAGACGGCCAAGCTCTACAGCGACTTTATGCTCATGACCGCCCATCCCGGCATCGGCGAGGACGCCAACCTGTTCTTCCGCAACCTGTCGCTGGGCAATCTGCGCGGCGATTACCGCTTCCTGGGCGTGGCGCCCGTAGGCCTGAAGCCGCTCATCATGCGCGGCCTAGATCGCGAGATCCAGCGCGCCCTCGCTGGCGAGCCCGCCCGTGTGTTCTTTAAGCTCAACTCGCTCACCGACCGCGAGGTCATCGACAAAATCGCCGAGGCATCGTGTGCCGGCGTGCGCGTGGACATGATCATCCGCGGCATCTCGTGCCTCAAGCCCGGTGTTCCGGGCAAGACCGAGAACGTGCATGTCCGCTCCATCGTCGGACGCTTTTTGGAGCACGCCCGTGTTTACGCTTTTGGCGTGGACTCGGACATGATTTACCTGAGCTCGGCAGACATGATGACGCGCAACACCGAGCACCGCGTGGAGATTGCCTTCCCCGTGCTCGACCCCACCTGCCGCGCCCTAGTGCACGAGTACATGGGCATGCAGCTGCGCGACAACGTGAAGGCCCGCAGCCTCACGAGCGACGGCACCTGGGTCCCCGTGGAGCGTGCAGAGGGTGAGAAACCCTTCAACTCGCAGGAAGCCCTGCTGGAGCGTGCCTATCGCAACGCCGAGGCCGCCGCGCAGCAGCGCGCACAGGAGAAGGAATGTGTGGCCGAGGAGGCCATTCAGGCCGAGGTTGAACACGGGGCAGCTGCCAAACCGGAAGCGGTTGCAGCTCCCCCGGTGAATGAGCCCGAGGCTGCCGCAGAGCCCGCCGTGGAGAAAGCGCCCGAGCCCGCTACTGCGACTCCGGAGCCCGCCGCCGAGGCAAAGCCCGCCCCTGCTCCTGAGCCGCAGCCGGCCACACCCAAGGTCCAAGAGGTCCAGGCGACCGTCATTGAGCCCGAGCCTGCACCTGCACCTCAGCCCGATCCGCAGGTCATCAAGCCCGCACCCGAGACGAGCGCCCGTCGCGATAAGCCCGCCGGCAAGACCAAGGCCATCGAGCGCCATCGCCCCGGCCGCGTGCGCATGGGCCTGGGTCTGATCGGCCTGGGTCTTAAGACGCTCATTACCGGCAAGACGAAATAGTCGTTTGTAGAAGCAGTTTGTAGAAGCGCCCCGCATTTGAGGAAAGCCTCGGATGCGGGGCGCTTTTCCCTGCTACCATGGTGCGAACAACAACGCGAATGACAGGCAGGAATATGAAGCTCACTATAGAATCGATGACCTACGGCGCCGACGGGCTGGCGCACGCCGACAACGGCAAGGCCGTCTTTGTGCAGGGCGCCGTGGCAGGCGACACCGTCGAGGCCGAGGTCGTACAGGACGGCAAGTCGTTCATGCGTGCCCGCACCACCGAGATTCTGGAGCCAAGCCCCGATCGCATTCAGTCTCCCTGCCCCTTCGTGGGCATCTGCGGCGGCTGCTCGTGGGGCAATCTCTCACGCACGGCACAGCTCGCCGCCAAGGAGCAAAATCTGCGCTCCACGCTCGAGCGTATCGGCAAGTTCAGCCCCGATCAAGTCGATGAACTGGTGCAACCCATCCGCCACACCAAGGATGATTGGGGCTACCGCAATAAAATCGAACTCGAGCCGACCGTTGTAAACGGCCGCGTGCGTCTTGGCATGCACGGTGTCGATCCTCGCAAGATCGTGACCGTCGATTCGTGCCCGTTGTTCGACAAACGCTTCCCCAAGGCACTCAAATCGGTCGTCGGCGCGCTCAATTATCTGAGCGGCAGCCACGACCTGGGCCTTGAGCGCGTGGGCATTCGCGCCTCGCGTCGCACCAAGGCACTCGAGGTGGCGCTCTGGACGCCTACGGGCTCTTTCCCGCGCTCGCAAGTCTCGCGCGTGTTGGCAGACGCCGCGCACCCCACAAGTGTCGTACGTGTGATGAGCAAGGGCGAAAAGAAGGCCCGCCGTGTTTCCAAGGTCGAAATGCTCGCCGGAGAGGGCTCATGGACCGAGAATATCGCCGAGGGTCAGATGCGCTTGTCTGCCCCGTCTTTTTTCCAGGTCAACACCAAGGGTGCCGAGATTTTGATCGAGCTTGTCATGGAAACGCTCGATCCGCAGGAAGACGAGCTTGCCGTGGACCTGTACTGCGGTGCCGGCACCTTTACCCTGCCGCTCGCCCGCCGCTGCGACTTTGTCGCCGCCGTCGCGGCCTACGGCCCCGCCGTGCGCGACCTGCGCCGTAACCTGGAGATCAACAAGCTTGATAACGTCGACGTCATTGGCGGAGACGCGGTGCGCGAGTTCCCCGACCAGGATGCCGACGTCTTGGTGGTCGACCCGCCGCGCGCAGGCCTCGCCCCCGAAGCGATCGACCTTATCGCCAGCACGAGTGCCCACGATGTCGCCTACGTGAGCTGCGACCCGGCCACCCTGGCGCGCGATCTCAAACGCTTTGTCGAAGAAGGCACCTTCTCCCCCGTAAAGATCACGCCAGTCGACCTGTTCCCACAAACCTTCCACTGCGAGACCGTCGTCCACCTTAGGCGCAACTAGCCACTTAATCATTGCTCAGAAAAATCATTGGGAAATCGAGCGTGGCAAGCGGAGGTCTTCGGGGTATAAGACGGCTAATTGTATGCCGCCTATGAAAGGAACCCTCATGCCCAGCGTTGCCGTTCTCGCCGCCGATGGCTTTGAAACTATTGAGTGCTTGACCATGGTCGATGTCATGCGTCGCGGCGGCGTGCGTGCCACGCTCGTCTCGATTATGCCCACGCGTGAGGTCGTAAGCTCGCTGCAGATCCCCGTGACCTGCGATGCGCTCTTTGATGAGATCAACTTTGACGAGTACGACTGCGTCGTGCTGCCCGGCGGCCTACCCGGTGCCACCAACCTGCGCGCCGATCAGCGCGTCTGCGACGTGGTCTGCGAGTTCGCCGCGACCAAGCACGTCGCCGCCATCTGCGCCGCCCCGTTTATCCTGGGCGAGCTCGACCTGCTCGAGGGGCGCCACGCCACGTGCTTCCCTGGCTTTGAGAAAAGCTTCCCCGAAGGCGCCTATACCGGCGAGAAGGTTACGCAAGACGGCAACATCATCACCGCTAGCGGCATGGCCCAGTCGCTCCCCTTTGCGCTTGAGCTGCTGCGCACGCTCGCCGGCGACAAGGCCGTCGAGAAAGTCGCCGAGGGCATTCAGCTATGATTTTGGCTTCGCAATCACCGCGCCGCATCGAGTTGATGCGCGAGGCGGACTATGACATTCGCATCATTCCTGCCGATATCGACGAAACGCCGTTTGATGGCGAGGCCCCGCTTACGCTCGTTGAACGCTTAGCACGCGCAAAAGCCGCCGCCGTTGCCGCCGAGCATGCCGAGCCCAATGAGCTAACGGTCGCGGCCGACACCATCGTCACCTTTGACGGCAAGATTCTGGGCAAGCCGGCAACCGAGGACGAGGCGCGCACTATGCTCCGTGAGCTTTCGGGCCGCACGCACCAGGTCGCAACCGGCGTCTGCATCGTTAAGGCAGGCGATACGGCCGCCCCGCATGCCGCCGAAAGCCTGTCCTTTGTCGATGTGACCGACGTGACGTTCTACGAGCTCACCGACGAGCAGATCGAGCACTACGTCGCCTCGGGTGAGCCCATGGACAAGGCCGGCGCCTACGGCATTCAGGGCACAGGAGGACGCATGCTCGTGCACGATATTTCGGGCGACTTCTATAACGTGGTGGGCCTACCCATCGCCCGCGTCGCGCGCGCGATTCAAAAACTCTCGTAATTGCATCTGGCGCTGGGTATCCCCCGGCGCCTACAATTTTGGCGTACCGTACGGATCCCGACCGGGCACAAGGCGCGGCGGAAAACCGATAGGAGTTAAACATGGATACACTGCTCGAGGCCATTGACGTCTGCGATGTCGATGGCTTTTGCTATGGCAACTATACGGACGAGGAGGCCGGCACCGGTTGCACCGTAATCGTGGCACCCGAGGGCGCCACCGGCGGCGTTGACGTTCGCGGCGGTGCTCCAGCATCGCGCGAAACCGACCTGCTGCGACCCGAGAACACCGTCGACAAGGTCCACGCCGTCTGCCTTTCGGGTGGATCGGCCTTTGGCCTCGAGGCTGCAAGCGGCGTCGCTCGCGAGCTTGAGAGCCGCGGCATCGGCCTTCCCGTCGGCCCCACGCAGGTGCCTATCGTGTGCTCCAGCTGTATCTTCGACCTCGCCTTTGGTAACCCCACCGTGCGCCCCGACGTTGAGGCCGGCATCGCCGCCGTGCGCGAAGCACTCGACCACACCCCCACCAAGCTCGAACAGGGCAACGTAGGCGCCGGCACGGGCGCTACCGTGGGTAAGCTCATGGGGCCTGCCACCTGCATGAAGGCCGGCCTTGGAGCTGCCGCCGTGGCACTCGGCCCCATCAAGGTGGGCGCCGTGGTCTCGGTCAACGCCTGCGGCAACGTTGTCGACCCCTTCACCGGCGAGTGGGTCGCCGGCATGCGCGCCGCAGCCGATAGCGACCAGATCGTCGACATGGAACTCGCAGCCTTTGCCGCCGCCGGATCCATGCAGATGCCGCTCGACCGCACCAACACCACCATCAGCTGCATCGTCACCAACGTGGAACTCACTAAGGCACAAGCCACCAAGGTCTCCCAGATGGCCGCAGACGCCTACGCACACGCCATCCGCCCCACACACACCACCAACGACGGCGCCCCCATCTACACCCTCGCCAGCGGCAAACTGGGCGCCCCGGCAAGCGCCGCCGTTCCCCTAGACCTGCTGGGCATGCTCGCCGTAAGGGCCCTGGAAACCGCCATCGTAAACGGAGCCAAAACCGCCAAAACCTCCCACGGAATCCCAGGTGCTGCGAAGTAATCTCACTCGACCGACTACCAACTAATATTTTTTCAGCCCAGGCCCCTGTGTACCGCGCGTCGAAGATCTTCAAATTCAAATAACCTGACAATCGATTCTTATAGCAGAGGCCCCTTGGCCTTTAGTTTGATACAAGTTCCGCACGAGCCGGAAAGCACTTAATGTGCTTTCCGTGCGAGCAGGACTGTTCGCAGTAGCAAACTAAAGGCCAAGGGGCCCAGTCAACCTATCAGCAGCGATTACTCGGCAGCTAGTTGAATTTGAAGATCTTTGAGGCAAGACGGTATAGGCCGAGTGTGGTTTTGTCTCCGGCCCGTCCGCGCAGATTGGTGAAGAACCCGACCACGCCGTAGCGGGCACGACGATACATGCGCTCGTCGTAGGCCTTCAAATCATTCCACAGCGTCTTTAGGCGCTCGTCGGCGCAATCTTCCTCGGAAAGCTTGGTGAGCACCGAGCAGATCGCCATCATCATGGTGAAATAGCCCATCATGTACGAGCGCAGACGCGACGACTCAACATCGCTGTACAGGTGGTACGACTCCATCATGATGCGCGTCACACGGAACTGCTGGTCCAGACGCTTGACCATCGTGGCCTCGTTGACACTCTGGCCCTCGCGACCGATAAAGTAGCGATAGAGGTCGATGTCGGCGTAGTACATGGTCTTGCAACGCGGCAGCGGCACGTAGGCGTAGATGTTGTCCACATAGAACGTGTGCGGCGGCATGGGAAGGTTGGACTCGCGCAGCACATCCGTGCGATAGCACAGGCTGTGCATGAGTAGGTTCTGGTCCAGGCGGAAATGACCGATCTGATCCCAGGAAAAGATCTTTTTGCGCGGCAGGGCAAATTTGTAGCCAATAGCGGTATGCGTGCCCTCGTAAACCTTCTCGTACACGTAGTTCGAGATAAACAGGTCAACGCGCTGGTCACGCTCTTCAAAGCCACGCAGAATCGACAGCATAGTCGAAAGAGCCGCAGCATCGAGCCAGTCATCCGAGTCGACGACCTTGTAGTAGGTGCCCTGTGCCTCGCGCAGACCCGAAAGGACGGCAATACCGTGGCCGCCGTTCTCCTGGTGCACCGCGCGAATGATACCGGGATAACGTGCCTCCCACTCGTCGGCCTTATCGGCCGTCTCGTCCTTGGAGCCGTCGTCCACTACGATAATCTCGATATCGGTGGCGTAATTGCTCCCCTCCAAGATGGAGGTGATGCAATGGTCCATGTCCTTGGCGGCGTTATACGAGGGAATACCGAATGTTATGACTTTATGCATGGCAGGCGATAATCTCATCCGAAAGATCGAGGGCGGAATTGGTCACAGCGTCCATATCGTAGTAACGATACTCGGCCAGACGACCCACCGGGTGGAAGTTCGTCAGGTTCTGGACGCGCTCAAGATAGCGCTCATAGAGCTCACGGTTCTCGGGCTCAAGAATGGCGTAGTACGGCGTCTCGCCCGAGCCGGGCGTATAGGCCTTGGAATACTCCTTCATGATGGTGGTCTTGCCGGGCAGGATCTGACCGGTCATGTTCTTGAACTCGGTAATGCGCGTGTAGTCCTCGCTCGTGGTGTAGTTGACGGTGCCCACGGGCTGGAACTGGTCCATATCGAGCGTCTCGAACTTCATGTCGAGCGTGCGGTACGGTAGCGCGCCCAGATCGAGATTGAACAGCTCATCGAGCGGACCGGTGTAGACGATCTCGCCACCATAGACCTTGCCGTCGATCTTGACGGTAGTCTCGTCGATTTCAAAGAGGTCACGGGCGTCCACGTCGCAGAACACGTCGATCAGGTCGTGGTCGAGCATGTGCTCAAAGAGCGCCGTGTAGCCCTCCTGCGGCATGCCCTGGAAGGGAGCTTGCGGGAAGTAGCGGTCATCATCGCCCACAAAGACGGGAACGCGGCCGGTGATCGAGGGATCGATCTGATCGGGCGTCTGGCCCCACTGCTTCATGGTGTAATGCAAAAAGACGTTCTCGTAGACGTAATCGGCGACCTCGGCAAGATCCGGGTCGTTCTTCTTACGCAGCTCCATAATGGGCACCTTGACATCCTTGCCAAAGGTCTCCACGAGCTTCTGATACAGCTCCTCGCCGCGCTCGTCACCAAAGGCGAGCTTGAGACTCGCATGGTTGAAGGGCACGGGCATAAGGGTACCGTTGATGTTGGCGAGCACCTTGTGCTGATAATCCGTCCACTTGGTAAAGCGCGACAGGAAATTATGCACGCGCTCGTTAAAAGTGTGATAGATATGCGGACCATACTCGTGGATCAGGATTCCGGCCTCGTCAGTGCAGTCATAGGCATTGCCCGCAATGTGGCTACGGCGCTCCAAAACGGCAACACGATAGCCGATGGTCTCGGCAAGACGGCGGGCGCAAACGGCACCGGCATATCCAGCACCGACAACAATCATGTCGTACGCGCCGGCGTTAAAGCCTTCAGGCAGGCCTGAGGTAATCTGCATCGATACTCCTTGTCAAAAGCCACGGGCTCGTTAGCTGGGCTTTTCTCGAACATTCTTCGAGACATATTTATCAGAGCGATTATAGCGCTAATGCGTCCTATAATGAGCTTGCCACACAAGGAAAGCTCAAGCACCGCGGCGTACATAATTGAAAGGTAAACCCGCTAGCAGCGGGTTTATTCGTGAACAGCCGGGTGCCTGGAGCTTAGCGAAACGCTTGTAAGGAGTAACATGAGCGATTTCCTAAACCGTATGAAGTCTGCCGCCAAGGCCGACCTTAAGACGATCGTCCTGCCCGAGGGCGAGGATCCGCGCACTATCGTCGCGGCCACCAAAATCATCGAGGAGGGCCTGGCAAAGATCGTCATCCTGGGCAACCCCGACGAGATCAACGTTCCCGGCGCTACCGTCATCGACCCGCGCAATGCCGAGAAGCACGAGGAGTATGCGCAGAAGTTTGCTGAGCTCCGCGCCAAGAAGGGCGTTACCATCGAGCAGGCTCGCGCCCAGGTGATGGACGCCACCTACTTTGGCACCATGATGGTCAAGATGGGCGACGCCGACGGCCTGGTCTCCGGCGCCTGCCACTCCACCGCCGACACCCTGCGCCCTGCACTTCAGATCCTCAAGACCGCCCCGGGCACCAAGCTGGTCTCGGCCTTCTTTGTGATGTGCACCGACACCCCGCAGTTCGGCACCGACGGCACGCTGATCTTCGCCGACTGCGGCCTCAACATCAACCCGTCCTCCGATGAGCTCTCCGAGATCGCCATCGCCTCCGCTCACTCCTGGTCCACCTTCATGGGCAACGTTGAGCCGCACGTGGCCATGCTCTCCTACTCCACCATGGGTTCCGCCGGCGGCGAGGTCGCCAAGAAGGTCCAGGAGGCTGTGAAGTTCTGCAAGGAGAAGGCTCCCGAGCTCGCCATCGATGGCGACCTGCAGCTCGACGCCGCCATCGTCCCCACCGTCGCCCAGCTCAAGGCTCCCGGCTCCTCCGTTGCCGGCAAGGCCAACGTGCTCGTATTCCCCGACCTCGAGGCCGGCAACATCGGCTACAAGCTGGTCCAGCGCTTCGCCGGCGCCGACGCCTACGGCCCCATCCTGCAGGGCATCGCCAAGCCGGTTAACGACCTTTCGCGCGGCTGCTCTGCCGACGACATCGTGGGTGTCGTGGCCATCACCGCCGTCCAGGCTCAGATGGCTGAGTAGCGAACGTATCCCCTCGGGACCCTACAGGGTAAAGCTCTGAAAACGTCCTCGGACATGCATGAAACCCCCGCTGCGCACTTCGTGCGGCGGGGGTTTCATGCGTCCTGCGGAATGTTTTCAGAGCTTTACCCTGTAGGGTCCCTGCCGCCACGTGGTGCTCAGGGCATCTGGAGTGGACGGCGGCTTGGCTACGAGCTGAGGCTGAGAATCCTGAACGGATGGGTGTCGTTGCTGAAAGTGCAGGCGTTGATGGCGGCAATCACTTTGGATGCGAAATGTTGGCTGCGGTTCGATGTCTGGCCCACCGGAAAGCGTGTCCCGGTTTGGAGGCGGATTGTGGGATGCAGCTTCCGCTTGGGGCTTGTTTGGGAAACTGTGGGACGGAATTTTACTTTGTTGTGGGTCGTATTTTCCGCAACCTGCCCCAAACGGAAAGTGTGTCCCAGAATTTGTGCTCGAAACGGGATGGAGTTTCCGCTGTCCTTCTGCTAGTAAAAAAGGCCTCCGGAGCTGTTGCTTCGGAGGCCTTTCGTTTACTTGCAAATGCGAGCGTTAGTTGTTCTTGGTCAGACGCTCGACGTCGTGGGCGATCATGTATTCCTCGTCGGTGGGGATGACCATGACCGTGACGGCGGAACCGGCGGCGCTGATGACCTGCGGGCCGTTGCCCACGGCCTCGCGGTTCTTGTTATTGTCGATGCGCACGCCCAGCCACTCAAAGCAGTCGCAGAAGGCCTTGCGAATCGACCAGTCGTTCTCGCCGATGCCGGCGGTAAAGGTGATGGTATCCACGCCCGCCATGGAAGCGATCATGGAGCCGGCCTGCTGCATAGCCTTGTAGGCAAACATATCGAAGGCGAGCAGGCAGCGCTCATCTCCCTCGGAGGCGCGCGTGCGGATGTCGCGGGCGTCGTTGGAGATGCCCGAAATGGCAAGCAGGCCGGACTGCTTGTTCATCATGTCGTCGACTTCCTGGTAGCTGTAGCCGCCCTCGCGCTGCAGGTAGCACACGGTGGCCGGGTCAATGGAACCACAACGGGTGCCCATCATCAGGCCGTCAAGCGGCGTGAGGCCCATCGTGGTATCGCGGCACACGCCGTCCTCAATGGCGGCAAGCGAAGCACCGTTGCCCAGATGGCACGAAAGCAGACGGTGGCAGCGCGAGCCCAGGATCTCCTTGGCCATCATCCACTCGTAGCGGTGGCTCGTACCGTGTGCGCCGTACTTGCGCACGTGGTACTTGTCGCACACGTCCTTGGGCAGCGCGTAGGTGTAGGCGACCTCGGGCATGGTCATGTGGAACGAGGTGTCGAAGACGGCCACGTTGGGCAGCTCAGGATACTTCTCGCGGCAATATTCGATTGCCGCGGCCTCGCCGTAATTGTGCAGCGGAGCGAGCGGGGCCACCTCAAGGATCTTAGCCATGACCTCATCGTCGACGACCGCGGAATCATCGAAGTGCCAGCCGCCCTGAACGATACGATGGCCAATGCCATCAATCGTAAAGTCGGTCTTCTCGAGCTCCTCGAGCACGCGAGCGATAGCAGAGCGATGATCGGGGAAAGGGACCTCCTCGGTCTGCTTGGCGCCACCGTTCTCGGAGTGGCCAAAGATGCCCATGTCCGAACCGATACGTTCGCAGTTGCCCTTGGCGAAAACCTCGCGGGTATCGGTATCCAAAAGCTGATATTTAAGGCTTGAGCTGCCGGCGTTGACAACAAGTACGTTCATGAGACTCCTTTGCAGTGCAATACGGTCGACGCAGACCCCTTAAGGCGGCCGCATGTTAATAAGAAGTTATCACAGCTTAATAAATAACTATCAGGCATATCGCCCAACGAGCGCAAAAGAGGGGCTGAACGGCACTTGGTCGTCCAGCCCCTCCCCTCTTGCAATTACTTGCCGTTGACGATGCGCTCGACGTCGGAAGCGATCATGAACTCCTCGTCCGTGGGGATGACAAAGATCTTGACCTTGGAATCCTTGGCAGACAGGCACCAAGCGCCGTCGCCACGCAGGGCGTTACGGGCATGGTCCATCTTGACGCCCATAAAGGCCAGACGGTCGGCAACGCCGGCGCGAACGGCCGGAGCGTGCTCACCGATGCCGGCGGTGAAGACCAGCGTGTCCATGCCGCACATGGAAGTGGCCATCTCGGCAGCCTTGGCGGCAATCTTGTAGACGAACATGTCGAAGGCGAGCTGAGCCTCGGGGTCGCCAGCGGCGGCGAGCTCCTCGACGTTGCGGCAGTCGTTGGTCTTGCCACCGGTCACAGCCAAAAGACCGGACTTCTTGTTCATCATCTCGTCGACCTCGTCGAAGGTGTAGCCACCCTCGCGCTGCAGGTAGCACACGGTAGCCGGGTCAATGGAGCCGCAGCGGGTGCCCATCATGACGCCGTCGAGCGGGGTGAGGCCCATGGTGGTATCCATGCACTTGCCGTCCTCGATGGCGCACAGGGAGGCACCAGAGCCGATGTGGCACACGACGACCTTGCGGGCCTCGCCGTTGGTCATCTCGGCGACCTTCTTGGAGATGTAGCGATAGCTGGTGCCGTGGGCGCCGTACTTACGGATGTGCAGCTTGTCGCAAACATCCTTGGGAAGGGCGTAGGTCTTGGCAACCTCGGGCATGTTGAAGTGAAAAGCGGTGTCGTAGACCGTAACGTTGGGCAGATCGGGATACTGCTCCAGGCAGTACTCGATAACGTTGGCCTCGGGGTTGTTGTGCAGCGGCGCCAGCGGGGCAACCTCGCGGATCTTGGCGAGGACGTCCTCGTCGACGAGGGAGGAATCACCAAAGTACCAGCCGCCCTGAACGATACGGTGACCAATACCCTCGATCTTGACGCCGTTGGCCTCGAGGTCCTTCAGGACGACCTCGATGGCGACCTTGTGGTCGGGGAACTCGATGTTCTCGGTCACCTTCTTGGAACCGTTGGCAGCGTGGGTGAAGGTACCGCCGGTAAAGCAGACGCGCTCGCAGGAGCCCTTTGCGGACACCTTGTGGGACTTGGTATCGATGACCTGATACTTAAGGGTCGAAGATCCTGCGTTGACGACCAGAACGTTCATGTGTCTCCCTACTAACAGGCGGTGTGGCGCCGCCAGGTTACATACGTTTTAATAATAAACCCAAACGCCCTCGCGCTCGGGTTTATTGCGTTGATATATAAGTTATCGGTGCTTGAGCTTCCGTTTCATTGCAAGGAAAAAGCGTCCTCAGATGAGGTTCTCGCCCAGGTTCTTGCCGCCGAGGACGTGCATGTGGAAGTGCATGACGGTCTGGCCGGCGTTGGCGCCCTTGTTGGAGATGACGCGAAAACCGTCCTCCAAGCCCTTGGCCTTAGCGACCTCCTGGATGGCGTGAGCCATGGCGCCCATGGTCTCGGCAGGTACGTTGTCGGCGATGTCGCTGTAGTGCTTCTTGGGGATCACGAGCGTGTGGACCGGCGCCTGTGGGTTGAGGTCGTCGAAGGCGATGACCTGGTCGTCCTCATAGACAACGGTCGAGGGGATCTCGTGGTTGGCAATTTTGCAGAAGATGCAATCACACATGGTTGGTTCCTTTCTCGCAGACCAAGGTAATTATATTTGGTCGGGATGGTTAGAACGAGAGGTTGTCGTCGGTGTTGGCGGCTTCGCCGTCGGCGAGCACGTCGTTGCCGTCGACGTCCTTCAGGAGCACCGAGACCTTCTGCTCGGCATCGGACAAGCGAGTACGCAAGCTCTTGAGGAGCTCGACGCCGCGGGTATAGCTCTCGAGCGACTCCTCGAGCTCCATATCGCCCGACTCCAAGCTGCGGATGATGAGCTCCAGCTCCTGCGAGGCCTGCTTGTACGTAAGCTGCTCAACCGGGGTCTTCTCTGCCATATCTGTTTCCTTTCCTAAAGGCTTATCGCTATGAAACGCGGTTTACTCGACCGTATCGACCGTTGCCGCCACGTTGCCGTCTGCCATGCGCACGCGGATGGCGTCGCCGGGCTTAAAAGTCTTGGCGCTCGTAGCCACCCCATCATCGCTGTACGCGATGGAATAGCCGCGGGCAAGCACCTTGAGCGGCGACAGGGCATCGAGCGACGCGGCAGCTCGGCCCAGGTCGGACGCTGGCTTGCTGAGCATCGTGCGCCCCTGATGCTCTAAACGGGAACTCGCAAGCGTGAGCGCATGGCGCTTGCCATCGAGCCCTGAGGTGCTTGCAACCAGACGCTCGGGCAGGCGCTCAAAGTTGGAGCGGAATGTCCCAACCGAACGCGTTATGGCGCCGGACAAACGATCGGCCGTCAGGGCAAGCTCAGACTCGTGACGCTCAACCATAAACGTTGGGTCGTTGAGGCACGGGCGGCACGCGGCCGCATCGAGCGCATCGCCCAAGCGAGCCGTATAGGTATCCCAGGCACGGCGACCGCGCTGGTCGAGCATCTCCAGGTCGACCTGGGCCGACCCAATCATCGATGCCATCGCGGCACCCAGACGCTGATAGCGCGCCTCGAGCACATCGGCCAACTCCGTCATAGCCGGCGCCACCGATTCGGCCGCCGCCGTGGGCGTGGAGGCGCGACGGTCGCTCACCATGTCGCAAATCGAGGTATCGGGCTCATGGCCAATGCCGGTCACCACGGGCACGGGACAAGCCGCCACCGCGCGGGCAAGCTCCTCGTCATTAAAGGTCATGAGGTCCTCAAAGGAGCCGCCGCCACGCACCAGCAAAATACAGTCGGGCGCCGGCGTAATGGCAGCGGCGCGGCGCAAGCCTTCAATAAGCTCTGCCGGCGCACCCTCGCCCTGGACCTTTGCGCCCACGCAGACGAGCTCGACGAGCGGGTTGCGACGACGCAATGTGCGCTTGACGTCGTCGATTACGGCACCCGAAAGCGAGGTAACGACCGCCACGCGGGAGCAGAACACCGGGATGCGGCGCTTGCGCGCTTCGTCCATCAGGCCCTCGCGGCGTAGCTTTTCGGCCAGTTGCGCCACTTGTTGACGCAGCAGACCCTCGCCCGCCAGCGAAAATGAGCGAGCGACAAAGCTCATGCGGCCCGTGGCCTTATAGAGATTGAAGCTGCCCTTAAAGCTCACCTGCATGCCATCGCGCAAGTCGAAGGTGCGCTTAAGGTAGGCGCCCTTCCAGATGATGCAGTCAACGGCGGCCGAGTCGTCCTTAATCTGGAAGTAGCAGTGACCGCTTCGGGCATTGGGGCCACGGAAACCCGTGACCTCGCCCAGAACGCTCAGCTGCGGAATGGCATCGAGCGCACCGGCGGCGATCTCTACCGCCTGGCTCACGCTGAGCTCCTTGCGCTCCTGCTCATCCGAACCGTCGAACTCGGCGGAAACGGCATTGCCGGTCAGATTCCAGCCTGCCACGCAGCCTCCTTTCGTCATCGTGCACATGGGCTCCGGCCCTGCGCAAATTCAAGTCCAACACATAGTACAGCGCCGCGGGGACACAAATCTCCGCGGCGCCTGTCAAGCCAATTTGTTATCGGTTGGAGTTTCTGTTGTAGCGAGCCATAAGATAGAGCAGCTGAATGATCGAAGTGAGCGCTGCGGCAACATAGGTAAGCGCGGCTGCCGTCAGGACCTTCTTGGCACCGTTGACCTGCCTGGAGCTCATACCCGACTGCTCGATATACGCCACGGCGCGGCGGCTGGCATCAATCTCGACCGGCAGCGTAACCAACTGGAACAACACACTAAACGAGAAGAAGATCAGCGCGAGGGTCGTGAGTCCCGCGATGTTCATAAACAGACCCATGAGCAACACGATGGTCCAAGTGTTCTGGGTGAAGTTGACGACCGGCACGAGGGCTGTGCGTACCTTCATCATGGCATAACCACTTTGACGCTGGGCGGCATGGCCCGCCTCGTGGCAGGCGACGGCAACGCTTGCGACCGACCCGCCTGAACGGTTGGCATCCGACAGATACAGGCTGTTGTCCTGCGGGTTGTAATGATCGGTGAGCTCACCAGCGACGCCCTTGATACCCACGGCGTTGCAGCCGCTGGCGTCGAGCATGCGGCGAGCGACCGTGGCGCCCGTGTCGCCGTCCGAGCGAACCTTGGACCAGGTCTTGTACGTCGAATTGATATAGCTCTGCGCAGCAAGGCCAAGCACTGTACAAACAAGAACAACCAGCAGGTACAGCGGGTCGATGCCAAAGCCGTAACCATAATAATAGGGCATGCGAATTCCTCCGAATCGAGTTACACGTTGGAGGCATTTTACCCACTCAGCCGGCTAGGCTTCCCTATAACAGTTCAATCTTTCCGTCCTTCACGGTGAGTCCCATGTTGCCCGAGAGCAGATCGTCCAGGCGCGAGCCCACAAGCTCAAAGCGCCAGCCTTCGCGCAAGGGGCTCTGCTCGGGATGCTCAATATAGTCGGCCAGGTCATCACGCGAGGCAATGACCGAGGTCGCCACGCCCGAGCGCTCGGCAACTAGGCGAATGAGCGCATACATCAGGTCCGTCACGCTCTCCAGCTCCGGAGAGATCTGGCGATGCCCGCGCACCATGAGCGGCAGGCGATCGTGCGGGCAGCTCGCGCCGCGCTTGATGGCCATGAGCGCGCCGTCCACATCGCGCTCCCCCAGCTGATCGGTGCCGCGGATGCTGCGGAACTCCTCAACGCGCACAGGATTGCGCTTGACGAGCGCCAGCAGCGTGTCGTCGGACATGACCCACTTGCGCGGGATGTTACGGCGCTCGGCGCGGTCCTCGCGCCAGGCGGCGAGCTCGCGCGCGATACCCAGCTGGTGACGGCTGCACGAGTTGATGCGTTTGACCTTGCGGAACGCCTCGTGGCGATCGGCGCGATAGTGCGACTCGTCAGCCAGTGGGCGCAGCTCGTCGAGCACCCAGTCCACCCGGCCCAGCTCGCGCAGGCGACTCATCATCTCGGTATAGGCGACGATCAGGTACTTGACGTCATCGATCGCGTACTCGATCTGTTTATCGGTCAGCGGGCGGCGCGACCAGTCGGTCAGCGACTCGGTCTTGGGCAGCGATACACCGCAGAACGTCTGAACAAGCGCGCCATACGAAATCTGCTGGCGCTCGCCCAAAAAGGCGGCGGCCACCTGCGTGTCAAAAATCGGACGCGGCAGCACGCCTACGGTATGGAGCATGACCTCCATATCCTGCGAGCAGGCGTGGAAGACCTTGGTCACGCTCTCGTCGGCCATAAGCTCGGCCAGCGGCGATAGGTCGTCGATTACCAGGGGATCGACCGCTACGCTCTCGGCAGGGGTGGCAATCTGAACCAGGCACAGACGCGGATGGAACGTGCGCTCGCGCAAAAACTCGGTATCGACGGCAATCGCGTCGAACTCACGGGCGCGCTGGCAAAAGTCGAGTAGAGCCTGATGTGTGGAAATGTACATATCAACCCATCGAATAAGGTTAGGCCCGAAAAACACGGGTAGGATATCGGCATTGCCTTACAACTATACTCGGTTAGTCACAGAACGGGAACGTAAGTATGCGCTGCCTTATCATCCACAACCCGGCATCGGGCCCCAGCTCAGATGAAATCTACGCATTCACGCACGCCCTCGCGCAGGGCGGCGACGAGGTCGTGATGCGTTTTATCGGCGATGGTATGGAACCCGAGGATGCCGTGGCAGACGTGCGTGAGTTTGACCGCGTGGTCGTTTCGGGCGGCGACGGCACTGTCTCCAACGTGCTCGATCAGATGCGCGGATGCGGTGTCCCCACGCTCGTCTTCCCCTCCGGTACGGCCTGCCTGTTCTTCAACAACATCGGCAATGCCCCCGAGGCAGCGGCGCTTGCCAAGGCCTGCCGTGCCGGTCGCACGGTCAAAGTCGACATGGGCGAGCTCTTTTGGCTCGACGAGAACGGCAACGAGAAGCGCCACGGCTTTATCATCATCGCCGGCTCGGGCTTCGACGCCGAGATCATGATGAAGGCCGCCCCCACCAAAAACGACATCGGCGAGATCGCCTACTTCCTCTCTGCGCTCGCCACGCCCAACCCTACGGTAACGCACTTTACGATTGAGCATGACGGCATTGTCGAGGAGCTCGACGGCATCTGCTGCATGGCCGGCAACACCTCGGTCATCCAAAACGACATCAACCTGTTCCCCGACTGCCGCATGAACGATGGCATGGTCGACATTGCGGTCATCGAACCCGTGCGCACCGTGCAGCTGCTGCCTACCGTGATCACCGCTGCGCTTGACCCCGCCGGCAAGGTACTCGGGCGCCCGCAGTTCAAGATCATCCAGACCAAGGAAGCCAAGATCACCTGCACCCCATCGCTGGGCATGCAGTTCGATGGCGAGATTATCTCCAGCAACTCGGGCGTCTTTGGTGCCCGCGCGCTTCCGCAATGCCTCGACCTCATCGTCGACGAATTCTCCCCGCTCGGAAAATAGGAGGACCCTATGAACGACAATCCCCTGCTCGGCTTTATCATCATCGTTTTGGCCATGCTCGTCGGCTATGCGATCAACGTGATCCACCGCCGGAAGAAGTAATTCCACATTGGTATGATATTCATCCAGTTATCGACTCTCCCGCTGTTTATGCAAATCCTAAACAGCGGGAGAGTTTTCTTTTTGAGCGCCGTCTAATGCTTTATTCAGCTACAGTAAATGCAGGGTGCCTTTATTTAACTAAAGCCATAAAATGAGTATTATTATCCGTTCATCGTATATTTCCACACGCTCATCGAGTAAAAGCTGTTGTCGAGTGAATACTCTTTACACTTCCTTTAGGCTAATAGATGTATTTATTAGCTGAAACTCCGTACGGTTTCGCGGGGTTTCAACAGTTGGGAGGGATTATGAGGTTTACTCATCCTGTCAACACGCTCAAGAAGCTCGGCTGCGGCCTTGCGTTTGGAGCAGCGGCCATCATGGCCATGCCGACTTCGGCACTCGCCTGCACCCAGATCTACATGGGCAGCAAGCTCACGGCAGACGGCAACACGTACTACGGCCGTTCCGAGGACTTCGGTCCGCGCTATGTCAAGCACTTTGGCATTGAGCCCGCACACAAGGACGGCAACGAGTACACCTCGGTCGAGTCCGGTTTTGAGTACAAGTCCAAGGGCGCAACCTACCGCTACACCTTCGTTCGCGACAACCCCTCGCAGTGGGAAGATCGCTACGACGCATATTCCGAGGCAGGCATCAACGAGAAGGGCGTCTCCTGCTCTGCCACGCTGAGCACCTCCTATAACGAGAAGGCCGAAGAGGCCGACCCCATCACCGAGGAGACTGGCATTGGCGAATACAGCTATGCCAGCGTCATCCTGGGCGAGAGCGCCACGGCCCGCGAGGGCGTCGAGCTCATCGGCAGCCTGATCGACGAGCAGGGCGTCTGCTCCAACGACCAGATCATCATCGCCGACAGCACCGAGACCTGGTTGTTCGCCGCGCTTTCCGGCCATCAGTGGATTGCTATGAAGCTCGCCGATGACATCGCCTCGCTCAACCCCAACATCGGCAACCTCACCTATAACGTCGACCTCGATGACACCGAGAACTGTCTCCATTCCGAAGGCATCGAGTCCATGCCTAAGGAGAAGGGCTTTGCCGAGTACACCGACGGCAAGTTCGACGGCGCCAAGACCTACGGCGAGGAGATTAGCGAGGCCGGTATGCACCAGTGGTCGCGCTATATCCAGGGTCGTGATTACTTCATGGCTCCGCTTGCCGAGGGCACCGACTACGAGATCGTCAAGGACGAGCGCGAAGAGGCTCGCGCCACGACCGGCGCCCTGGTCCACGAGATGCAGCCGCTGTTCTTCCAGCCCGGCAAGTCCGACTGGAACACCTTTGAGATTATTCGTTCCTTCGCCGCTCGCGGCGAGATTGTCGCCGGCCTCAACGCCAACA
>UQIS01000035.1 GCA_900541245.1 uncultured Collinsella sp.
GTTTCTCCGCTTTTGTTTCCTAGCTTTTCTGTCTTCCTTCCGTAGTTCGCCTCTTTTTTTGCCCCCGTTTCCTTGCTTATCCCTCTATAAACCTAAGCCGGTGTCCCCGCTCTCCCGGGGCCTGCGGCTACTTGGTTGTCGCATGCGGCTCGCTTTTCGGAACAGGGCTGATAATTCTAGATGCAAGGCGCTCTTGGTCGTTATGGGCCTGGGGCGTCTGTCTTATATAGGTAGATTCCTTGCGGGTTCGAATCCCTCCGCTTGCCCACAAGAAAGCGCCCTGGGCCGTTATGGGCTCAGGGCGCTCAATTGTAATGGCTGGGACGGAGGGATTCGAACCCCCAACAGCCGGCACCAAAAACCGGAGTTCTACCGTTGAACTACGTCCCAATGTGTGGTGTTGCCCAAAAGCAACTCGTTTAGTTTACCTAATCTGCGAGGGCATCGCAAACGCCGTCGAGTAGGCGTACGGCGAGCGTCTGCGCGTCGCTGGCCGTGAAGGTGCCGTTGTAACGCGTCATGCCCGTGAGCTCAATGCGAATGCGAGCCGGCTTCTGCTGCGCGGCGACATTGGCGGTGCGGATGCGCTGGGCCAGGTTGTGGCACTCGGCGAGGGCAATCGTGGCGCGCGGTGCGGCGTCGGCGGGCAGCTCATCGCTTGCGATCTCGAGCACTAGGTCAACGTCGGTTGGGACCTCGGAGTCGCAGAGCATCATGCCGCTGTTGTCGGTCGTTGCCGTGGCGATATTCCACATGCGCGACGCAACGCTGCGTGCGATGGGGTCCTCGCCGATAACGGCAATCTGGAAGCGCTCGAGCACGTTGGCGGCGCGAGCAAAACCGATACGGGACTCGGCTTCGGTGACCGAGGGCTTGCCCTCCCACACATGGTGCAGGCGGTTGATGTAGGCGTAGGTGTCCTGGAAGGCCATGCCGTCGGCAAACAGGCCGACATTTTCCTGGAACTGCTGCAGGGCGGCCTCGGTATGCGGACCAAAGTAGCCGTCGTCTTCGCCACAGGCAAAGCCCAAAACGTTGAGAGCGCGCTGCAGGGCCTGCACATCGGCGCCATGGAAATTGGGCATGCGCAGATAGAGAGTGCGGTCGCCCAGCTTATACGAAGCGTCTACAAGGGCGCTCCAGCAGGGGATATCGACGGCATGACCGGCAGCAAGGCCGCTGTCGAGCCTGAAGGTGCTGACGGCCTGCTCAGTGGTGGCTCCAAAGTACTTGTCGGTGACTTCGGCGGCATCAATCGTGTAGCCGAGCTGCAGGAGACGAGACTGCACGTCTTCGACGGCTGCTCCTTGCATGCCCGTTGTAATAGGTTCCATGAACGAACCCCTTTCGGCGTACCATTCGTACTATTTGAGCGTCTGTCGGATAGACAACGCAAAGGGATGCATAAACATGCACTCAACAGTGTAGCAAGTTGTGCCTAAATACGCTGCTGACAGGTTTTATAACCCCCGTTAGTTAAGACGCTCCACAAAGAAATCTGCCATGGAGAGGAACAGCTCGCGTGCGTGCGGATCAAGCTCAACGTTCTCGATGGCCGCTTTGGCCTTAGCGGTCAGGTCGAGCGCGTAAGTGTGGGCGTAATCGATGGAGCCGGTCTCCTGGAAGATCTCCACGGCGCGTGCGAGCTGCGCGGGATCATCGGTGCCCGAGGAAAGAATCGCCTCGACCTCGTCGTGGTGGCGCTCATCGGAGAGGGCGTGTACGGCGACAAGCGTGCGCTTGCCCTCGGTGATGTCGGTGCGGAAGTCCTTGTTGGCGGCCTCCTTGGTACCGATCAAGTTGAGCAGATCATCTTGAATCTGGAAGGCAAGGCCCGTGTGCAGGCCAAAGGCGCGCAGCGCCTCAATTTGCTCCTCGCTGCCTCCGCCGATGATGGCTCCGGTGGCAAGCGGCGTGGCTCCGCTGTAGTACGCGGTCTTGTGCGTCGCCATGTCCAGGTAATCGTCGACCGAGATGTCGAAGCGCCCGTCGCGTACCCAACCCAGGTCGAGCGCCTGGCCCTCGATGGTACGAACGATCATCTCGGTGAGCTCGTGGAGCACGCGGAGTTTTACGTTGGGCTCCAGCGTGGGGTCGTCGAGAACCGTCTTGGTGACCATGGTAAGTGCTAGGTCGCCGCAGTTGATAGCAAGCCCCGTGCCCTCGGTGAGGTGCATGCAGGGCTTACCGCGGCGCAGCTGCCCGTTATCGGCGATGTCGTCGTGGATGAGCGCACCCGACTGGAAATGCTCGATGGCCGCCGCGGCGCTGCGGGCGCTCTCAAAGCTGCCGCCCACTGCGGTGGCGGCGAGCATGCAGATGAGCGGGCGGTGGCGCTTGCCGGCATTGGCGGTAAATGCCGAGAGCGGGGTATACAGGTAGCGCTCGATATCGGCAGAGGTCGCCTGTCCGTCAAAGAACGTGGCCAGATAGTCGTTGATCTGGTCAAAGTGCTGGGCTAAAAAGCTGGTAAACGGACTGGACACGGGTTCTCGCATTCTTTCTTAGGTTGCATCGTTGCGGTGTGCAGATACCATATTGCCACATTGGAGTTGCCGGCGCGTCTGTTTTGGCGATTTGGGGAAACGGGACGTGTGCGCGTGCCGGCTGCTTATATAAGCCTAAAGTGCTCGAGCGCCTTGACGACGCCATCTTTGTCGACCGAGTCGGTGATGTAGTCGGCGCGCTTTTTGAGATAGTCCGGCGCATTGCCCATGGCGATACCGACATCGACGGCGTTCATCAGCGAGACGTCATTGCTGGCGTCGCCGATGCCGTATACGGTTCCGTGGTGGGGATCGAGGGCGTCGAGTACAGACTGGATGCCCCCGCGCTTCGTGCATTCGCGGGGCGAGATTTCGGTTACCTCGAGTTCGAGCTCGTTAAAGCACAGCAGCGGCTCAAGTGCCTTATCTTGAGCGATGTGGTTGGCGAGCGATGTAGACATCAAGATCTTGTAGACACTGTAATGTTGCAGCTGCGTGACTGCGTCGCCCAGGGTGCGCGCGTATCCGGGGGCATCGGGGGCATCGGCACTCATGCGCACGACGCCGTTGAGGCCCTCAAAGCGGATGACCTCGCCCGATTGCTCAAGATAGGGGGCAAGATGCTGCAGCATGCTGGGCGTCATCGACAGATCGCGAATTGCGTGTCCGTTGATCTCGGCGTAACCGCCCGCAAGACAGACGATGCCGGTCCAGGGCAGCTCAAGAAGTTTGGGGTGGATGCAGCTGAGGGTGCGCCCCGTGCAGATAAAGGCCATGTTGCCGTTGGCGACAAACTCGCGGATTGCCTGCGAAACCGCCTCGTTGGGATAGGGGGAGAGGTCCCGCTCGTCTTCGGGAAGGTCTTGGGCGAGCCTGGGGTCTTGCCAGGCGAGCGTTCCGTCGATATCGAAGAAGCAGATATCGCCGCGCTTATGGGCTGCGCTGGCGGCAGGGGAGGCCGAGGTGGTGGGCACAAATTCCGGCTCGAGGCCCATGATCTGGTCAAAATGCTCTTTAACGCGGGGAACGGAGATGCCGATGACCACCTGGGCGGTCTTGCCCGTAATGATGAGGCCCTTGGCGCCCACCGCGACAAACGACGCGTTATCTGCAACGATGGAAGGGTCTGCGACCTCGACGCGCAGGCGCGTGGCGCAGTTGGTTGCGCCCACGATATTGCCAACGCCACCTAAAAGCTGAATTACCCGCTCAGCGAGGACGTGATCTTGATCGGATCGACTATCGACCTCGTCATTGGGGGATTGCTCTTTGGCAAAGTCGCTTCCCGTTAAACAATCGATTGCCGCGCGATTGGCAACATGATCCTCGCGGCCCGGTGTCTTAAGGTCATAGACCAAGATGAGTGCTCGAAAACTAACAAAAAAGATGAGGCTAAAGGCAAGGCCGATACCGAGCGCCAAAAGATAGGCACCGGCATGCGTGCGCATGAGCGGAATAAAGTTGAAGGCTGCCATCTCCATGAGGCCGCCCGAGAAGATGCCGACGATGCCAAAGAGATTCATGGTTGTGGCAAGGCAAGACGATAAGACGGCGTAGAGCAAAAAGAGCCCGGGGTGGGTGAACATAAAGAGAAACTCGAGTGGCTCGGTAACGCCGCAAACCACCGAGGCGACGATGGTGGGCAAAAGGATGACCTTAAGGCCGGCGCGGCGCTCTGGTTTTGCGGTGGAGTAGAACGCGGCTGCGATGGCGGGAAGGCCAAAGAGCTTGACCCAGCCGGTGGCGGTAAAACCGGCCCACGGCGCAAGTTCATTAAGGGGGCGCGTGCTATGGGAGAGGATGGGGAGCAAGCTGCTCCACGTGGCGTAGATGCCGTCGTTAATGACCAGGTTGTCGTAGTAGATCGGCATGTAGAGCAGGTGGTGCAGCCCCATGGGCTCGAGCGCTCGCTCCAAAAGCACAAAGATGCCCACGCCAAAGGGGCCGACGCTCGTAAGTGCATGGCGCAGCGTTTCGGTCATTGCGTATACGGAGGGCACGATGGCGGCCGAGATAGCGGCAAGGGCAAACACGGCAAAAAAGCTGATGAGGTAGACCAGCGAGGAGCCCGAGAAGGTGCCGAGCCAATCGGGAACCTTGGCATCGTAGAAGCGGTCATGGATGGCGACGACGGTTGCCGATACCGCCAGCGGGCCGATAATGCCGGTGTCGAGCGTCTTGATGCCGTCGATGATGGTGATGCCGCTAGCGGAGGTCAAAGACGACGGGTACTTAAGTCCAAGATTGTCTCCGCTCAGCTTAATGATCTCGCTCAAAAAGAAGCAGTAGGCAAAATAGGCGACGAGAGCCTCGAGGCAGCAACGAGCCGGTTGTTTTTGGGCAAGACCGATGGGCAGCGCTACGGCAAAAAGGAGCGGGAGGCGTTTAAAGACCGTCCACGAGCCGCGCTGGATGATGGTCCAAAAAGCGTACCAAGGGGTTCCGTATACGGCGAGATCGCCGACGATGTCCGCAGTCGTTGCGAGAGCGGAGACGCCGACCATGAGGCCTGATATAGAAAACAGCATGGCGGGCGCGAACATTGCCCCGCCAAAGCGTTGGATTTTTTGCAGCATGTTCTGCCTTCCGAATATCGAGGCGCGTTGCGCGTGGGGAAACGTTTAAACAATGGATTCATTGTAGAGGACCAGACGAGTGTCGTACCGGCAGTTTTGAGCGAAACCGATTTGGGCATGACAGAAACCGTCAACGGCTAAATCCTGTCGCTTCACCGATATTCGGTTTAAACAACTTTAAGAAATGCTATCGTGCCTAGCCGGAAATGAATAATGTAGAGGTGAAACAATGCCAAAAGCGATATACGAAGGAATCTACCGAGAAATACGCTCGCGCATCATTAATGGGACCTATGCGTTTCAGGAGATGCTGCCAACCGAAGCCGAGCTGACCGCGGAATTTGGCTGCACGCGCAATACCGTCCGCCGCGCTTTGAGCATGCTGGCCGACGGGATGTTTGTGCAGCCCATACACGGCAAGGGCGTGCGCGTTATTTGGCTTAAGGGCGAAACCGACATGTTGGGCGCACTCGAAGAGGTTGAGTCGTTTGGCGAGTTTGCAAAGCGCAACAATGCCGTTGCATCGACGGACGTTAAGTCTTTCGAACATCTGGTTTGCACCGAGCAACTCTCTCGTCACCTGGGTTTTAAGGTGGGCGAGGAGTTGATTCGCGTAGTGCGTGTCCGAAGCCTCAACGGCAACGCGCGCCAAGTGGACCATGGCTATTTTTTGGCGTCGATCGCCAAGGGCCTGACTCCCGAGATCGCGGCAGATTCTATTTACGGCTATCTGGAGCACAAGCGCGGTGTCAAAGTGATGGCGAGCCGTCGTACGGTGAGTGTCGAGCTCGCCAACGATGAGGACTGCAGCTATCTTGACCTCGGCAAATACAACTGCGTTGCCGTCATGGAGAGTCAGTCGTACACCTCGGATGGCATCTTGTTTGAGGTGACGCACACTCGCACACACCCCGAGATCTTCCATTACCGCGTCAATTCCAAGCGATAGCCGGCTAGCTCGCAGCCTGACGAGACTCATGGCCTCAAAGAGAAAACGCCCGGTCAAACCGACGGTACATCGGCTTGACCGGGCGTTTTCTCTGCATTCGATAACAAATAATTGTTTATACAAAACTTGTCAAGTATCAAGTTGAAATTACCGTTCACCGAAGTTTTTCTACCACTCTAGTAATACTTGTTCAAACAACTAGCCAAATAGCGTATCGTACAAATCAGCAAAAGGGGCAAAGTCCCCGAGCCAATCTCCGAAGGCGGCGGCAAAGGGTGCCGCCACGGTGTGAAAGGGTGGATTGTAATGAAGAACGAAATGAGCAGAAGGCAGTTCCTGGGCTTTGCTGGTTCCGCGGCTGCGGTTCTTGGTCTGGGTCTCGTGGGCTGCGGCGGTTCTGCTGGCTCCGGCTCCTCTGCTTCTGGTGACGCTGCCGAGGTCTACTTCCTCCAATTCAAGCCCGAGGTCGACAAGGAGTGGAAGGAGATCGCCAAGGCCTATAAGAAGGAGAAGGGCGTCGAGGTCAAGATCGTGACCGCCGCCTCCAACACCTACGAGGAGAAGCTCAAGTCCGAGATGTCCAAGAGCTCCGCTCCGACCCTGTTCCAGGTCAACGGCCCCACCGGTCTTAAGAACTGGAAGGATTACTGCGCCGACCTGTCCGATACCAAGCTCCGCGGTGAGCTCATTGACGACTCCCTGGCTCTGCAGTCCGACGGCAAGGATCTGGGTATCGACTGGGTCCAGGAGAGCTACGGCATTATCTACAACAAGCAGCTGCTCGAGAAGGCTGGCTACAAGGCCGAGGACATCAACTCCTTCGACAAGCTGAAGGCTTGTGCCGACGACATCCAGGCCCGCAAGGACGAGCTTGGTGTTGAGGGTGCCTTCACTTCCGCCGGCATGGATGACTCCTCCAGCTGGCGCTACACCACCCACCTTGCCAACCTCCCGCTCTACTACGAGTTCGAGAAGGAGCACAACCAGGAGGACGACGAGATCAAGGGCGAGTATCTCGACAACTTCAAGCAGATTTTCGACCTGTACATCACCGACTCCACCTGCGATCCTTCGCAGCTTGCCTCCAAGACCGGCGACGACGCCACCAACGAGTTCGCAACCGGCAAGGCCGTCTTCTATCAGAACGGTTCTTGGGCCTACGCTGACCTCACCAAGGCCGGCATGACCGACGATCAGATTGGCATGATGCCCATCTACATTGGTGTCGACGGCGAGGAGAACCAGGGCCTGTGCTCCGGCGGCGAGAACTACTGGTGCGTCAGCTCCCAGGCTTCCGAGGATGCCCAGAAGGCAACCGAGGACTTCATGTATTGGTGCGTTACTTCTGACACCGCCACCAGCATCATCGCTGACAAGATGGGTCTGACTGCCCCGTTCAAGAGCGCTAAGGAGACCACCAACGTCTTCTCGCAGCAGGCCGTTGCCATGGCCAAGGACGGCAAGAAGACCGTCGCTTGGGACTTCGTCTACATCCCCTCTGAGGAGTGGAAGAAGAACCTCAAGCAGGCTCTGATTGCCTATGCTGCCGACAACAGCAAGTGGGACGGCGTCAAGAACGCCTTCGTCGATGGCTGGAAGACCGAGAAGGCTGCTTCCGAGTAAGCAGTTGCTGCCCAAGCTATCTGATTAGCGACAGGGGGCGGGCAGACGTTGGTTTGCCCGCCCCCTGCATATTGAAAGGACCCTTCTATGGGCAAAGCACTCAAGCGCTGGTGGCCGCTCTTTATGCTGCCCACGTGTCTGGCGTTTATGATCGGGTTCGTGATCCCCTTTATCCAGGGCTTCTATCTCTCGTTCTGCCAGTTTATTACCATCAACAACACGCACTTCGTCGGTATCGAGAACTACGTGCGCGCATTGTCCGATCCGCAGTTTGCCACGTCGTTCTTCTTTACGGTGGCGTTTGCCTTCCTGTCGACGGTGCTTATCAACGTGATCGCCCTCGCCATCGCGCAGGCGCTCACCCGCAAAGCGCTCAAGGGCACCAACATCTTCCGTACGATCTTCTTTATGCCTAACCTGATCGGCGGCATCGTGCTGGGCTACATCTGGCAGATTCTGATCAACTGCCTGCTCTCCAACGTGGGCGCCCAGCTCATCGCTCTTAACTCTGCTGCTGGCTTCTGGGGCCTTATCATCCTGACCCTGTGGCAGCAGGTCGGCTACATGATGATCATCTACATCGCTGGTCTGCAGTCCATTCCGTCCGACTACATCGAGGCCGCCAAGGTCGACGGCGCTACGGCATGGCAGACGTTTTGGAAGGTTAAGATCCCTAACCTGATGCCGACCATCACCATCTGCCTGTTCCTGTCCATCACCAACGGCTTTAAGCTGTTCGACCAGAACCTCGCCCTTACCGGCGGCGCCCCCGCGCACTCCACCGAGATGCTCGCCCTGAACATCTACAACACGTTCTATTCGCGTGCCGGTATCGCATGGCAGGGCATTGGTCAGGCCAAGGCGGTTATCTTCTGCATCCTGGTCGTGGCCATCTCCATGATCCAGCTTAAGGCCACGAGGTCCAAGGAGGTGCAGCAGTAATGAAACGCGATAAGGTTATCAACCGCGCGCTCTCGATTTTCTTTACGATCCTGTCGCTCGCGTGGATCTACCCCGTGTTCATGATTGCGCTTAATTCTTTTAAGAAAGCGACCGCAATCAGCACCACCACGGCATTCGATCTGCTCACGCCCGAGACGTTCAACGGCCTCGCAAACTACATGCACGCCCTTAACGAGCAGGGCTTTGCCTCGGCATTTATGTACTCGCTCATCATCACGGTCACGTCGGTCGTGCTGATCTTGGTGTGCTGCTCCATGTGCGCTTGGTACGTGGTTCGTGTCAACAACAAGATCTCGAACTTCTTCTATTACCTGTTCGTGTTCTCGATGGTCGTGCCGTTCCAGATGCTCATGTTCACGCTGTCCAATTTGGCGGACCGCATCGGCTTTAACACGCCGTTCAACATCTGCTTTATCTATCTGGGCTTTGGCGCGGGCCTGGCGGTCTTTATGTTCGCCGGTTTTGTAAAGAACATCCCGCTCGAGATCGAGGAGGCGGCCATGATTGATGGCTGCAACCCGGTCCAGGTGTTCTTTAAGATCGTCCTTCCCATCATGAAGCCCACCTATCTTTCGGTCGGCATCCTCGAGACCATGTGGGTCTGGAACGACTATCTGCTGCCCTACCTTACGCTCGACTCCACCAAGTACAAGACCATTCCTATCTTGATCCAGTACTTCCGCGGCGGCTACGGCCACGTCGAGCTCGGTCCCATGATGGCCTGCATCATGATGGTCGTTATCCCCATCGTTATCATGTACATCCTCTGTCAGAAGTACATCATCGACGGCGTGGTGGCAGGTGCCGTCAAGGGCTAATGCCGTAACTGTTTTGCAAGTTTCTGCGGCGCCCCTCAGCGCGGCGCCGCATATCGAAAGGTAGAGACATGGCCGAGATCGTTCTCAAACATGTTCAGAAGGTGTATCCCAACAACGAGTCAAAAAAGAAAGGCTTCTTTGGCAAAAAGAAGAAGACCGAGGAGAAGAAGCACAACCTCAAGGTTACCGAGGACGGCGTGCTCGCTGTAGAGGACTTTAACCTCACCGTTCACGACCAAGAGTTCATCGTCCTCGTTGGCCCCTCTGGCTGCGGTAAGTCCACGACGATGCGCATGGTCGCCGGCCTGGAGGACATTACCTCGGGCGACGTGCTCATCGACGGCAAGCGCGTCAACGACGTCGCTCCCAAGGACCGCGACATCGCCATGGTGTTCCAGAGCTATGCTCTGTACCCCAACATGACGGTGTACGAGAACATGGCGTTTACGCTTGAGCTCAAGAAGGTCCCCAAGGACGAGATTGACCGCAAGGTTCGCTCCGCTGCCGAGATCTTGGGTATCACCGAGTACCTCGACCGTAAGCCCAAGGCGCTCTCCGGCGGTCAGCGTCAGCGCGTCGCCATCGGCCGCGCCATCGTGCGTGACCCCAAGGTCTTCCTGATGGACGAGCCGCTGTCCAACCTGGACGCCAAGCTGCGTAACCAGATGCGTGCCGAGCTCATCAAGCTGCGCCACGAGATCAAGGGCACGTTCATCTACGTCACCCACGACCAGACCGAAGCCATGACCCTCGGCGATCGCATCGTGGTCATGAAGGACGGCGTCGTCCAGCAGATCGCCACGCCGCAGGAGGTTTTCAGCCATCCCGCGAACATCTTCGTCGCCGGTTTTATCGGCGTGCCGCAGATGAACTTCTTCGATGCCCAACTGGTGCGCTCGGGCGACGGCTTTACCGTCAAGACCGAGGATATGAACGTGGCGCTCGCTCCCGAGACCTGCGCTCAGCTTGCCCTCAACTGGGACGACGGCGACGTGAAGGAGATTACGGCCGGCGTGCGCCCCGAGCAGATTCTGCTTGCCGACAAGGGCGAGGAGGGTGCGCTCCAGGGCACCGTCGAGGTGACCGAGCTCATGGGTTCGACCGAGCATGTCCACGTGACCGCTCCCGATGGCCAGTTCGTCCTGATCATTCCCGTTGTCGACCTTGAGGCCAAGGGCGCGCTCAAGGCGGGCGACCCCATCTGGTTCAAGTTCGAGAAGAACGCGACCCACCTCTTCGATAAGGTCTCTGGCAAGAACCTTATCTAGGCCTGGTGCATCCGGGCCCTCCCTTTGGGCGACTGCGGTATTGCCATCCTTTTGCCGCGGTCACATATAAGGCTCCCCTCCCGTCCACTGGGCGAGAGGGGAGCCTTTCTTTGTGCTGGGATTGTCTGACCGGTCGTTTGTCTCGATCTGTAACGGGTAGGGCCGATTTCGGACGTTAGATGTTACAGATTGAGATAAACCCAAGGGGAGGGGCCGGTATGTCTCAATCTGTAACAGCTGGGGCCGTTTTTACCGAGTAGCTGTTACAGATCGAGATTCTTCGGTCGAGTCGGGTCACAGGATAACGTGCGGGCACAAAAAACGGAGCCGTGTTGCCACGACTCCGTTTCTCAAGAGGATGGGTAAGGGAAGTGAAATTAGTTCAGGTGCCAGATCTCGTCGTTGTACTGGGAGATGGTGCGGTCGGACGAGAAGGTGCCGGCGTTGGCGATATTGATGAGCGCCTTGCGCATCCAGGCGTCCTGGTCCTCGTAGTCGGCCAGCACGCGCTCCTTGGTCTGGATGTACTCCTCAATGTCGAGCAGGGCCATAAACCAGTCCTTGCCCTTAATGTCATCGTGCAGGCGCTGCAGGCGCTCGGCATTGCCGGTCGCCATAAAGGCCGGGTTGGTGATGAAGTCCACCAGCAGTTTAATGCCGGGCTTGCGGTAGAGCACACCGGCGTCATAGGTGCCGTCGGCATAGAGCTGCTCGACCTGTTTGGACGAGGCGCCAAAGGTGTAGATGTTCTCGTCGCCCACGAGCTCGGCAATCTCCACGTTGGCACCGTCGAGCGTGCACAGGGTTAGGGCGCCGTTGAGCATGAACTTCATGTTGGAGGTGCCGCTCGCCTCCTTGGAGGCCAGGCTGATCTGCTCGGAGATGTCAGCGGCGGGGATCACGCGCTCGGCGGCGGTGACGTTGTAGTTCTCGATCATGACAACCTGCAGGTAGGGAGCCACGTCGGGGTCGTTTGCAATCCACTGCGACAGCGTCAAGATCAGATGGATGATGTCCTGCGCGATAGTGTAGGCAGGCGCCGCCTTGCCGCCAAAGATGATGGTGACGGGGTGCTTAGGTCTGTTGCCGTTCTTGATATCGAGGTACTTCCAGATGATGTAGAGCGCGAGCATCTGCTGGCGCTTGTACTCGTGGATGCGCTTGACCTGGACGTCGATGATGGCGTTGGAGGGAATGGTCACGCCCTGCTCGAGCGCCATGAACTGGCGCATGATGGCCTTGGCCTCGACCTTGGTGGCGGCCAGGCGCTCAAGAACGTCCTTGTCGTCGGCGAACTTGGCGAGTTTGCTCAGATCGCCGGTGCTGCGCCAGTCGGTGCCGATCACATCGTCGAGCAGGCTGGCGAGCGCGGGGTTGGCCCCATGGATCCAGCGGCGGAAGGTGATGCCGTTGGTCTTGTTGGAGAACTTCTTGGGATAGATCTCGTAGAACGGATGAAGCTCGGTGTCCTCCAGGATCTTGGTGTGGAGGGCGGCTACGCCGTTGATGGAGAAGCCAAAGTGGATGTCCATGTGGGCCATGTGGACGGTATCGTGTTTGTCGATGATGTCGACGCGCGGGTCATCGTGCTCGGCCTTCGCGATCTCATCGAGCTTGACGATAATGTCGGCGATGGCAGGGGAGACCTTCTGTAGGCTGGCGAGCGGCCACTTCTCGAGCGCCTCGGCAAGAATCGTGTGGTTAGTGTAGGCAACCATGGAGCGTACGATGGTCACGGCCTCGTCAAACTCGATGCCATGCTCGGTGGTGAGCAAGCGAATGAGCTCGGGAATGACCATGGTGGGGTGCGTGTCGTTGATCTGGACAACGGCGTAATCGGCCAGATCGTGCAGGTTGCTGCCGCGCTCGACGGCCTCGTCGATCAGGAGCTGGGCGGCGTTGCTTACCATGAAGTACTCCTGATAGATGCGAAGTAGGCGGCCCTGCTCGTCGGAATCGTCGGGGTAGAGGAACAAGGTGAGGTTCTTGGCGATCTCGGTCTTGTCGAAGTCGATGGAACTGCCGGGGACCAGGCCGTCGTCGACGCTCGCCAGGTCGAACAGGCGCAGGCGGTTCTTGGTGGACTGGCCGTAACCGGGCACATCGATGTTGACGAGCTTGGAGGTAACGGCAAAATCGCCGAACTCGACGGTGTAGGAGTGGTCATCGTCGACTAGGATGTCCTGCTCACCGAGCCACTCGTCGGGGACGGCCTTCTGCTGGTTGTCGACAAAGCGCTGACGGAACAGACCGTAGTGATAGTTGAGGCCCACGCCATCGCCGGTCAAGCCCAGCGTGGCGATGGAATCCAGGAAGCATGCGGCCAAGCGGCCCAGGCCGCCGTTGCCGAGTGACGGCTCGACCTCGAATTCCTCGATCTTGTTGAGGTCGTGACCTGCGGCGGTGAGCTGGTCCTTAACCTCGTCGTAGATGCCGAGGTCGATCATGTTGTTGATGAGCAGCTTGCCGATCAAAAATTCGGCGGAAATGTAATAGAGCTTTTTCTTGCCGTTGTTGAGCGGGCAGGCGGCGGAGCGCTCCTGCACGAGTTTGACCAGCAGCTTGTAAATGCGACGGTCGTCGAGCTGCTCGAGCGAGGTGCCAAAAGACTGCTCGGCGAGTTCCATGAGGTTAATTTGGGGCATGTTTTCTCCTGTGATGGGTTGTTTCATGTCTGCAATTCATAAGAAGCCCGCGCGAGGGGATTGGGGTGGCCTCACGCGGGAAAAGCAAGCGCGTCCGCACGGTGGGGAGGGGTCGGGCGCGGTAGCTCCTATTGAGGAAGCTCGATTTCGGCTTCCGACGGGATGCGGAAGTAGGTCTCGGTCCAGTCGGTGAGTTTGTGCTCGAGCTCGCGGGTGATGGCGCCGTCGAGCATGCGCCAGGTCCAGTTGCCGCCCAGCGTGGCAGGGGTGTTGATGCGCGCCTCGTTGCCCAAGTTGAGCAGGTCCTGCATGGTGTAGATGCACGTGTCGCTCACGCTGGCGGCGATGGTGCGGTTGAGTGCATCTGCCATGGGTTCGCCGGCCTGCTGATGGGTGTACAGGGCTGCCTGCTCGCGCTGACGGGGGGTGGCCGTTCCCTCAAACCAACCGCGCGCCGTCTCGTTGTCGTGGGTGCCCACATAGGCGACGGTGTTGGCGATGTAGTTATGCGGCAGGTAGTACGAGTTGGTGCCCTCAAAGGCAAACTGCAGGATCTTCATGCCGGGGAAGCCCGAGTTGTCGCGCATGTCGATGACGCCGGGGGTGAGGAAGCCCAGGTCCTCGGCGATGATGGGCAGCGTGCCGAGCTTTTCCTCGAGCGTCTTGAAGAACTTGAGGCCGGGACCCTGCGTCCACGAACCGTAGGACGAATCGGGCGAGGAGAACGGCACCTCCCAATAGGCCTCGAAGCCGCGGAAGTGATCCAGGCGGATGACGTCGTACATGTCGAGGGCGGCGCGAATGCGGCCCTCCCACCAGGAGAAGCCGTCGGACTCCATGGCGTCCCAGTCGTAGATGGGGTTGCCCCAGTACTGGCCGGTGGTCGAGAACTGGTCGGGCGGCGTGCCGGCGACGCTCACGGGATTGCCGGCGGCGTCGATCTTAAAGAGCTCAGGCGTCGCCCACATCTCGACGGAGTCACGCGAGACATAGATGGGCAGGTCGCCGATGATGAGAATGTCGCGCTCGTTGGCATAGGCCTTGAGGCGGCTCCACTGGCGATCGAAGAAGTACTGCGTCATCTGGTGGTAGAGCATACGCGCCGGATGGTCGGCGCAGACCTTGGCGGAAGCCTCACCGCGGGTGCGGAGCTCCGCGGGCCACTCCCAAAACGCCTTGAGACCGCACTCCTCTTTGACGGTCATGAACTCACAGTAGGGGATGAGCCAGTCCTCGTTGGCCTGGATAAAGTCATCGAAATCGGCCGGCTTGTCGGCAGCAAAGCGCTCGGCGGCGCGGTCGAGAATCTGACGGCGGCCGCCAAAGATAGCACCGTAGTCGACATTGCTGGGGTCAGATCCCAGATACACGCCGTCGATATCGCGCTGCTCCAGATACCCTGCCTCGATAAGCTCGGCAAAGTCGATAAAGCTGGGGTTGCCTGCGCGGGCCGAGAACGACTGATAGGGCGAATCGCCATAGCTGGTCGTCGTAAGGGGCAGAATCTGCCAGTAATGTTGTTTGCACGAGGCGAGAAAATCGACGAAGTCGTAGGCATTCCAGCCAAAGCCGCCGATTCCGTATGGTCCGGGCAATGACGAAACGGGCATCAGAACACCGCTTGCACGCTCCATGGATGCACTCACCGTCCTTTTGAATAAGGGGCTGCGCCGTAGATGGATAGACGGCTCGTCCCGAGTTTCCATTTCTATTGTCCCTATTGTAGAACATGTTGTTTAAACATGTATATAGAGAATGAAAAAGTTGCCGAATTTCGGTGAATGGTAGTGCGCCATAAAGACGATATGAGCAGAACAATGTGAGCCCCTGCTTCGTATCGTCTTTTGATTCGTGGGCCAAGGCTGACAATGGTCGTCGTCATTAAAATCCGGCAGCCAGCCAGGTTGCCACAATGCGAGACTGGCTCACAATGCCACATGTTGCCTCTATTGGCCTTGAGGTGCACGCCCGCAGCATCAAAGGATGCGCCTTCAATCCGTTCACGGGCGAGATCGGCGGGAAGCCCCTTCTCCTACGACCCCGCCTCCGTCGCCGACTCGATCCTTTCTATCGAGTCGCCCGGGGCAGTCTACGAGTCCGGCGTCACCGGCTTTCCCTTCTGCAGGGAGCCGCGCTGCCTCGGCGTGGACTGCGTCATCGGCGCGGTCTCCAAGATGCAGAGGCCCGCGGCCGACAAGCGACGCAAGACCGACAAGCGCGACGCCGAGTTTTCGGCCAAGCAGCTCGCACTGCACGAAATCGTCGAGGTCCACGTCCCCGACTGCGAGTGCGAGGGCGCCAGGGACCTCTCCCAGGCCCCCGCCGATGCCCGGGAGAGGTTACCGTGTTACCGTCAAGCAGCGCCTCTCCAAGTACCTGCCCAGGAATGGGCAGTGCCACCCCGGCGGAGACGACCAGAGAAGGAGGCTCGGGACGTGGACCAGGGCGCACTGGGCCTGGATCGAAGCCGCGGAGATGGCCGACCCCACGGCCCAGCAGACCCTCGACTGCTATAAGGAGCGCGTCAAGCGGGCGGTAGACGAGAAGAAGGACCTGGAATCCAAGGTGGAGTCCCAGTCGGAACAGCCCCGATGGAAGCCGACGATGGACGTGCTCAGCTGCATGAAGGGCATCGACGTCGTCATCTCCGCTGTTAGTGTTAGTGTATTTTTCACCGTTCAGTTTAATGCTACCACTGACAGTTGAAACGCCTGTGGAAGGGATAGCCTTGTTGGACGGGGACTATTCGTGATAGTATCGCGCCGCAACATCGAGGCGCGAATCGCCCATGTGGTGGCAGTGCGAGTTTCGTGAGGTGTGGTGTGGACGGGACGCAGCGTTTTATGGGTCTGGCCGGTCCGACTGGTGTGCAGTTCTGTCGGGCCGGCCGAGATTGGTGAAGAGATCGCGTTGTTGAATGAGCGAATTTTACAAGCAGCTCTTCAAGGCGCTCTGGGCGTTGGCTAGGGCTGCGCAGTCAATCGCATGCAGCGATAGGCGAGGTGATTGCTCGATGGGTTGGCGACTAGTTTTGTGCCGTACTTGCCCCGGTGCCGTCGTTATCTGCCGAGTACCAGAATGCGTAGGCCGCAACGACGGCATCGTAGACGGCTGCAACTACGTTATCCACGACGGCTGCGAAGTTGACTACAACGGGAATGGGGCCGGTTTTGGAATCCATCTTCTCTACTTCTGGGGTCTCGTACATGGGAACATCTCCTTAGAGTTGGGACAGGACGCTCAGGTCGCCTAGATCGTCATCGATTAGGTCGATATAGAGGTCGCCGTCCATATTGATGTCTGCAATCAACGATGAGATCTCTTCCATCTCGTCAATCGAGTGCATGCGATTGGCCAACGCGGTAATAACGGGTTTATCCCAAACGGTTGCCATTCCGGCATCGTAGTATTCCTGAAGACTGTGTTTGCGAACGTTTCCAATGATGAGAGGTATATAGGGGGATACGACGATATCGCCATTGGCGTGGATGGCCACTTGGTCAAATTGCATCTGCAGCTGGGGGAATCTGACCAAGTGGTCGATGGGGTCGCCCCACTCAAACATGAAGTAGCCTCGATAGCCTGGATCGTATCGAAGGTCGTTGATCGTGTTGACCAACCGACGGTATTGATTATTTGAAGGGCGAATTGTGCGGTTTTTTCGGGCTCTGCCGAGGAGCATAAGTGGCTGACTCGAAGGCCAATTCGGTCGGTCCTGCTCGACGATTTCAGCTTGTCCCGGAGCATCGTGCAAACTGGTTTGAAATCGTCGACATTAAATGATGTTGGACAAAAGGCAATCGAAAGGTGCAGCGAAGTTTCGTTCAGCGTGATATCGATGGCGTCTAGTACCCGGTCGTATAGCCCCGGGAACCCCCGCATATGTTCATGAGAATCACGTAGGCCATCGAGGCTAAACTGTATGCCGTTTAAACCGGTATGTTCGAGCTCATGCAAAGTAATTGAGCTTGCGAGCAGTCCGTTTGACACGAGGTTGCATTTGACGCCAGATGCGCTGAGCCGCCGCAAGGATTCGATGACAAGGAATGGACTGGAGTGATGGCGATGTCGGACGTTGTGGTTCCAATGGTGGGGTCATGCCTGCTGCTGGTGTTCGGAATAATGATATATCGAGGCAAGCTCACGGGATTGCTTGCCGGAATGTCATTGCTATCGGGAGAGCGTTTAGAGGAGGCAAAGCGGACGGCCGAGTCTCTAGGCGCAAACCGAGTGGTGGGGGCGTCTGTAGTTTTCTCCGCAATATGCCTTTTTCTCTCGTCCCTTTTTCCGGACAAAAGGGCTATTCTCGGCCTGATGGTGGCTGCCGTTATAATCGCCGCGCTTGCCTATGCAAATAGGGGGCCTATTCGTATGTATATAAAGGTGAAATGGAATCCTGGGCACCGCAGCCCGAGATAGTGTCTTGAGCAAGGATTAACAACAAGGGATATATGGGAGCGATTAAGCGGCGAACATATTCAGTTTTGGATAAAAGGCCGCTTGATGGGAGCTGGCATGTTTAAGAAGACGGTTCACGAGTTGTTTCGGTGTAAAGGGTCACGGCTTTTCGTGATTCTCATGCTGGTTAATTTCGCTCTCTCGTGCATCATGCCCGCCTTAAACGGTGGGTTTGTAGACTTTCTCGTGACGAATAGGGACCCATCTCGCGTCGTATGGTTTGCGGCCTTTGTTGCGGGCATAGGGATATCGGCCTCCTTCATGTCGTATGCGATGGGCGTGAACGTATCGCGCGTCATCTTGGAGATGACGACGAGACTGATGGGGACCACGTGTGAGTCGTTTGAACGGGGCCCCTGGAAAAGGGGGAGCAGGCGGATCCATCCTATACAACGCAGAGGGTGTATGCGGATTCGAATGCGGTGCCATCGTTTGTCGTGAACAACTTCCTAACGATCGGGCTTAACGTCGTTCTGGTTGTGTTGATATGCATCATCCTGTTTTCGATCAATCCGGTGTTCCTGGTGTTAAGTGCATGTTCGCTTGTTGCGTACTTCATTTTATTCAGGGCGTTGAAAAAGCCGCTGTACAACAGCTCGCTTGCGAACAAGGAGGGGTTGAGCAAGCTTTTCGCGTCCGTGAGCGGCGAGCTGTCGCAGTTGTTTGACATTAAGTGCGATGGCGCATATGACCAGAGCGCTCGGACGCTCAAAGGGGTATTCGAGGGGTACTACCCGATTTACATGAAAGCAAGTAGGGTCTCGAATCTGGCCACCTCGAGCGACGGCCTGATCTCATCTGTGTTCCGGGGAGCGTTGCTTGTGATCTCCGGAATGGAAATATTAAGCGGAAGAATGAGCATTGGCGAGTTCACAATGGTGAACTCGTATTACTCGATGGCGTTCGGATGCTTCAAATATTATTTGAATTATTTCAAATCGTATCAGGACGCAAGGGCCTCGTTCGACCGATTGGGGGCTCTGACGGAGGACGCCGAGGACCGCGGCACCCTCACGGTTGGGCACGTGGAGAGCATATCGTTGTCCAACATCGCGTACCGATACGCGGGAAAGCCCTACTTGTACCGCGATCTCTCCGTGGACGTCGAGAGGGGGAAACCTATGCCATTACCGGGCCGAACGGATGCGGCAAAAGCACGTTTCTGAAGGTGCTTCTTGGACTATATTCTGCTGGGGGACATCGGGCTTTGGGGTCGGTGCCATATGAAGAGCTCGATATGGAGACGATCCGACATGACCTGTTTGCGGTGTGCCCGCAAAAGCTCTTTATTCCGAATGAAACGGTGGAACACTATCTTGAGAGGGCATCGATTCGGGGAACGGGCGAGCATCTCTGCGAGCTTGTGCCGAGTTTCTGCCGAACCGTCGAATCGTTAAAAGGTAAGAATTGTAGGGACCTTTCTGGTGGAGAGTATCGGAAGCTAAGGATAATCTCAGCACTTTGCAGGCAACCGGAAGTGCTTGTGTTTGACGAGCCGACGAATGATTTAGACGAAGAAAGCCGTCGGGAGTTCACGGAGTATGTCTCTCGAAACCCCTTTAATCAGCTAATTCTTGTTGTAAGCCACGATCAGGATTTGATTTTGGCATGCGATAAGAAACTGGATTTGAATTTCGACTCGAAAGATGGGCAATGCTGATGAGAAACGCTTGGAGTTCGGGATTGCGCGGCGTGAAGCGACCCTCTTCTTATCGAGTTCGTTACAATGTAGGAAAAACAGTAAGTAAGAAGACCTCTGATTGTTTTAGGAGGAGCTGTGGTGAATAGCGCCCAGAAGATCGATAAGTCCATCCAGAAGATGATGACTCTCGGAAGAAGGCTTGGGATTCTGTTTACGGCGCTGTTTATAGCGGTGTGTTGCTGTTCGGTGGTGGTGGTTATTTCCATTGGGCTTATGGCTGCTCAAGGAAACCTATATGATCCATCAAAGACGGTTTCCGTAGTGGTTCCTTTGATGTATCTTCTGATTTCCGGAGGGGCCACATGGACCCTGCGGGGAATCAGCATGGACATGGCTCATGGCGAATCGCCCTTTACCCTTTCGCATGCTCGAAGAATCTCGATTATCGGGTGGCTGTTTGTTGCAGCAGCAATAGGTGACCTCTTGTTTTCTCCGGGGTTTCTTTCGATAGTGATTGGCCCCTTCGACTTGCTGGGGAACGCCTATTCGATGTTTGAAAACCTGGCCCTGCCTATAGATATTGGTGCTGTGCTGGGGGCCGTTTGCTGCTTCTCGATTTCTGCGATATGGCGCTACGGAGCTCTGCTTCAAGACCAGACCGAGGATTTGGTGTGAGGGGCGGCATGGACTATCTGATTATTGAGCTTGAAAGCTTATTGCTTCGACGCGGAAAGACGAGTACGGATATCATTCGGGCGACCGGGCACACACCGGCAAGTATCTCAAAAATACGAAATGGCAAGGTGAAGGCAATTAGGTTAAAGACATTGCTGGATATTTGCGTAGAGCTTGATTGCCAGCCTGGCGATCTTATTAAGCGCGTCAACGAAAGAGAACTTGAGGAACTGGCGACGCGGCGCGCCCGCAACGCGCTGAGCAGGGCGACCGCGACGGGTGATGACCCGGTCCTGGAGTCAGATCATGTTTACGTGGTCGATCTTAGAGACGACTGAGGCTGGAGAATAAAAAAGTATTGAGCAGGTGCAGCCCGTGAAAACAACGGTTTTCACGGGCTGTTCATTCAACGTCCTGCAGTGGCCTGTATTTCTCGCCGCGTCACTGGGGAACGAGAGAGTCATTTCCTGTGCTGGATGCAGGGGGGGTGCTTACCTTGTGTAATATATAAATAAGCTTATATTGAAATATGATACATATCGAATTAGAATAACATTATCAATTCGGTATGCAAGGAAAGGAGGGAGAGATGGATTGGATTAACGAGCCGGAGGAAGGCGTTGCACCCGCGTGCGGCAACTGCTTCTTCTACGCGCACGGGGGATGCACGAAGAGGTGCCCCAATCAGTCCTGCACGTTCCGTTTCTAGGGGGCAGAGATGAACTGGCTTTCTACCGCGAAAGGAGGGGAATGAAATGGAATGGATTACCGAGCCGTCAGCCGGGGCTGAGCCCATGTGCAACAATTGCTTCTTTTACGCGCACGGCAGCTGCAGCACCAAGTGTTCTTCACAGGAGTGCACTATCCGCTTTTAGCGGATAGTGCACGCCGTACGGCGTGCACAGACTGTTCAAAGATATTTTGGCCAGCAGCGCCTGAGGGGCGATGTGGCATTGCAATATGGGGGGGCGAACCGACGTTACCTATAACCCCGCACAATTGCCATGTCGTCCCTTTTTATTGACGGGGAGGATGTCGTCCATGCGGGAAGTCCCAGTTGAATTGCGTGCCATATCCAAGAGATATGGCGGGTTTGAAGCGGTTAAATCAGTCTCGTTCTCTTTAATGGAAGGCGAGCTGTGTGCACTCATTGGGGAGAATGGTGCCGGCAAGAGCACGTTAATTCGATTGATCACGGGGCTTTCGGAGCCATCGTCAGGAACGATCTCGATGTTTGGGCAAACCGGGAGACGTGAAATACGGAGCTGCAGGGAAAGGCTGGGTTATATGCCCGACCTCAATGCTTCGTATCCTAATCTGACCGCGCGAGACAACTTGGTCGTTCGCTGTATTGAGTGGGGGCTTCCCACCGATCGTTCCATCGACGGTGTGTTATCAACCGTCGGTTTGGGGGAGGCCGGCGGGAAGAAAGTGAAGAACTTCTCAATGGGAATGAGGAGGCGTCTCGATCTGGCCATAGCGTTGCTGGGCGATCCGGAGCTGTTGATCCTGGACGAGCCGACAAACGGCCTGGATCCGATGGGGATAGTCGAAGTAAGAAAAATCCTTACGCATCTTAACAAAGATCAAGGTAAAACGATTCTCGTATCCAGCCACAATCTTGAGGAGATGCACAAGCTGGCAACTGATTACCTCTTCATAAGTCATGGTCGCCTCATTCGAAGGATGACCGCACCTCAGCTGGAAAAGTCATGCCGCGGTGGTTTCGTGTTGCATGTGGACGATCTGGAGCGAACGAGATCGGTTCTCGGAGATGAGACCTCACATTCTTTTCTGCCGGACGGCAGCGTCCTTATGCGCTATGAGGAGAAAAAGGAAGGGCGGGGCATTGCAATCGAAGCGCTCTCGACCGCAGGTGTGAGGGTTGCGGAGGCGTATTCTCATAGGAAGAGCCTTGAGGAGTTTTATTCGGAGCTCATCGGTCGAGAGAGCGAGCTGTGATGAAACGCGAGTTCATCTCAGCTTTTCGGAGCGAGGTATGGTTGCTCGCCAGGCACCCGGCGACCGCTCTGATGATTGCGCTTGCTGCTGTGCTGTATGTGGTTGCGGCTGCGACTTCGTCTGAGGTGCTGATCATGGTCGCCGGTGATGACCCGTATACGCTTGGAGGGGCTATAGGTTTTATTGGAAACCTAGTGGATGCAGGGGACGTTTTGGGCTCTGTTGCCCGGACGTCTTTTGCGTCTACAGTGGTCTGGATTCCGGTGACGATTCTCTACGCGGTTTACGCTACGTCGAGAGACTTTGAATCCGTGGCTTACGCCGTATCGAGATCGCGAGGGGTGTCGCAGGCGGCGATTGTGATCACGAAGCTGTTGGTGAACTGCACTCTGGTCGGTGCCGTGTATCTTCTTTCTACGACTGCGCTGTATTTAACCAAGATGGCCCAATGGGACGTTGGGGCCTCGTGCTCAGGGTTTGCCCAATTTGTATCGATTGCGCTGATGATCGCGCTGCTGCTCATTTCGATGTACGCCGCTACCTTCGCCCTGTATTTGCTCACGAGGAGTGTGGTGGCGAGCAGCGTCGTTGCAATAGCGGTTTCGACATTTGTGATGGTGTGGTTCCCAAGTACATACGGAAGCGGTCAGCCCAGCTTGCTGCTCATGCTCTCGCCTGTGTATTACCTGATGAACCTGTGTTCCCTGAGTATGCAGAATGTTGGTGTAATTCAGGTTTTGCTGTATGCGGGCGGCACTGTGCTTGTGTCGGTTGGAGTTGCGCTCGTCTCGCTATTTGTAAGGACGGCGGTTCGATGAATCTTGGGATGTCGGTCAGGGCGGAACTGTTCCGCGCAAGGAGAATGAAACTCGCCGTGATAATAGCGCTGATGTATTTGGGCATCGCGGGGATTTATGTGTTTGCCGGGTCCGGCGCATGGGTCTCCGCAGGGGGAGAGGGCCAGTTCTTTGGCTTTTCCGCCGATCCGGGCTATCTTTTCTCGATAGGGGTTGGGCCAACGGGTATCTCTTCCTGGCTAAGTGTCGTCTCCATGGCGCATACGGTGTTCTTCCCAATCGTCTCTGTTGTTGTGGCGGGGACGCTATTCGGTGATGCGACGAGCGTGTCGGCAAGGGGAGTTTCGATTGCTCGGGGCTTCCGCAGCTGGCAGCTGTTTGCGGCAAAGACATTGGCTTGCGAAGTGTATACGCTGTGCCCCTACATCGTGTTTACTCTCGGTGTCGCTGCGGTCTTTGCCGTGTGCTCCGGAAGCGGTCTAGACAGCCTTACGGTTGGTAATGTGACCTCGGCACTCCTGTCGAATATCGTTATAGACGCCGCTTATACGCTGATGGTTGCGGTTGCATATGAGGTGTTCAGGATCAGATCTCTTGTGTCGGGAGCCTTGCTGGTCGCAACGTTCGCGGGCCTTGTTATCGCGATGAGTTTCCCAACCGTTTTACCCCCGGTTCACATGGCTTATTGGATGAGGGCGTGCGGGGCTGCCGGCGGGACGGTCCTGATGGCTGCATGCGGCCATGCGGTCATCGTGTCGCTCGCATGTCTATTGCTGCTTTCGTGCAGTTTTTATCGAAGAAGGTAGTGCGCTGGCGTATGCGCAGCGTCTGAGGGTCGATATGGATTTGATTGGAAATGGAGATGGTGCGAAGTGAAACTGTCGCAATTTAATGTGGTGCATGAACATAACGGAAGTCTTCTTATCATGAATGCGCGAACCGGCGGCATCCTGTCGTTAAATCCGGAATACGCGCAGAAATTCAAAAGGATTCAAGAAGGGGACGTTCGGGATGCCGATGATCTTGTCGCGGAGCTGATAAGGGGAGGCATCCTAGTCAATGAGGAGAGGGACGAGCTTGGGGAGATCAGGTTGCAAAGTCGCGCCGCGCGCTTTGCGAATACTGCTCTGTCCCTTACCATTGCGCCAACGATGGCTTGCAACTTTTGCTGTCCCTACTGCTATGAAAAGGGACAGGCGTACACGACGATGGGCGAGGAGGTTTTGACACAGCTCTCCAAGTTCGTGAAAGATTACTATCCTGGTATCGCAAGTCTCTCAGTTGGATGGTACGGCGGCGAGCCTCTGCTCGGAATGAAGATGATCGAACGGATTACGTCGGATCTGAAAGATGTCGTGGGGCCAACGTGTGAATATTCCGCATCGATAGTGACAAATGGCTATCTGCTGACGCCTGATGTTGCAAGGAGGCTCGCGGCATGTGGTGTGACGAGCGCGCAAGTGACTATAGATGGATCGAAGTCGGATCACGATTCGAGAAGGATTCTTCACGATGGAAGCCCTACATACGAACGTATTCTCAAGAACGTCAAAGAGTGTGCCGACATCATCGATATTTCGATAAGGAGCAACGTCGACAAGACCAACATCGAGGCCGCTCAAGAGCTATTGGATTATCTCGAGCTAAATGGCCTGATGAATAAGGTTCACTTCTATTTAGCCCCTGTTGACGATATCAATCAGGTATGTGCGAACGACAGCCACTGCTTTACTGTAAAAGAGTTCTCGTATGAGGAGACTGAGTTTTATAAAAGGGCAATTGCGCGGGGCTTCAAAGTTCAACCTTTTGGTGGGACGAATTTCGGGATATGTTGCGCCGTTGGAATCAACTCGTACGTGGTTGATCCCGTCGGAGATTTGTATAAGTGCTGGGATGACATTGGAATGAAGGAGCGGAGGGTCGGAACTATTTTCGAGCCGCCAATGTTGAGCAAGAACATGATTAACTGGATGGCATATGAGCCGGATGACCCGGAATGCCAAGAGTGCTTTGCTTTTCCCATGTGCATGGGAGGGTGCCCCAACCACGCCTTAAACGGTGAGGGGAAACGTTGCGTTTCCTTCCGGTATGATGCCGAGCAAAAAATGCTGCTCTCCCAGATGATGAATACGGCAAAACGGGGTGCGGGGCAAAATGAGGCTGATGCTTAATCTCTGTAGAAAATATATACTGGGCGGTCGATTCTACGCCTATCTTGTCGTAACAGTTTTGGTCGGGCTGCTTGCGCTTGCGGGTCCCTTTCTTACCGGCATAGTGGTAAACCGATTAGCGATGCCGGCCAGCGCCGATCTTGCCGCCGTTCTCGTTTGTTGCCTTATTTTGGTTGCGGTCCAAGCGGTTCGAGCGGGACTAGTGTATTGCTCAGAGATGCTGTACATCAACCTTCAGTCGCATGCGGGGTTCGGCTTAAATGCGGATACGCTTGAGCACGTGAAGCACCTTCCCCAGGCATTCTTCGAGGGCTTCAACGCGTCGTATTATAACCAGCAAATCAATCACGACGCTAATGACCTTGTCATCTTCGTAATCAACTCGGTTGTGGGGGTTTCAAGCAACGTTATCACCCTTTTGTCCGCCCTGTTTGTTCTCGGTAGCCTGAATATCAAGTTGAGTGTGGTCTGCCTTGTTCTTGCGGCAGCGAGTGCCGCTTTTTATGCGGTTTCACGCGCAAGGCTGTTTGAGAGAAGTTTTGACGTACAAGAGCAGAGCGCGAGGTTTTTTTCCTGTCTACAAGATCAGTTGGAGAAAGTTGATTTCATCCGCAAACATGCTTTGTTCGATAGGTCCCGCGCTGTACTGGTCGAAGCTTTTAATGGGCTCTATCCAACGATGAGAGCAAATCAGGAAGTAGGGTCTAGATTTACCTTTGGCAACGCGTTGGTCGCTTCCGCCGCTCAAGGATGTCTTCTTGCTGTGGGCGCGGTTGAAGTGATGGGCGGGAGACTGTTGCCTGGTTTTCTCGTGACTGCTGTTGGATATTATTCGAACTTAAGCTCAGCGGTACAGTATTTGTTGGGCTGGGGAAGGGATTACCAGACTAATCGCGTATGCTATGAGCGGCTGAAAAGAATTTGGGATGTCCCGGTGGAAGCGAATGGCAAATTGGCGCTTGGTCCGATTGAGGAAATCCGTCTAGAGAACATCAAGCTACGTTATCCAGGGGCGGAAAGGGTCGCGTTAAGCATTGAGGGGCTCGCGTTTTCCAGGGGTCGGCTATATGGAATCTCGGGGCCGAATGGTTCGGGGAAGAGCTCGCTGCTGTCAGTGATATTGGGGCTATATCCAGATGACACAGAAGGGGCCGTTCGCTACAACGGGGTGTCACAGCGTTGCATCGATCGATATGCATTGCGGCGGTGTCGAGTCAGCATTACGGAGCAAGAACCCCCTATCGTTGAGGGGACGATTCTCGATAATCTTACGCTGCTTTCTGATGATTACGAGATGGATAAGCTGAATCGGATGCTTGTCATATTGGGGCTAGACGAAATGGTTGCTTCTGTGGAGAACGGGGCAACGGCGATGCTTGACGGCGGGAAAGGAGGGGTGTCCGGCGGCGAGAAGCAAAAGATTGCAATTGTGAGACAGCTGTTGAAATCGCCGGACGTTATGCTTTTTGATGAACCGACCTCAGCACTTGATGCGAAGAGTCGAGGCGCGCTGATCAAATTGCTTCATGAAATTAAGAGAGACCATATTGTAATCGTTGTCACTCATGACGAGGAGATGCTTGCCGCCTGTGACGAGGTCATTTCGACGGCTGGATGATTATCGGATTGTGGCGTTGAAGACCAAGAAACTTGAAATGGCGCGGGCTCTGGGTAGGTCTCCACGGGTACGCCGTCGGTGCTGTACTCGACCGCCCGGCAAGAAGGTTTTATAGCGTGTTTCCCCAGAGAGGTCCCTTTGTCCGGTAGTGGCGAGGGGAGCCTCTCTTTTGCTCACCTCTTGCGGCGGAGGGGGACACCATGCGCCTATGCAGGACAAACTGCGCGTTCTTGTCGAATGATGGGCTATGTGTAGAGATGATGGTCTCGGGTAGAGGCCGTGTCGCGCTCGGCTGCGATGAGCCAGGCAATTCAATCTTCATCCGGGAGGGCCTTGGCAAGACAAGCAGGGCGAAGACCTTGGCGACGTTCGGGAGCCGTGTTGGGGCCGGCGAAACGCGCAAAAACCACAAAGGGGCGGGAGGCCCACCGGAGCCCGAAAACAAAAGGAACAGAAAAGGCAGCACAACAACACGCAGCAGAGAAAAGGGGGTAACAGCGGCACGGC
>UQIS01000036.1 GCA_900541245.1 uncultured Collinsella sp.
ACCTTCCAGATCCGTCAGGGCATGGACCCCGAGATCGCGACCATTCAGTGGGAGATGCTCTCCAACGCCGAATTCTCCGTCGCCATCCCCTTCTACTCCGCACTGCTCACCGAGGTCAGCCCCTACTTCAGCGATCAGGATGTCTCCTTCGATCACTGCGAAGAGGAAGACGTCGTGAACAACGAGGAGCCCAAGAACTCCATCAACTACGTCCTCATGGACATCAACACGCTCGCCTATGAGAACCGCGACCACTGCGCCACCGGCGTCCGCGCCTATCTCGACGCCCTGCAGAAGGAACTCATCGAGCAGAACCTGACCGTCGACGAGGCCATGCAGGCCGAAGAAGGCACCGAGGCCCGTACCGCCCTGGCCAACAAGGCCGGCAAGGCTGCAACCAAGAACACCTATGTTAAGTGCAAGGCCATGCTCGAGGAGATGCGCGACTACCTCAAGGAGGGCGATTTCTCCGAGGAGTTCGTCCCGAGCGACTACGATGCCGACAACGACTGCCTGGTCGAATCCATCACCTACGCCGACGAGGCCCTTTCCGATGAGGACGTGACCGAGCCAGAGGCCGAAGAGGAAGAGGTCACCGAGGAGAAGTCCGAGGGCAACAACATGGCCGCCATGGCCGTTGGCGCCGTCGTCATCATCGGTGTCTGCGTCTACGTGATCTATCGTCGCAAGAAGGCCTAAGACCCTCATGTCCTAGCTGAGCGGGCGGGGCACATGAGTCACCTCGCCCGCTTAACCCGCCTTTTGACCGACGGGAAACCCGCCTGAAATCTTTTCAAAAAAGATTTCCCCGCACACACTTTGCTGTGCTATAGTGCAGCGCAACAGCAACTAGGTGCGACCGTACCATGGCATCACGAAAGGAGCCACCGACATGAAGAACGCGATGAAGTCTCTCAACAACTGGTGGTGGCGTGATGCGAATACGATCGGTCGACGGTGAGTCCCTCACGCCTGTTTTTGCGCTCTAGGTGATTGGAAGGCCTCCGGTTTCGACCGGGGGCCTTTTTCTATCTCGAGCCCGATCGCATTCGCATCACGCGCCTCCGCTTTTCTCTTGCACTCCCATTCCGAAAGGATTTTCACCATGTCTCAGAACACCACCGCCACCCAGCCCCGCACCGTCCAGACCGCCGACCGTGGCAAACTCGATGTCCGCGCCCTCGTCCTGCTTGCCATCCTGCTCGCCGCCGGCTTCATCCTCAACTTCACCGTCGGCAAGGCCATCTCAGGCATCTCGGGCGGCATGATCAGCCCCGAGTTCATCATCTCGGCCTTCTGCCTCACCATCCTGGTCGTTCGCCCCAACATCGGCCAGGCGCTCGTCATTGGCCTCATCTCGGCTGCCGTGATCCAGATCACCACCACTTCGCCGTTCGTTGATTTTGCCGCCGAGGGCATCGCCGCCATGCTCATGGCCGGCATCGTCAATGCCGCCGGCAAGAACGGCCAGGTCAAGCCCGCGATCGCCATTGTCGCAACCTTCCTGACCACCTTTGTCTCCGGCGTCATCTTCATGGTCATCAAGATGGCCATGCTCGGCGTGGTCGGCGAGCTCGCCGCCGCTATGCTGCCCGTCGTCGCCATGACCGCCGTCTTTAACGCCATTCTGGTCGGCGCCCTCTACTTGCCCATCCAGAAGGCCCTTAGGCTCAACTAACCCGTTCGGCTTTACGAGCCACCCCATCTTGGCGTTCATTCGTCGCTCGCGTACCCAAGTACGCTTCGTTCCTCTTTCGCGCCAACCTGGGGCCCCTCGTAAAGCCGTCTCCGTGCTTCACCACCAAAGACCGTCCCAAACAACGAGCTTTTTTGGGACGGTCTTAAACAACTGGTCATTTAAGACTGTCCCCAATGACTATGAAAGGTATCCATGGAAACGATCATCAACGTCGACGATGTCTCGTTCTCCTATGGCACGCAGACCGAGCAGGCGCTCAGCCACATCTCGCTCAGCGTGAACAAGGGAGATTTCATCGGCATCATCGGGCCCTCGGGTGCCGGCAAGTCCACGCTTACCGCCTGCCTGTCGGGTGCCGTGCCCCACCACTACACCGGCACGTTCTTTGGGTCCGTCATGGTTGACGGCCACGACACCTGCGAGGTCTCGCTCACCGACGTGTCGCAAATCGTCGGCAGTGTGCTGCAGGATATCGACACGCAGATGGTCGCTTCGGTCGTCGAGGACGAGATGCTCTTTGGCCTCGAGAACTTTGGCGTTCCCCACGACCAGATCGAGCAGCGCGTGAGCGAAACGCTCGAGACCGTCGGCATCAGCGACCTGCGCGACCGCGAGATCGCCACCCTCTCGGGCGGACAGAAGCAAAAAGTGGCCATCGCCGCCATTCTCGCCATGCGTCCGCGCGTCTTGGTTCTCGACGAGCCCACCGCGGCACTCGACCCCGCCAGCTCCACGCTGGTTTTCGAGACCCTGCGTGAGGCCAACCGTGCACTCGGCATCACCATCGTCGTCGTTGAGCAAAAGGTCGCCCTGCTTTCGGAGTACTGCAGCCGCGTGCTCGTGCTCAACCATGGCGAAATCGCGCTGCAGGGCGAGCCACACGAGGTCTTCGCGCATACCGACGAGCTCCGTGCCATCGGCGTCGACTGCCCTCGCGTCACGCGCATCTTCAATAGCCTCGAGGCCGATGGCCTGGTAAGCGGTACCCCTTGCTTGGATGTCGATGAGGCCGAGCGCCTGATTTCGGGCATCGTCGACCCCGCACACGCGGCCATCGAAGCCCAGACGCCCACCGGTTCCCCGCATGCACCGTCGCTGCGTCCGCATGCCAAGGACGCCGAACCCGTACTCACCTTCGACCATGTCGAGTTTGCCTATCCCAATGGCGGCGCCGCCGTCCACGACCTCAACCTGACCCTCTATCCCGGCGAGCTCGTGGGCATCGTCGGCCAGAACGGTGCCGGCAAGACCACGCTCACCAAGCTGCTCACAGGCCTGCTTAAGCCCGCCTCGGGCAGCGTGCGCGTCACGGGACTGGATACCGCAGCCGTTCCCACGAGCCGCATCGCCCGCGAAGTCGCAACCCTCTTCCAAAACCCCGACCGCCAGATCTGCAAGGACACCGTACTCGACGAGGTGGCTTTTGGCCTGGAGCTTGCCGGCATCGACCGTGCCGAGGCACTGCGTCGCGCCCAGCTCGTCATCGACCGCTTTGGCCTGCCTGCCGATGAGGCGCCGTTCTCGCTTTCGCGCGGTCAGCGCCAGATGGTGGCACTCGCCTCTGTCGTGGTCGTAGAGCCCAAGATCGTCGTGCTCGACGAGCCCACGAGCGGCCTTGATTACCGCGAGTGCATGACCGTCATGGAAACGGTGCGCACCATGGCCGAGCGTGGTTGCGCCGTTATCATGGTCTGCCACGATATGGAAGTCGTCTCGGATTTTGCCGAGCGCATCGTGGTGATGGCCGACGGTCGCATCCTCGACCGCGGCCGCACGCACGAGCTATTCTCGAACATCGATCTCATGCGGCGTGCCTACGTGGAGCCTCCCCAGGTTATTGAACTCTCGCGCCGTCTGGCATCTTCCGTCTCGCCCGCTTTTGCGCAGGTGAGCGAGGTCACCGATGTCGTTCGAATTACCAAGGAGATGGTCCACCGTGGTTAACGTCATCGACTACATGCCGGGCGATACGCTACTGCATCGCCTGAACCCCGTCGTCAAACTGGGCCTCGCCGCCGCCATCATCGTCGGCATCTTCTTGTCCGACACCTACGTGGCGCTGCTGGGCTTTTTGGCACTCACCCTTGCGCTGGGCGCCTATGCCGGCGTCGTCGACCGTCTGTTCTCGCTGCTCAAGTTGCTGATCCCGCTCGCGCTTATCATGCTGGTGCTCCAGCTGGCCTTTATGCGCGATGGCAACGTGGTGTGGGGCTTTATCACCGACACGGGCCTCATCACAGGATCGAAGGCCTGTCTGCGCCTACTGGGTGTGGCGTTACCACTCATCCTCATGCTCATGGTGACCAAGCTCAACGACCTTGCCAACGCCTGCGTCGAGGTGCTGCACGTACCGTATCGCTATGCCTTCACCTTTACCACGGCGCTGCGCTTTGTGCCGGTGTTTGGTCAGGAGATGAACGCCATCATGGAGGCGCAGACCGCACGCGGCGTCGAGTACGACACCAAGAACCCCATCAAGAAGCTTAAGCTCATGCTGCCACTGTGCGTGCCACTGCTCATCTCGAGCGTGGGCAAGACCGATGCCACAGCCTTGGCGGCAGAACAGCGCGGCTTCTATCTGCGTACGCGCGCCAGCTCGTACAAGCGCTACCCCATCAAGGGTCTGGACATCGCCGTGCTCATCGTCAGCATCGCCCTCATCGCCATCGGCTTCCTGTTCTAGCTCACCACCGACAGCACCCCCCCAACGCAACAGGCCTCGGCCCGCACCACACGAGCCGAGGCCTTTACTGTTTCCCCAGATAAAACCTGCCAAAATTAACCTGTCCCTTTTTGGCGGGTCGGAAGCTAGAGGCGGTAGGGGGCGCCGCTGCGGATGATGGATTCGCGCACCAGGACATCCATGGCGTCGAGGGTGATCTCGGGCATCTCTCGGTACTTTTGCAGCACCGAGAGCTCGGTGCAGGCCAGAATGACGCGGTCGCAGCCGCTACGGGCGAACTCCCACATCACGCGGTCGAACTTATCCATATCGGGCTCACGTCCGGCCTTCACATCATCGTAGATAAGCGACATCACATCGTTCTGACGTTTCTCGCTGGGATAGACAACCTCAACACCCGCAGCCTTACATTCGCGGCCGTAGACGCCCGCGCCCACGGTTCCGTCGGTGCCCATGATGCCAATCTTGTGCACCGGCTCGGCCGGCATACTCAGGTTGGGGTCGAACTCGCACTCCCCCATCACCGCACCGGCCAGAGCATAGCGCACCGACTCACGCGGCATGTGGATAATCGGCACCTTCGTAAACGACTGGATCTGGTCGTAGAAGTAGTGTGACGTGTTGCAGGGAATAGCAATGTGCGCACAGCCCAGCGACTCGAGTGCCTGGACACACTCTTTCATGGTCGCCAGCAGCTTGGCATGCTCGCCGGTCTTAATGGCCAGCGTGCGGTCGGGCATGGTCGACTTGGAGAGCACCACCATGTCGATATGTTCCTGATCGCAGGCAGCAGCCGTATGACGCACCACCTGGTCGTAGTAATACGACGTGGCCTCGGCGCCCATGCCGCCGATAACTCCCAGCTTTTCCATCGCCGCCTCCTTGGTGACGCTTGCGCAATTGCGCGTATCATACCCGCGCCCGCCCGATGCAAACCGGACGGGCGCCGCGCTCATCTACTTGTAATACGTCTTGAACAGCTTAAAGTGGCGCAGCTTGGTGTGCCACATGCGCAGCCAGCGGTTAAAGACAAAGTCGCCCTTCATAAACGAAGGGTCGGCGCCCTTGCCTTCCTTGTCCAGGCGATGCACCTTAGCGCGCAGCTCGGGATCCTTGACGTACTTGTCGACGACGCCCATGGGGACGACCATCCACAGGGCCTCGTCCTGAGCCGTCACAAACTCCGGCTCAAATGGACGGTTGAACACATACTCGTCCACCACATACTTGGCAACGTTAAAGCCACTGTTAGTGACGTAGTAGTTACTGCGGCCCTGGCGCGTGTTGAAATCGAAGAACTTAAACGAGCCGTCGCGCTCGTCGTACTTAACGTCAAAGTTGGAATAGCCCACAAAGTGAAGGTCCTCGAGCAACTTGCGCACGCCGCCCATGAGCTCGTCGTTGGGCTCGGTAATGATACAGGCATGGTTGCCGACACCGTGGGGCTGATGTTCCTCGAGCAGCACGTGACCCAGGCACATCATGCGCACCTTGCCGTTGCGGTCGGAATAACTGGTGAGCACGCGCATGTACTCGTCGTTGCCGGGCACGCGATCCTGCAAGATCAGGTCGTCGGTGTAGCCGCTGGCATACGAATCGCGAATGACCTGTTCCAGCTCGGCGCGGTCGGCAATCTCATAGGCCTTCTTCTGGCCCTCAAACTCGTGCTGCCACCACATGATGCCGTCAGAAGGCTTCAGAATCATCGGGTAAGGAAAATCGATCTGGTCGAGCACTTCGGCAGGCGCCTCACCCTGGGCATTGAGCATCGTCTTGGTAAAGGTAAACGTGTGCGGATAGGGCACGCCATGCTTCTCGCACAGCTCGTAGAAGATCTCCTTCTTCTGGCACTGCTCGAGCATGCTGTAGGGCGCGTAGGGAGCGACGATGTTATCCGCCAGCTCATGAGCATCCTTGGCTTGAGCCACGAGAGCGACATAGTTATCGCCACAGCCCACAAGGACAATCGTCTTGTCGGCATGCGCTTGGGCAATGCCGTTGACGGTTTTGAGCATCACGGGCATGGTGTCGATATCCACGTTGGGCGTGTAGTCGATAATCTGGCTGCGGTACGCGGGACCCGTCTGATACTTGCCAAAGACCAGACTCTTGACCTGGTACTCCTCGTAGAAGGCGCGCGCCACCGAATAGGCGTTGATGTCGCCACCGAGCAGCACGGGAATGAACTCGCGCTCTGTAAATTGCAATGCCATGGAAACTTCCTATCATGAACTGCCCACACAACGGGCGGTCTTTGCGCAACTGATTTATTCTAGCGTGCCAAGCCGCCGGCGCCCAAAGCTCCACCGTATCTATGGCAATCGACGTAATCGTCCAGCACGAAGGCCAGCACGAAGACGGCGCCCACCGTTGTATGACAATGGGCAATGAACCTACCGTTGTTGTAGGATTCAGCGTATTGACATCCTCGAGCGAAAGGCGCACACGTGCCCCAAGACCATCCGACCGATAATCCCATCCTCAATGCCGCGAGGCGCGAGCTGGCGGAACGTGCGAAAGCGACCGCTCCCCTGTGCACGGCAAACGACGCCTACAACGGACCCGCCCGCATCGTCTCGATCAACACGTCGGCACGCAAGGGCACGCGCAAGTCGCCCGTCGCCGATGGACACGACACCGTTATAGAGCAATTTGGCCTCGCCTCCGACGCACACGCCGGGCATTGGCACCGTCAGGTTTCCTTTTTGGCCGCAGAGTCCATCCAGACGGCGCAGGCCCGCGGACTCGATGTGCGCAAGGGTGACTTTGGAGAGAACTTCACAACCCGGGGCATCAACCTGCTCTCGCTCCCCTTGGGCACACAGCTCAAGCTTGGCAGCGAGGTGCTTGTCGAAATCAGCCAAATCGGCAAGGTCTGCCACACACGCTGTGCCATCTACTATCTCGCCGGCGACTGCATCTTTCCCCACGAGGGCGTTTTCGGCGTGGTACTAAAGGGCGGAGAGGTCTACGCCGGCGACGATATCCAGGTAATCAAACTCGGCGACGGCACCTGTTCGTTCACCCCCGCCGAGGCCCTCGAAGAGATTGAGCAGGCTCGCCAGAGGGGCACGCTGTAGTTATAAAACCCCACGTTGAGATGGCTTTTACAGCCCAAAACTCATCTCAAACAGGGCTCTGTAACGTTAAAGTTGAACTCTATGGTTTCTCAACAATTCATCATAACTGCAGGTCAAAGCCAAAGCCTCAAGTTCAACTTGACCCTTTGGGACCTCTAAGGTTCAAGTTGAGGTCGAAAGCAGTAGTAGAATACCGTTCGAACCATAACCTACGATTGATTGCAGAGGGACTGGATGCAGCATTCGAATCATCGCACCGCAGCGCTCATTGCGTCGAAGCCGGCTCGTATCATCACGAGCGCCGCGCTCGCCGTTGCGCTGACGGCCACGCCGATGCTCTCCCCCGTTGCGGCGTATGCCGCCTCGCAGGCAACGCAGGACCAGCTTTCCGCAGCCCAGCAGAAGATCGAAGCCGCCACGAGCGCCTACAACGACGCCCGCACCAAACTCGATGACCTGCAAAAGCAGATTGACTCCAATGAGGCAAGCATCGAGGAAATCGAGGCCAAGCTTCCCGAGCAGCAGGCCAAGGCAAGCTCCGCCATGCGCGATCTGTACAAGTATCAGAAGGGCACCAATCCCATCGTGAGCTTCCTGGTCAACGCGCAGAGCCTGGGTGAGTTCATCACGACCTGCAAATACACCAACCAGATCACGAGCTCGAGCGTCGACGAGATCGAAGAGCTCAATAACATGCAAACCGAACTCGAGCAGAACAAGGCCGAGCTCCAACAGGCCAAGTCACAGCTTGAGGCAGAGCAGAAAAACGCCGAGGATGCGCTGACGCAGGCCCAGCAGCTCCGCAGCGAGGCACAGGCAAAAGCCGAGCAGGAAAATGCCGCTGAGCTTGCCAAGCTTGAGGCCGATAAGGCCGCTGCCGCCGAGAAGCTCTCGGGCGAGGGCGTAAGCGGCAGCAATTCCAGCAGCCAGGCCACCAACACCAACACCACCATCGACACCACGGTGAACAACGCCAATACCGGTAGCTCCGATTACGATTCGTTCATTAATGAGTGGACGAGCCGCATCGACAATTATCTCGCCGGCTCCCCCATGGCAGGCCAGGGCTACAACTTTGCCGTCGCCGCTTGGAATACCGGTGTCGACCCCCGTTGGTCCCCCGCTATCGCCTGCATCGAGAGCACCAAGGGTGCTTATTGCGCCAATTCCTACAACGCCTGGGGCTGGAGTGCACGTGGCGGCGGTTGGCGCAGCTTTGGCAGCTGGAGCGAGGGCATCTCCGCTCACGTTGCCTATCTGGGCGCCAACTATGGCTCCACCCTTACCCCGGCAGCGGCCAAAAAGTACTGCCCGCCCACGTGGCAGGACTGGTACAACAAAGTCGCCGCTCAGATGAACCGCATCTAAGTGCAACTGCAAAGGGCCCCAACGGGGCCCTTTTCTTTTAGGTAGCGGAGGTATCGACGACGCCGGTCGCATTGGCAACCGCGACTATGACGATCATGCATAGGAGCAGCACACCCAATGCCTTGAGCCAGAGTTTCGCGAGTTTCTTGCCGCGATAGCTGTCGAGCAGTGCGAATCGCCGACGAAGACGGCGCTTATCGAACAGCGCAAAATGCATAAGCACCATAAGGCCATCGACAAAGAAAAAATACTCGATTATGAGAAGCCACGTCGGGTAGCTTTGGTTTGCTCCGGTGGGGTGAAAGACGGCAAAGTGACTTCCGACAAAGAACACAAGCAGCGAGAAGCAGACGAGCGTATTCCAAATGCGCCCCAGAGACTCCGGAACGCGAGAGAGCAGACCGCATGCAGCGGAGGCGGCAGGCCTAGGAAGCCCTGCAGGGTTCTGGAGCCCTTGGGGCGTCAGCACCGTCTCCGAGGCCGGAGTACGGACAGGCGCAGGCGCAGGAGGCCGCACGGGACGACTCAGGTCGTATGCTGCGTGCGTCGCCCGTCCCAACGCCTCCGCACTCGCAAAACGCTTGGCCGGGTCGAGCGCCATCGACATGCAGACGGCATCGGCAAGTGGAGTGGGAATGCCACGCGCCTCGCATTGCTCGCGCATGTCGAGCCCTGGTTTAGGGTCGACTCCCGTCAAGCAGAAGAACAACAGGGCGCCAAGTGCGTAGACGTCGCTGCGCACACTCGTCTGCCCAAACCCATACTGCTCGGGCGGCGCATAGGGTCGCGTGCCAAACTTGACGGTGTCGGTATCGGCGCCATCGCGCCATACGCGGGCGATCCCCAAGTCGATAATCACCAGCGATGAAAATGTCAGGCCGTCATCAGGCGTATAGTTGGCACCCGTCACGATGATATTCGACGGCTTGAGGTCACGATGGATCACCGGCGCCGACGTCTCCCCCGCCATTGCAAAACCGGCGTGGAGCTCGCCCACGGCATCGCATAGGGCAGGATACAATTCGTGCGCATAATCGGGGGTGGCTCCCAGACGGTCCACCAGCGCCCCGAGTGTCTCCCCTTCGATGTATTCCATAACCACGTTGAGCTCGTCGCCCACACGACGACAATCGACGATTCTGGGCAGGTGCTCAAAACGCCTGCCTGCCCGCTGGGCGGCAAACAGACGCTCGTATGCCCCGCCGATTTGAGCCGAAGCATCGATGCGTTTACGGACAAAGGGGCCGAGCGAACCACCGCCGGTTCCTTCAAAGTACACGAGCTCGGTTGTTTCAACGGACGAGCGCTTAAGTACACGCTCCACGCGATAGCTGTCGTCGCGATCGAGCGACGCCAGGTGCTCGGCAAGCGCTGCAGTCAGCTCGTCATCGGAATATGTTGGGGTCTGAGTATCCATAGCCTCCATCATAGCGCAGGGCGCAGACACCCCACGGCATCCGCGCCCCGTTCGTTTGCATCGTTGTTCGGCAGCTCCGCCGGCTCAGATATCAGCCGCTAACTCACCGTCTCCTCGTCAAAGCGATACAGCTCCTCGTTGACCTTTTGGAGGCTGCACCCGCGATCGATGCAAAAGATGATAATCGCATCGCGGCGGTCCTTGCAGTTAAGGACGCTTACCCCTGCAGCCGTCAGCGCACGGTTGGTCTCTTTGAGCGTCAGCGCCATCGCAAAGGCAATCTGCAGCACCTTATTGCGACTCGGATGACGCGCACCGGTAAAGATCTGATAGCCAAAGGTCTCATTGAGATCGGCCATACGAACCACGCGCGAGCGCTCCAAGCCCTTTTCCTGCAGTAGCCGCTTCAGATAGTCCGAAAGCGACGGGGCGGCAAAGTCGTGTTCTTTGATATAGCCATCGATGTTTGGCGCGTCGAGAAGCTCATTGAGTAACTCGTCAGTCAGCTTTTTATCGGGCATACGACCTCACCTCCCATACGGCGCAACGGTAGCGACATGCTAGGCCAACACCCAGCTTGCAGTGGCAGACTTATCAAACATGTTGGCAAAATACAGTGCCTTCTTGATATCGCCATCAAAGTAGATATTGCCCGCCACAGAGCCGCCAGCGGCAAGGGTACCAGACTGTAGCTCATCGGAGCCCTCGCTGTAGTAACCCTGATTCTGCTGAGCGCCGTTGGCGTCCTCGCCCTTCCAGTCGTAGATGTTGTAATCTGCGCCCTCATCGCCATTGTTGACGTACGTGACGTGAATGCCCGTCATGGTCGAACCGTCATAATTTGTGAGGCCGGGCTGGACGGAATCGACAACGACGGAAAGACCGGCAGCCGTGGTCACCGTCGCACCAACCGCCAGGTCAGTCGTAGACTGCTCTTCCTTCTTCACCTCTTCCTTCTTGTCGCCATCACCAGCGTCCTCGGTGACGGTCGCCTTATCGCTACCACAACCGGCAAGAAGACCGGCAGTCCCCAAGGCGACGGTGGCGAATGCGCCCAGTGCAGCGCGACGGCTCAGCAGCACTTCGTTTTCGAGCTTATTCATCATGCATCCTTCCTACGATCCGGCTACCGTGCCGGCACACAGCACATCGTAGGAAGGATTAAACTTGAATTCATTAGCTGAGAGCTAAGGTTGCCATATAGAAGAGCATGAAGCGCGTGTCCATCGCCGATGACACCTCGAGGCTTGCCAACATCGTTCTTAATTTTATAAACTGGAATTGTTACACTTAAAAAAGCGGAATTTCACCGTCATAGTTTTCTGCTTTTTCCAATAGCGGTCCTTTAGCCCCCATCGTAAACGCGATGTCGCTGCTGCGGATAGAGAGCAGCTCCATTCCGGGTCTCACCTTCAAAAAGTCCATCATTTTCTTCGTAAGAAGAATTTGCCCCTCCTGTGAAATCTCTATCCAGCAGTAGGAACGCCCCTTGTATTTAATAAATTCGCCAGAACCTGCTGAGTAGTCAAGCAACGGTGGAGTATCGTCCAAAATGTGACCAAGCTTTGACGGATGCAAAAGGCCTTTCCGGGTGACGCAGAAGCCACCGGTAATCTTACTTCCGGTAAAAAGATATACTTTTCCTTCATCTGCAATGTGATATTCTTCCATTGCCTGCGGTGGAATCCGCAATGTTCCATCCGTCCGAATGAGTGATTTCCCGAAAATAAATTTTCCTCCCTTATTCATTTGTGGCATAAAAACACCTCCTGAAATACCGATTTTCCAACAATACAAGCAGGAAATTTTTTATCATCTGTATTTTTTTCTTTTTCTTATGAGTCGAACCCAAGCAAAGAAATGAAGAACCAAGACATAACCATGCTATAGCCATAGAACTTTCATTTCCACTCGTAAAGCCAATAGCTGACGCTATGAAAAACAGAACTGATGCAATGTAAAAAATCGAGCGAGCCTACAAACTCGAGCAGGAAATGGCCGTGGTCGAGCGCGACGTTGACACGCTTTTGCGATGAGCTGGCATGGGGCTGGCGATCGCGGCCTGCATCCCCGTGTTGCTGGCGGCGGCACTCTCACGCCAAACGCTTGCGCATTCGGATTGCTACACAACGAATGAAACATATTGACGTGGAGCGCTGTTCATTCAGAGTCCGCCCCCTCGCCTCATCCTCAAGAGGCTCATCGAAGCCTACCCCACCGTGACGGATTCCCCGGTAAAGGTGCTCACAAGTAACAGGATAAAGAAGGCCAAATAACTGATGCTCAATAGGTAGGCGACGACCAAAAAGATAGTCCATCCAACATTGGTTTTACCGTCGGCACGACGTTGCTCGCGGCAACGATAGAGCCAAATCGTCACACCAATAGCAGCAATCAGCAACACGAGTGCCGCCGCGGCCAGTCCAGCAAGCGCAAACATCACGCCAATGCTCACAGCAATAACCGGGAGCAGCAGCAACCCACACCCGCATCCACCCGGACTATACACGGCAGTCTGTCGGCGTCGCCCCATCGTCACTCCAACCTCAACATCTTTGAACACTACAATGCGATAGCCTGCTGGACAGGAATGATCTTATCCAGTTCCGGTTCGATGCGCCTCTTCTCCGCCTCGAGATCAAACGTTATCTGGGCGCGCAGCCAATAACCATCCGTCAGGCCAAAGTAGCGACAAAGGCGAAGGTCGGTGTCGGCCGTCACACGACGCCTCCCCAAGACAATCTGCCCAATGCGTTGAGCCGGAATCCCGGTCTCCTTAGCAAGGCGATATTGAGAAATGCCCATAGGGACAAGAAATTCCTCTTTGAGAAGCTCGCCAGGAGTCACCGGCGGCAGCAAATCGGGCGCAGTCTCATCACTTGTGATAATCGACGATTTCGACATTCCAAGCCATCCCCTGTCTCCACTCAAAACAGACCCGATAGCGCTCATTGACACGGATACTATATTGACCGGCGCGATCGCCCTTCAACGCTTCAAGACGATTGCCTGGCGGAACGCGAAGATCATCAAGCGAAGCGCAGATCTGCAGTTGGCGAATCTTCCTCAAGGCGACCCGCTCAAAAGGAATGAACTTCCTAATCCGCGTACCCATTGCAAAGCGTTCAGTGTCTCCATCTTTATATGATGCAATCATAGTATCGCCTTACGTTAATAACGTCAAACGTTTCTATAGGCTTACATCTCTATTATACCGTACATCTGTTCGTGTTTTCTAGACAGGTATCCTTCGACACTTAAGCAAGCAAAAGCAATCGTTTATAGACATCGAGGCCCTTGAGTAGGATTTCCTCGTCAAAGAGCATGGTATCAGTATGCAGGGCACTTGTGGCATAGGCAGGGCAGCCCTCGGCGTCGCTCGGATTATCCCGACTGGCAGGAACGCCCGTGCCCAGCAAGAAGAACACGCCCGGCAGATGGCGCTGGTAGAACGCGAAATCCTCGGCAATCAGCAGCGGCTCGTCCACGAGTTGCAGCTCGGACAAGGCAGGCGCAATGTGGGCAAACAGCTCGGGGTCGTTATCGACTGGCGGATAGCCCTCGGCAAAGTCGAGGTCGTACGTGCAGCCCGTTGCGGCGCAGGCCTCGTCCAGCACGCGGCGCACGCCCTCGCGCGCACGGTCAAACATGTCATCCGTAAACACGCGCAGGCTGCCAGCGACATGCGCCTCCCCCGCAACCGCATTGCAGACGGTGCCGGCCTGCAGCAGGCCGAACTTGCCAATGCAGGGCTCGTCGGCACCCAACTCGTCCATCAGTTCGCGCTCGGCAACCAAAAACTTGGCTGCTGCCAGCGCCGCGTCGTGCGATTCCTCGACTGGAACGCCGTAAGTCTTGGCGATATGGATGCTTGTCCCGTGAATGTGCACGTGCGTTTCACTCGAGCGCGCCAGCAGCGGACCAGAACAGCTCACCAACGTGTTCGCAGGCAGGTCGGGCCATACGTGGAACCCGAAGATACGGTCTGCCCCGTAGCGCTCAAACACCCCACTCTCACAAACTGTCTTGGCGCCACCGGTCGTCTCCTCGGCCGGCTGGAACACAAAGAGCACGTTGCGCTTGATGGCACCCGGTTGCTCACGAATCGTGCGATCGACAAAGGTCGCCGCCGCAAGCGCCATGGCCATGTGTCCATCGTGTCCGCAAGCGTGCATCTTTCCGGGATGTGTCGAGGCAAAGGCCGCGCCCGTCGCCTCCGCGATGGGAAGCGCGTCCATATCGGCGCGAATCGCCGTGGCATGCGCGGCGCCCGTGCCAGCGTCGAAGAAGGCGCAGACGCAGCTCGGACAGGGATGGGTCACCTCGCAGGCAAGCGGGGCGAGCACGCCCTCGATATAGGCGATGGTTTGCGGAAGATCGAAGTCGAGCTCCGGAATGCGATGCAGGTCGCGACGATAGCGACGGAGTTCTTGGAGCTCGGTCATAAAGGATCCTTTCATGGGGCATATCCATTCACACAATATTGTGATGCAGAATTGTGACGCCCTTGTTTCTAGCATATCCCTGCATTTTTTAAACGTTATATACGAATACTCTTGTTTGGTAAAGTGCAACGTGATAGGGTCTTTACCACTTGATAGAGGCGCGGGCACGAAGAGCCGCGGGCGAGCCGACAGGCTTTGACCCCGTGGGGAGGCGAAACCCGCCGAACTGGGTTTTACGGGCACGAACAACCTGGTGGGCCTGTGGGAAACACCCACAGGACTGTCTGCAGCAATGCGGGAGCGCTATCCGGACATTGGGTCCACGCTATGCGGATTCGATGCGCAGATGGCGCCGTCTGGATAGCGAGGTTTACGGGACATGGCATTGACCCCCAACGAGGCATATGCGGCCAAGCAGCCGTTTGTGGACAAGGAGACACTCGAGCATATCGTCGAGCAGTTCCCCACGCCGTTTCATCTATACGACGAGGCGGGCATCCGCCGCAACATGCAAGAAGTGCGCGACGCCTTTGCATGGAACCCGGGCTTTAAGGAATACTTTGCCGTCAAGGCCAACCCCAACCCGGCGCTCATCTCCATTCTCAACGAATACGGCTGCGGCTGCGATTGCTCGAGCTATACCGAACTCATGATCGCCCGCTCACTGGGTATCACGGGACACGACATCATGTTCTCGTCCAACGACACGCCGGCTGCCGACTTTGAGCTCGCCGACAAGCTGGGTGCCATCGTCAACTTTGACGACATCAGCCACATCGAGTTCTTTGAGCGTGTTGCGGGACCCATCCCCAAAACGGTCAGCTGCCGCTTTAATCCAGGCGGCCTGTTCCAGCTCTCCAACGGCATCATGGACAACCCAGGCGACTCCAAATATGGCATGACCACCGAGCAGCTCTTCGAGGCCTTCCGCATGCTCAAAGCCAAGGGCGCCGAGGACTTTGGCATCCACGCATTCCTTGCCAGCAACACCGTCACCAACGACTACTACCCCGAGCTCGCGCGTATCCTCTTTGAGCTTGCTGTACGCCTGGAGCGCGAGACCGGCGCACACGTCGCCTTCATCAATCTGTCCGGCGGCGTCGGCATCCCCTACCTGCCCGAGCAGCAGGCCAACGACATTCGCGCCATCGGCGAGGGAGTACACGCGGCATACGACGAGATCCTGGTTCCCGCCGGCATGGGCGATGTGGCCATCTGCACTGAGATGGGCCGCTTTATGATGGGCCCCTACGGCTGCCTGGTCACCAAGGCTATCCACGAGAAGCAGATCTACAAGGACTATATCGGTGTCGATGCAAGCGCCGTCGATTTGATCCGCCCTGCCATGTATGGCGCCTACCACCACATTACGGTGATGGGTCAGCCGGGCGGCGCCGACAAGGCCACGGCGCCCGTCACGAACACCTATGACATCACGGGCAACCTATGCGAGAACAACGACAAGTTCGCTATCGATCGCAAGCTGCCGCATATCGACATGGGTGACCTGCTTGTAATCCACGATACCGGTGCGCATGGCTACTCCATGGGCTACAACTACAACGGACGGCTGCGCTCGGCCGAGGTCCTGCTGCGCCCCGATGGCGCGGCCGACCTCATCCGCCGCGCCGAGCGCCCGGGCGATTACTTTGCCACGCTCGACGTGCTGCCGTGCGGCCGAGAGCTGCTGGCCAAGTCGCGCGCCGAAAGTGCCCGCCGTCGCGCCGAAGACGAGCGCCTGGCAGTCGCAGCTCAATGGAACAAACGCATCCAGATCGCGGAGGCGAAGGAGAAGAACATGGACATCCGCAATCTCGAGGGCTCAATCGTCGCCCTGGTTACGCCGTTTAAAAAGGACGGCAGTGTCGACTTTGACGCGCTCGAGCGCCTTATCGATTTCCACTTGCAAAATGGCACCGACGCCATTCTCACCCTGGGCACCACCGGCGAGAGCGCCACGATGACCGATGACGAGGACAACTCCGTCGTCGCCGCCGTGGTCAAGCATGTTGCAGGACGCGTCCCCGTCATCGCCGGCTCGGGCTCCAACTCCACGCAGACCATGCTCACCAAGTCGCTCACCTATCAGGGCCTGGGCGCCGACGGTCTGCTGCTCATTACCCCCTACTACAACAAGTCCAACGAAGAGGGTATCTATCAGCACTTTAAGACCGTCGCCGATGCCGTTGACATCCCCTGCATCCTGTACAACATCCCCGGCCGCTGCGGCTGCGGAATCAGCGAGCGCAACGTAGAGCGCCTTGCCGCACATCCTAACATCATGGGTATTAAGGAAGCCTCTGGCAACGTCGCCTACGCGGCCAAGATCGCCCACCTGCTGTCCGACGACTTCCGCATGTACTCGGGCGAGGACGCGCTTACCGTACCGCTCATGAGCCTGGGCGCCTCGGGTACCATCAGCGTATGGGCCGACGTGCAGCCGCAGCTCGTGCACGACATGTGCCGCGCCTATCTGGACGGTGACGTGGCACGCGCCCGCGATATCCAAATTGCCGGCCAGCCGCTCATCAATGCCCTCTTTAGCGAGGTCAACCCCATCCCCGTCAAGGAAGCGCTCGCCCAGATGGGCATGATCGAGGCAAACTACCGTATGCCGCTGTGCCCCATGGCAGACGACACGCGAGCCGCACTTACCGATGCTCTGAAGGGAGCTGGTCTGCTTGATTAAGACCGTCATTATGGGAACGGGCCGCATGGGCTCGCTCATCCGCACTACCGCCGAAGGCATTGTCGACGCCGGCGGGCAGCCCGTTTTTGATATCGTCGGACAGATCGGTTTTGATCTGTCCGAGCTCGAGAGCGCCCCGGCAGCCGACGTCATCATCGACTTCTCGAACGTCGTGACCTTCGATGCCGTCGTCGCCTATGTCGAGCGCACGGGCGCCGCGTTGGTCTCGGGCACCACGGGCTACACACCCGATCAGATGGACCGCCTGCGCGAGCTGGGTCAGAACGCCCGCGTCATGCACTCGGGCAATTACTCCATCGGCATCGCAGCCCTGCGTCATCTGGTAGCACAGGCCACACGCGAGTTGCCCGGCTTTGACTGCGAAATCGTCGAGACGCACCATAACCAAAAGGTCGATGCCCCCAGCGGCACTGCCAAGTTGCTGCTCGATGCCGTCGTCGAAGCCGAGCCCGAGACAGGCTACCACCCCGTCTATGGCCGTGAGGGCATGTGCGGAGCGCGCGACCCCAAGGAGATCGGCATGCACTCGCTGCGCGGCGGCACCGTCGCCGGCGTGCACGAGGTGAGTTTCTTTGGCCAGGACGAGGAGGTCACGCTCACCCACCGCGCCACGAGCCGTCAGATCTTTGTCAACGGCGCCTTGGCAGCCGCGCAGAAGCTCGTCACCCGCGAACCCGGCTTCTATACGTTTGACCAGGTCATGTTCGCCTAACCAGGTATCAACCGAATCCACCCAAAGGAGAGATAGCAAATGAGCAACGCAGCCGAGATGGATGCACAGGAGATTATCAGCTACATCGCCACCGCGCCCAAAAAAACGCCCGTCAAGCTGTACGTGCGCGAGAAGCCGGGCATGAAGGTCCAGTGGGGCAATGCACACGTCTACGGCGGTCGTCGTGGCAAGACCGTCTTTGGCGACTGGGATGAGCTCAAGACCATCCTCGATGCCAATGCCGACTCCATCGACTACTACGACGTCGAGAATGACTGCCGCAACTCCGCCGTCCCCATGCTCGACCTTAAAGGCATCAACGCCCGCATCGAGCCGGGCGCAATCATCCGCGACCGCGTCGAGATCGGCGACCGCGCCGTCATCATGATGGGTGCCATCATCAACATCGGCTCCGTTATCGGCGAGGGCTCTATGATTGATATGGGCGCCGTGCTGGGCGGCCGCGCCACCGTGGGTAAGAACTGCCATATCGGCGCCGGCACTGTGTTGGCGGGCGTCGTTGAGCCCGCGAGCGCCACGCCTGTCATCATCGAGGATGATGTCATGATTGGCGCCAACGCCGTGGTCCTGGAGGGCGTGCGCGTGGGCAAGGGTGCTGTCGTTGCCGCCGGCGCCGTGTGCGTCGAAGACGTCCCCGCCGGCGCCGTCGTGGCCGGTGTCCCCGCCCGCGTCATCAAGATGCGCGACGCCCAGACCGATAGCAAGACCGGTCTGGAAGAGGGCTTACGTCAACTTTAATAGTTACGCGGTTTTGACAAACCGCGTTTTCGCTGACTTATGCTCAACCTGCGGGGCAATTCATCCCCAAACAAGAAGGCCGAAGCCCCAAGGAGCTTCGGCCTTTGCTTTCTCGCTGTAGACGTAACGCAACTTATCGATTCTCGATGCTGCCGATATTCTTGAGCTCGATGGAGATGAGGCCGTTGGACTCGTTGACAAACTCGATGTACTCAGAGTTCGAACCCATCTCGGCCGGGAAGCTGATTTCGATACCCGTGTCGGTACGGATCTTGTGATTGCGCACCGCCGCACGTTCGACCTGCTTGCGCTCCACGGGCACACGCTCAGGCACCTTTTCCTCGGTCAGTGCCGCGCGCACGCTCTCCTTGATAACCGGTTCGTCCTCAAAGACCTCATCGACGATATCCCAAGGCGGCAGCTCCTCGTCATCCTCAACCTTCTCGGCAACGGCAGCCTTAACCTTAGCGAGCGCTACAGCCGTGTTGGCACCATGCTCCTCGGCGACTTCCTCGACCACACGCGTCACGGTGTCGATGACCTCCTTGCCCGATACGCCCGTGTCGCACTGCAGCAGGCCGTCGGGAATGAGCATGCGATCCTCGCCGGCAATCTTGCGCTTCTAGTCCACGTAGCCGATCTCCATGGTACTCGCGCGCACGATGGCATAGCTCGGCACCTTTTGCGAGGGGTTCGGCAGAATGGCGTAGTGGCGCGCAATGTCGTTACGCACCTCCCCCTCCTCGCGACCCACCTCGTGCATGAATGCCTGCTTGGAGCCCAGCAGCATCACGGCAAACCAGCGGGCATCCTCATCGTCGTCAAAATCGGCCACGAGCACGTCGGTGGATTCGGCTTTCTCGGCTTTGGTGAGCTCGGAGGAAATAAACTCCGCAATCTGCTGCGACAGGTCAACGAACTCGCGCTCGCCAAAGAAATAGCCCTTGAGCTCGCCGCCAAACGCAGAGTTCTCGGCAAACGTGGCACGTTTATTGTCGGCCGAGGTGCGTGCGCGGCGCAGATGCGTGGTCACGAAGTTGCGCACGGTACGGCTTTCGATATCGAGCTCGCGCTGGCTCATGACGTTGACGGCAGAGTCAAAGTCCAAGATATGCAGAATCGCGTGATTGATTTTCATATACGGCATTCCGTTCTAAATCGAATTAAGCACGAACCAGTATAGCGGTCGAGCCTGCCCCAAGCGTATCGAAGATTGGTGCATCGGGGACAGGCGCTTTGCACCAATGGCTAGCGCAGGAGCTCGGACTGCCAAGCCTCGAGCTGTTCTGCCAAACTCTTGCCGGCAGCGGGCATGTCGATCTGGGGTCGTTTGGGCAGCAGTGCGCATTTAAGGATTGCCACGATGGTCTGCGAGACAAAGCGTCGCGTATCCTTGTCAAAGCCTTGCGCTGCCTGGAGCATCACGGGTAGGCTCTCGCGCAGATTCCCGGCGATATCCGCAAACCGCTCAGCACCCGTAGCCTCAAACACGGAGAACAACGCATCTACAAAACGCTCGCGCTCGCTAGGCGACACTGCAAGCAGCATCTCGCGAATGGAGCCATCAACGTATCGAGCGCCGGCGGACAGACGCTCGCAGTACACGAAGTCGCAACCATCAACCACCCAGCTAAAGGGATTGTGCTGCAGCAGGCTGAACTCGGTGCTTTCAACGATGGCATAGTCCTCCTGAGTCTCGAACATCATGCCAAAGATCGACGACCGAGGCAGCGTCTTGTCGATTCGACGTGAAAGATCGGCAAAGGCGTCGCCGTTCAGAAACTCCTCGACGAAGCCCGGACCATCATGGGAATATACCCGTTCGATTCGCTTACGGGCGACATCGGAGCACATCGCCGCACCGTACACCGCAAGGTTTCCGCCCTTGGAATGACCTCCGCACAAAAGCGGCCCGTCAATCGCATCCGCCGCCTCGTCCACATAACGCGCCGCGGATTCCTGGGCCGGCACAGGACACCGGAACGCCATGTTAAAGTCCTCTTTCCAGCCCACAATCGTGCTGTCGGTCCCCCGGAAGGAAAGATAGCTAAACCCCGCCGGAAACCGGAACGCCATGGCTGCAAACTGCTCTGTCGCCACCACATCGCTCACGGCATGATAGCCGCAAACGTGCGCGCCACGGTAGCGAGGGCTTGCTGCCACAGCCTCCAGCAAGGCCCTGCTCCCCTCTGGGTCCCACAAGTCGTCAATCATGTCCCGGTAGCACTCGGCACGCAGCAGCTCGCGTACGTCTAGGCCCTGCCAGTTCGTCAGCTCCGCCATATCACCCGGCAAACGCAAATAGGACAACCATGCAAAGACCAGGCTATCCACCGCGCAGAACGGACGCTCCTCAAACGGATCAAACGCCGTCTGGACATAGGTCAAAAAATTAGGCGAATCCGACATGGCCCTCCCATCAACTATGGTGCGTTGGGGTCAGGTTACTTGCACCAAAAAGGCGCCCGGGCCGCGTGGACCCGGACGCCTTCATTGTAGCTTTTCGCTCTAGCGAGCTTGATTTAACAGGAGAAGTCGACGCTGTCGATGATGTCCTTGAGGGCCTTGGCGGAGGCGGTGAGCTCATGCTGCTCGTCATCGTCCAGCGGGACGGGGACGCGACAGACAACGCCGTCGCGGCCAACGACGGTCGGCATGGAGATGGCAAGATCGGACAGGCCGTACTCGCCCACCATGAGCGAAGAGACGGGCAGAACGGTCTGCTCATCGCGCATGACGGCGGTGCAGATGCGCTTGACAGCCATGGCGACGCCATAGTAGGTGGCGTGCTTCTTCTCGATGATGGTGTAGGCGGAGTTCTTGACGTCCTCGGCGATGCGTTTCTCGGCAGCCTCATGCTCCAGATGACCGTGAAGCTCGCAGAAGGTGTTCAGCGGCACGCCGGCAACCTGGGCGCTGGACCAAGCGACAAACTCGGAGTCACCGTGCTCACCCATGACATAGGCCTGAACGTCGCGAGGGTCGACCTCGACGTGAGCGCCGAGCATCTGCTGCAGACGGCCGGTGTCGAGCACGGTGCCGGAGCCGATGACATGGCCCTCAGGCAGGCCGGACATCCTGATGGCGGCGTAGGTCAGAACATCGACCGGGTTGGAGACGATGAGCAGAATGCCGTCGAAGCCAGACTTCTTAATCTCGGGGATAATGGACTTAAAGATGCTGACGTTCTTGTTGACCAGGTCCAGGCGGGTCTCACCGGGCTTCTGGGCAGCGCCAGCGGTGACGACGATCATGGCGGCGTCGGCGACATCGGAATAATCGCCGGCGTAGATCTTCATCGGCTCGGCAAACGTCATGCCGTGCGCGATATCCAGGGCCTCGCCCTCGGCGCGGTTCTTGTCCACGTCGATGAGGACCATTTCGGAGAACAGACCGCTCTGCATCAGCGCGAACGCCGAAGACGAGCCGACGAAACCGCAGCCGACAATAGCGACCTTCTTCTCGTTAACCATTAGAAACTCCCATCTCACTCCACAAACAAGCCGCCCGGGAACGGCCCGAGCGGCTTGCCGTAATCCCAATACATCCAATCGGGACTTTGATTATGCTCCTATTCGCAGCCAAAAATCGACCGTTTACCGAAATTGTTTGCAGGATTCGTAAAATAACTGCACGAAATCGATTTCGAGCTATTGACGAGGCGAAATAGCTTTCTAATACAGGCCCGCCTCGCGAATGGCCTCGATAGCCAAAGCAATCTGATCGGGTGGCAGAACCAGCGCCATGCGCACGTGCCCTTCGCCCGAAGGACCAAAGCTCGCGCCCGGCGTCACCACAACGCCGGCCTTCTCCATGAGCTCCTCGCAAAACGCCATGGAATCGGTGCGACCACCGGGAAGCTTGGCCCACACAAACATAGAGCCATGCGCGTTGGGACGCTCCCAGCCCAGGCCCTCAAGACCGTCGCACAGGGTATCGCGGCGCTCCTGGTACTTCAGACGCTGCGCCTCGACCTCATCGCGCGGACCGTTCAGACAGGCGATAGCAGCCTTCTGGATCGGGAAGAACATGCCAAAGTCGATCTGGCCGCGCAGCTTGGCAAAGGCAGAGACCACGTCCTCGCGGCCGACCAAAAAGCCAATGCGGGCACCGGTGACGTTAAACGACTTGGAAAGCGAGAAGAACTCCACGCCCACCTCGAGCGCACCGGGATACTGCAAAAAGCTGCCACCCGGCTCGCCGTCGAACACGATGTCGGAGTACGCGTTGTCATGGACGATGAGCAGGTCGTGCTCGCGGGCGAAAGCGATGATCTCCTCGTAGATCTCGGGCGTGCCCACCGAGCCCACCGGGTTCGCGGGCAGCGACACGATCATGTACTTGGCACGATCGGCCACCTCGGGATCGATGCCCGCCACATAGGGCAGGTAATTGTGCTCGGCAACCAGCGGATAGTACTCGAGCTTGGCATCGGCGATCTTGGCACCCGCCTCAAAGACCGGATAGCACGGATCGGGCACCAGGATGGTATCGCCCGGATCGAGCAGAGCCAGGCCCAAATGGCCAACGCCCTCCTGCGTGCCGTTGCACGACTGCACCATGGACGGCGTAATGCCCGAAACGCCAAAGCGACGCTCATAGTAATCGCACACGGCTTGCTTGAGTTCGGGCAGGTCGCGCAGGGCATACTTCCACATCTCGGGATCTTGCGCCGCTTGCGTAAGTGCCTCGACCACGTGGTCGTACGGCTTAAAGTCGGGCGTGCCCACGCTCATGTTGTAAATGGTCTTGCCCTGAGCCTTCAGCGCGAGAAGTTTGTTGTTGAGCGAGGCGAAGACCTCCGCGCCAAAGCGGTCGAAACGCTGCGATGCCTGCATGGTGCCACCTTTCGATATGAAAAACGCGGCGCTCCGACAAGAGCGCCGCGCGATACGGGCCATCAGATTGCAAAAGTGTAACGCTTGCAACCCCCGCATTGGTTCAATTTGGCCAACCTTAGTCAATTGGATTGAGCGCGTCGATCTGCGCAAGCCACAGACGCGAGCTGGCGTCACTCGGCATACGCCAATCGCCGCGCGGGCTGAGCGTCACCGAGCCCACCTTGGGGCCATCGGGCAGGCAGCTGCGCTTAAACTGCTGGGCAAAGAAGCAACGATAGAACGTACGCAGCCACGTGTGGACGGTCTTGAGGTCGTAGACGCCCTCGAAACTCTTGAGCGCCATGCGGTAGATCTTGCCCGGCTCAAAGCCAAAACGCAGCAGGTAGTAGAGGAAGTAGTCGTGCAGCTCGTACGGGCCCACCAAATCCTCGGTCTTCTGCGCAATCTCGCCGTCGCCCGTGGGCGGCAGAAGCTCGGGGGACACCGGCGTATCGAGGATATCGAGCAAGACCTCGGCAATGCGCCCGCCAAAGACATCGGCGGCATAGCGTACCAGATGGCGCACAAGCGTCTTGGGCACGCTCGCGTTGACGGCGTACATGCTCATGTGGTCGCCGTTATAGGTAGCCCATCCGAGCGCCAGCTCCGACAGGTCGCCCGTGCCAATGACAAAACCGCCAGCCTGGTTGGCCAGATCCATCAGGATCTGCGTACGCTCGCGGGCCTGGCTGTTCTCGTAGGTCACGTCTTGGACGGCCGGATCGTGCTCAATGTCCTTAAAGTGCTGCTCCACAGCCGCATGGATCGAAACCTCGCGGAAGCTCACACCCAGGTCGCGAGCGAGCGACTCGGCGTTCGACTTGGTGCGATGCGTCGTGCCAAAGCCGGGCATGGACACGGCCGTGATACCGGTGCGCGGCAGCCCCAGTGCATCGAAGGCACGCACGGTCACAAGCAGTGCCAGCGTGGAGTCCAGGCCGCCCGAAAGGCCGATGACGGCCGCCTTGGTGCCCGTATGGGCAAGGCGGGTCTTGAGGCCGGCGGTCTGCAGGTCGAGGATGGTCTCGCAACGCTCGGCCAGGTCGCCATGGTCGACCGGCACAAAGGGCGCGCGGGGGAAGACTCGGTCAATGTCAAGTGCATCGCGCAGGACAGACTCGTCTGCCAGAACGCCCTCAAACGAAAACTCAACGGTCGTGGCCTCCGGCGCATCGTCCGCGCGCGTCCACGTCGTCGAGCGACGGCGCTCGGCAACCAGACGGTCAAGATCGACATCGGCCACCGCCATCTCGCAGGTGAGGAGCTTCGTGGCGGCGAGCTTAGATCCGTTTTCGTAGACGAGGTTCTCGCCCGCAAAGACCATGTCGGTCGTGGACTCGCCCTCGCTCGCATCCGCGTAGGCATAGGCGCAGTACAGGCGCGCACTCTGATTGGAGATGAGACTGCGGCGATAGTCTGCCTTACCGATAATCTCGTCCGAAGCCGACGGGTTGAGAATCACCGTCGCACCGGCAAGCGCCATCTCGGTCGAAGGGGGCGCTGGCACCCACAGGTCCTCGCAGACCTCAACGCCCAGCACCATATCCTCGGCACCCTCATCACAGCAGCGGTAGACAAGCCCCGAACCCAGCGGAACCGGACCCTGACCGGCAAACTCGACCCATACAGGATCTGCGGGCGCCGGAGCAAACCAGCGTCGCTCGTAGAACTCGCCATAGTTGGGCAGATACTTCTTGGCCGTGAGGCCCAAAAGCTCGCCCGCACAGCACACGGCCGCGCAGTTGTAGATGTTTTCAGCCACCGCAACGGGCAAGCCAACGGTAAAGACGATCGGCAGCTCACGGGTTTCATCGAGGATGTGCACCAGCGCTGCCTCGCAGGCATGCAGCAGCGTGCGGTTATGGAACAGATCGGCCGCGGTATAGCCGCACAAGTTAAGCTCGGGCAGCACCAGCGCGCGAACGCCGCGCTCGGCAGCCTCGCGAACAGCCGCCAGCACAACCTCGGCATTGCCCTCGACATCGGCCACGCGAATCTGCGGCGACGCCGCCGCCACACGCAAAAAGCCATCGTTCTTATTAGCCGAAACGCAGCATTGCCTTGTTGATCTGGACACTGGAGGCCCCTTCTACCCTGAGATTCAGTCTAACGGACGTTCACATATCTCTAACTAGCCAAAGCAACCTCCCAGTTTACTGAGAGGCCAACCTGTGCTAAGAGCATGTATTTCAAAAATATCTTTAATTAAAAAAGGAGAAATCGATAATCGACTTCTCCTTTAAGCGAGGCGAGTAAATTCCGAAACTAATGGCAGAATTTATCCATGTAGTCCTCAAAGTCGAACACTTCTACCACGACGCCCTCTTCCTGAGACTCTTTCAGTTGCTCCAAGAGATCTTTGTTAATAACGTCCATGTAGAAACCTCCTCTATCTAATCAATTGTAGTATATCTGCTTTCATGCAATTATCAACCAACTTGTTTAATTGCTCCTCGTTTGCCGATAGTCCCTCTTTTTTCAAAATGTCGCGCACCTCGTTCTTAGTAATCGGCTTTTCAAACAACGAAAGCAAAGCGAACGAAAAATCATTAACCGCACACATTCTATGGGTGGCACAACTCAGCAGTACTCTTAACCCCTCTTTTGAGCGTCCGACTTCCTTAACAAACGAACTTTTAACCAATTGAAAACCATTATCGTGCATTACATAATCGGCATCGATATTTGTATTCAGCAATCCATAATGCAACAGTTCTTCTATCGCCCTTGTCAGCTCGGTTGATTTCCGATCTCAGCCGAACACATTGAGCAAATAGGCCATTCCCGCAGTTAGCCGAACGCCCCCGCGGCCCCTCCTGGGGTCCGGGGGCGCCGTTTTCCCAGTTGAAGGAACGGTGGAGATGTGTTTCGATAGGTCCGGTGGCCATGCTCCGCCCGCCGCCCGGCACCTCTTCCCAGACTCAGCCGGACGGTCGGTCCGTCTATTCCGTTTTTCCTCTAGGCTAGGCCAGCGGGGCATCGCCCCTCTCTGCGCGCGCCCTCTCGATGAGCCCCGGCGTCAGGTCGAGATCGCCGAGCGCCACGTCCTCCACGCCGTAGGCGTCCAGCAGCGCCGCCGCGTCCTCCCCGAGCATCGCCCTGAAGGCGCGCGCGGGCGTCGAGAAGCCGAGCGCGCCGCGGGGCTCGGAGTTCACGGGTGACGCATAATTTCTTTCGCAAATTGACAACCGCATAGCGGAACACGGCCCGCGCCCCGTCATATGATTTCTAGC
>UQIS01000037.1 GCA_900541245.1 uncultured Collinsella sp.
TCATGCTTCACCCTCAAATCAACGCGCATAAAGAAAGCCTCCCATTTCTCATGTCCAAGAAATGGGAGGCAGTTCAGGTTGGGGAAACGGGCCTCTTTTTGTCTCTGGGCTTGTGGATTGGTGAAGGCAGAATGCTCTGTCGGCTATTTTGAGTTCTTGATGCGGCGTGTGGCTGTGGCGGTTATTCCGAGCCCCATGGCGGCGATTCCTGCGAGTGTGATTGCGCTCGGCGCTGTGTCGCCTGTGTTTGCGAGCTTGCCGGGCTTGCCGCTGCTCGTGTTCGCCTGCTTGGTGGAGCTCGATGGAGCGTCTTTGCCGGTCGCGGGCGAGCTGGCGGGCTGTGCCGTTTCGGCCGGCTGCGCTGAGCTGGAGGGTTTTGTCGTCTCGGCGGGTTTCGTTATCTCGGGCGAGGTGGCCTTGTCTGCCGCGGCCTTTGCCTCTTCGTATGCCTTGCAGGCGTCGTCATAGGCCGCTTGCGCCTTTTCCAAATCGCTAAGGAGCGCATTTCGCTTGGCTACGTCCTCATCGATGTGGGCTTTAGCTTCCTTTGCCTCACTTTCGTAATACTGAACCTGTTTTTCCTGGCTTTCGAGCCGGCGTTGGTAGCGGTGAAGATCATCTTCACAAGATTCTTCTCGCCTTTCTGCCGACATGATCTCACTGCGCAACTGCTTTATTTGCTCCTTAATAGCTGTGCTGGGCTCCTTGTCGCCGAGTGCTTCAAGTGCCTTATCCAATTCTGCCTGAAGGCCGCTTGTCCGGTTGTGGGCCTCATCGTATTTGGCTTGGGCTGCATCGACGTTCGCTTGCATGGCGGGAAGGGGTTCCCTCCGTTTGGCGGCTTCCGCCACCACCATGTCGTAGAGTTCTTGAAATGCGGCAATGTCATCATCGATTTCCGCAAGTTTCTCAGGACCTGCGGCGTCTTTCGCGGCCTCGAGGTTTTTGAGCGCTTCCTGCATGGCTGCATACGCTTTTTCTTTTGCGGCGGCCGCATCTTCCGTTTGCAAGGCAACTGCACCGGTGGGGGCGCTGGTTTCTGCCGCGATCGCCGCTACGGGGGCGATTCCCGCGACAAGTGCCGCGGAAAGGGCGATGCCCACAGTTGCTCGTCTTGCTCTTCTTGCGAGAATGTCGTTCATCTCGGCACCTCATTTCAAGGGTCGGCGACTAACTTGGTAGCACTAATGTAAGTATACCAAGCTGGTCGACCCGACACTGGCTGGGTGTGCGTGTGCTCTCCGCTTCTTTGGAAACCGAATCCCGTTAGAAATGACGAGTTGTTTACGCTTCTTTTGGGGTGGCGGTACTATCATGGTTCGAATTGAATGTGGATGATGATAGGGAGCGCCTATACATGATTGAGCTGCTCAGGCGTTTTGGTGGTAAGTTTCGCCGATATATGGTGATCGGCCCTGCGTGCAAGCTGATCGAAGTGATCTTTGACCTGCTGACGCCGCTGGTGATTGCCCAGATGATCGATAAGGGTATTGGGGCGCACGACGTGAACGCCGTTATCCACTACGGTATGCTGCTTGCCGCCATGGCCGTGATCGGCATCTCGTTTACGCTCGTCTGCCAAAAGATGGCGGCGCTCACCTCGCAGGGCATGGGCACCGACATTCGCGGCGCGCTCTACCAGCATATCAACAAGCTGAGCTATGCCGAACTCGACCGTTTTGGCACGCCGTCGCTCATCACGCGTATCACCAACGACGTCAACCAGGTGCAGCTCGCTGTGGCGCTGGGCGTGCGCATGCTCATCCGCTGGCCCTTCCTAGCGGTGGGCTCCATGGTCGCGGCCCTTGCCATCGACCTTAAGCTCGGCATGATCTTTTTGATTTGCACGCCCGCCATTGGCCTGGTGTTCTGGTTTGTCATGGCGCGCTGCATTCCGTATTACAGGCAGCTGCAGGCAAAGCTCGATCGCATCGCGCTCATTTGCCGCGAGGGGCTTTCGGGCGCCCGCGTGGTTCGTGCCTTTGTGCGCGAGGACCACGAGCGCGAGCGTTTTGCCCAAGCCGCCGATGACCAGGCCAATACTGCCATCGCGGTGGGCAAGCTCTCGTCAATCCTTAACCCCGTCACGTTTTTGGTGATGAACCTGGGCGTGTGCGCCATCCTGTGGGTGGGCGGCATCCAGGTCAACGTGGGCGAGCTCACGCAGGGCCAGGTCATGGCGTTTGTGAACTACATGACGCAGACCCTGACCTCCATCGTGTACGTCGCCAACCTGGTCGTGGTCTTTACCAAGGCGAGCGCCAGTGCGTCGCGTATCAACGAGGCGCTCAATTGTGAGCCGGGCATTACCGACGAGGGCAACCAGCCGGTCGCGCTGCCCAAGCCGGGCAATGTCGCTCCAGTTCCCGCGCTGAGCTTGAGCCATGCGAGCTTCTCGTTTGGCGCCGGCGCGGCAAATGCCGTGAGCGATGTGACTCTGGAACTGCCGCTGGGCAAAACGCTCGGCATTATCGGTGGCACGGGCAGCGGCAAGTCCACGCTCGTCTCGCTTATCCCGCGCCTGTACGATGCGGGCACCGGCAGCGTGTGCGTGATGGGTGCCGACGTGCGCACCTGGCCGCTCGACCAGCTGCGCCATGTGGTCGCGACTGTTCCGCAGCGTGCGTCGCTGGTGAGCGGTACGATCCGCAGCAACCTGACCTGGCGCGACGAGGCGGCAACCGACGAGGATCTTTGGGCAGCGCTCGATATGGCGCAGGCGAGCGAGTTCGTGCGCAACAAGCCGCAGGGGCTCGACGCCCCGGTCGAGGCGGGCGGCAAGAACTTCAGCGGCGGTCAGCGCCAGCGCCTGACCATTGCGCGTGCTCTGGTGGGCTCGCCGCAGATCCTGATCATGGATGATTCCGCCTCGGCGCTCGACTTTAAGACCGACGCGGCGCTTCGCCACGCCATCCGCGAGCGCAGCGTACGCGGTGCCGCCGCGGGCGGGCTCCCGCTGACCACGGTGATCGTGAGCCAGCGCGTCTCGACCGTTCGCGATGCCGACATGATCTGCGTGCTCGACCACGGCTCGGTCGCGGGCCTGGGTACGCACGACGAGCTGTACGCAAGCTGCCAACTCTATCGCGAGATTTGCCAGTCGCAGCTTCGCCGCGAGGAGCTCGAGGGTCAGCAGGGGAGCGCGACGCCCACGTCCGTCCCAAGTCCCGCGTTCGCCCCGGCTGCCCCGGCATCCACTTGCGCAAAGGAGGGCTGCTAGATGAATCCGTATACTTCTTCCGGTTCGGTCGCCACGATGACGGCCAACGTGTCCGGCAACGATAGCCTCAACGACCTGGGCGACGGTCCGCGTCAGCCCGGCGACCCCGAGCGCTACCCCGTGGGCGCGGTGACCCGCCGCCTGATGGGCTACGTCCGTCCGCATCGCATTTCGTTTACGGCGTCGTTTGTGAGCGCCGCCATCTCCGTGATTCTGCAGCTCTACACGCCCATCCTCATCGGCGAGGGCATCGACCTGATTGTTGCCGCCGGGCAGGTGGACTTTGACGCACTGCTGCCGCTCGTTACCAAGCTCGCGATTGTCGTCGTAGCTGCTGCGGCCTTCCAGTGGCTACAGGGCTACTGCGTCAACCGCCTGTCCTACGAGACGGTGCGCGACATGCGCGTGGAGGCGAGCGACAAGCTCAGCCGTATGCCGCTCAGCTTTATCGACAGCCATGCCCACGGCGACCTTATGAGCCGCGTGGTCAACGACGTCGACCAGGTGGGCGACGGTCTGCTGCAGGGCTTCACGCAGCTCTTCACCGGTGTTATCACCATTGTTGGCACGCTCGCGTTTATGCTTTCCATCAACCTGACCATGACGCTCGTGGTGGTGCTCGTCACGCCGCTCTCCATCTTTGCGGCCAGCGCCATCGCCAAGCTTTCCAACAAAAGCTTTACGGCACAGCAGCGTATTCAGGGTCAACTGGGCGGCCATATCGAGGAGTATGTGGGTGAGCAAAAGCTTGTCGACGCCTTTGCCTATGGTCCCAACGCCCAGCAGCGCTTCGATGCCCTCAACGCTGAGCTCTACACCGCGGGCGAGCGCGCGCAGTTTATGGGTTCGCTCTCCAACCCCGGCACGCGCTTTATCAATAACATCATCTATGCCGTGGTCGCTGTGATCGGCTGCGTGGGCGTGATCACGGGCGTGCCCGCGGCGCTTACGGTGGGCGGCGTGCAGATCTTCCTGTCCTATGCCAACCAGTACACCAAGCCGTTCAACGAGGTCACCAACGTCATTACGCAGATCCAGACCGCGTACGCCTCGGCACGCCGCATGTTTGCGCTGCTCGATGCGCGCGAGCAGGAGCCCGACGCGGCGGATGCCGTGGAACTTGCCGTCCCGCAGGGCGAGGTCGCCTTTGAGCATGTGGACTTTAGCTACGTGCCCGACCGCAAACTGCTGCAGGATATCTGCATCGAGGCTAAGCCCGGCATGCGCTTTGCCCTGGTCGGCCCCACGGGCTGCGGCAAGACGACGCTCATCAACCTGCTGCTGCGCTTTTACGATATCGATGCCGGACGCATCATGGTCGATGGCAGGTCTTCGCGTGACTACACGCGCGCAAGCCTTCGCCGTGCCTTTGGCATGGTGCTGCAGGACACTTGGCTGTTCGAGGGAACGGTGGCGGAAAACATCGCCTACGGCTGTCCCGACGCCACACGCGAGCAGGTTATCGAGGCTGCCAAGCGCGCGCATGCGCACAAGTTTATCGTGCAGCTGCCAGGCGGCTACGATACGGTCATCGGCGAGGACGGCGGCACGTTTAGCCAGGGTCAAAAACAGCTGCTGTGCATCGCGCGCGTCATGCTCACCGACCCGGCGATTTTGCTGTTGGACGAGGCGACCTCGAGCATCGATACCCGCACCGAGCTGCAGGTGCAGGCGGCATTCGACGAGCTCATGGCCGGTCGCACAAGCTTTGTCGTGGCGCACCGCCTGTCGACGATCCGCAACGCCGACTGCATTCTGGTCATGCGCGACGGCCAGATTATCGAGCGCGGCACGCACGACGAGCTGCTGGCGGCAGACGGCTTCTATGCCGAGCTCTACCGCAGCCAGTTTGCCCAGTAGGGGCTACCGATTAGCGGCAGATGGTTTACATCTGCGTTGTTAGTACTAAGATATTCATCTAATAAATTGCATTAGTGGCTTTAGTTTTGGGGGAAACGAGGCAACGTGACTATGACGTGCTCTTTGGTGGTTAACAGCAAGAGCGGTAATACCAGGATGGTTTCGGGCGCAATCAAGCGCGCTCTGCAGGCTGCGGGCGTTGAGTTTGTCCATGCCGCGGCGTTGAGCGACGATGCGGATGCAGATCAGGTTGCGCTCGAGGCGCAGGGCGCCTGCGCGGCCGACACGGTGCTCGTCGGTTTTTGGTGCGACAAGGGCGCGTGCACGCCTTCGGTCGCGGCATTGCTCTCCGCTTTGCACGGTAAGCGCGTCTTCCTGTTTGGCACCTGCGGTTTTGGCGCCGACCAGAGCTATTACCAGCAGATTATTGATCGCGTAACTTCTAATTTGGCTGGGGATGCCGAGCTTGCGGGCTGGGCGATGTGCCAGGGCAAGATGGGCCCCGCGGTCAAGCAGCGCTACGAGGCCATGCTCGAGCAAGATCCCGACAACGCTCGCTATAAGATGCTGCTCGACAACTGGGTTGCCGCAAAGGATCACCCCACCAAGGAGGATCTGGACAACATGGCTACAGCCGCCAAAAAGGCCGTGCTGGGGGAGTAGCTCCCATCGCTGACGGCGGTCGGTCCATCTTTCTAAATGAAACGTCCTCCCGGGCGTCGGGGCACGAAGTTCCCTGCTCTACAGTCCTGCGCAAGACGAAGGCCACATTAAGTGGCCTTCTTTGCGTGCGGAACTTGCGATGAACTTCGTGCCCCGCCGTCCGGGAGGACGCCTCTTTATTGATGGGAGGCCTGATAGGTCGATGGTTCCGTGCCCGGATGCGTCCAAAGTGGGACGGGCTTTCCGGATGGGCAGGCTTTCGAAAAATGCGTCCCGGAATTTGCCTTTGGAATGGGACGTAGTTTCCCGTTGAGGTGCTTTGCGGAAAGTGCATCCCACTCTGGGCGGTCGAAGTGGGACACACTTTCCCAAAGGCGCTCCAACGGGAAATTGCGTCCCATTATTCGGTCAAGAAACGGGATGCATTTTCCCAATGAGAGCAAAACCGGAAAATGCATCCCACAATCAGCCCTCAAAGTGGGACGCCGTTTCCCAATGAGGCTCAAGCGGAAAATGCATCCCGGAATTTGCGCTCAAAGTGGGATGCGGTTTCCGGTTGAGGGTCTAAGGGGAAAGTGCGTCCCAGAATCGACGCTTGAAATGGGATGCAGTTTCCCGATGAGGCACTCGACGGAAAATACATCCCAGAAATGGCCTTTGAGCTGGGATAAGATTTCCGCGGCATCTCGGATTCTCAAAAATGAGACACGCCGTTGGCGAAAATGAGACACGTGATATCGGGCATCGGACGTATCATTTGTAAAAATGAGTCCACTCCACTCGAATAAAGCGAGGTCCCTCATGTACGTTCCACACCCCCGTATCCGTAGGCTGTCGAAAATCCCGCTTGTTGGGACGGCGGCGCTTGCTGCGTTGATCGCCACGAGCGTCGCCTGCTTCACGGCCACGCCCCAGGTTGCCCAGGCGGCAGACGCGCCCGCAATCACCGATATGACCGAGCAGGATTATCAAGCCCTGGGTCTGGGCACGAGCGAGGACATTCCGGCCGATACCGTTGGCCCCTATTCCACTGATACCCCCACGACGTTTGCCACGCGCAGCGAGGTCTATATGGCAGCTAACGGTAGCCATGGCAATCGCTACGCTCTGCGCGACAAGCTCGAGAACGTCGAGCGCGGTGACATTGGCGGCAGCAGCAAACTCACCGATGGCTATGGAAGTGTGTGGGGCGCCGCAAAGTTCTGGCAAAACGTCAACAACTTCGATACGAACAGCGATCTCTACAAGCATAGCGACTACGGTGGCGGCACCTGGTCGTACCTAAGCAACAATGAGTCCTCAACAGTACTCGCCAACGACAACAACGGTTTCTCGGGCATTCACGCCACGAGTGTTGAGTTCTGCAGCGACGCCAGCACGGGCAAAAAGAGCCGCGTTGCCGAGCTCCGTGCCTACGGCGACAGTTCCTCCACGACGATTGACGGCAAGTCATACGCCGGAAAGGTTGAGCTGGTCCTCTACTCGTTTAGCAACGGGCGTACGCGCACTCTCGACACACACCTGCCGGTGACGGTCAACACTAATATGATGTACGAAGGCCGTTTTAAGTACCTGGATGCCGGTTACCTGCAAGAGCACGACGCCGTCTTTGATGTCGAGGCGGGCGATGTCGATGGCGACGGCGTCGACGAGCTTTTTGTCTATGCGGGCTGCTATGTCGACGAGAACGGCGTGCGCAAGGCTGTAGTCGACATGTATGACTTGGAGGGCGGCAACTGGAAGCAAAGCGTCGTCAAGATCGATGCCGGTAACGCCGCGGACTACACCACGCACAACAAGGGCGGGAACGACTCCTGGACGCAGCTTCAGTCAGCTCCTGTCGTTTCGCTAGCGGCCGGCGACCTCGATCGCGATTTTTGCGATGACCTCGCCATCGTGGTCTCGGCACCCTACGGCAAGAAGAATATTGATAAGTCGACGCATTGCGAGCTGTTTTCGTGGGATGCATCCAAGGGTGCGCTCGTCCATGTCGATGCTCTGGGCGACGCGGGCGCAATCTCCCTCTCCGCGAACGGCAAGACCATGGTCGCTGCGAATGCGACGTTCGGCACGTTTGCCGCCTACGATGAAGAAGGAAAGAAGACGGGTGAAACCGTCACGGGCCTTATTCTTGCGGGCTATGACTGGCAACGCAGCGCTTTTGATTACGGCGCTTCTGACGGCAGCAAGGGGCTGTACGGCGCGCTGTACCGCTACGCGTATTTTGACTCGGAGTCTGGCGAGTTCAAGCTTTCCGATTGCAAGGAATACAGAGACGGGCTCCTCGCCTCCTATGGGCTGATGCATGTGCCCGACAGCGCATGGAAGGATAGCGCTCAGGATAAGCGCTATCCGTGCACCTTGGCGCCTATTGCCCTTGCCACTGCCAACCTTGACGGCCTGTCCGAGCAGCTGGTGGTCGACGAGGTGCTCGTGGGCGGCGATGTGTTCCGCGACTTTGCCTGCAACACGGCACAGAGCGGGGCTCAGGGCTTGGGGTCCATGGTCGGAACCATGAGCATGAGCGGTCAGCAATACAACAGCAGCAACAAGTATGACCACAAGGGTATAGAGCAGGTGTGGATCAGCGACGTCAAGGCGGGCAGCGTCTCGGGTTCGGACCGCTATAACGAGAGCTTTATCGCTGTGGTGGGCAAGCACCGCGACGAGGACCTGCGCAAGAACGATGACTACTATTGGATGACCGCCTCGCATTTTTCGCTCGACGAGAACGGAAAGGTGCGCCGCGGCGAGGAGCAGGTGATTAGCGAGAGCAACCGTCGCGGCACTACCTACGGCACATTTATCTCGCTCGCGCTGCCCGATGTCGACAACGACAGCGTCAAGATCACGTACAAGGACCGCTACAAGGTCTATACCAACCCGCGCGTGCTTGCCGTGCTGCAGGATGCGCCCTATGTTGAGGATCTGGAGCAGGCATACGGCTATCTGGTGTTGGGCGGCACGTCATACGGAGAGGAAAAGGGCACGGGGACATCCCAGGGCTATACCATTGGCGCCGAGTTGGGCGTTGCCGTCGAGGTGCAGACCGGTCCGCCCCTGGTCGCGATGAATGCTTCAGTCGATTTTGCCGCCGAGGGATGCTATGACTACCGGAGCGAGCGCACGGTCAGCGCAAGCGTAAGCTATGAGTCGCATGCCGGCGAGGGTGACAAGGCCGTGCTCTACACGATTCCGATGGTCTATTACGAGTATGAGATCGAAAATGAGGAAACTGGTGGCAAGGGCGTGATGGCGGCGCCCGTGTCGCTCGGCGCGCAGACCTCGGTCGTTAATGTCGAGGCCTATGACCGCATTGCCAAACAGCACAATATGACGCCGCTCAGCTACTTTTTGACCAACCGGTCGGGAGAACCCGGAACCTATCAAACGACGCTCAACGGCGAGACTCCCGTTGGGGATTCCTTTGGCCTGGGCAAGCCTGGCGTAACGCGCGCCTACACGCACGATGGGTTTAACGGCGCCGCCGCGCAGTCAGGGGCGAGCATTGAGCAGACCATCGAAGTCGAGGAGGGCAAGGAGCAGGAGCTCGAGCTCGGCTTGACGCTGAACGGCAGCGTTGTCATGGGCGCGAAGCTCGCAAAGCACGAGTTGTTTGGCGGCCTGTGCTTTGGTGCCAACGCCGGCTTTACTACGGGTAACTCCTCGAGTGAATCGACCGAATACGGCGGCACCGTCGACAACCTGCCCGAGGCCGCGCAGGGCAAGTACGGTTTTGTGTGGCGTCTGGGCGTCAACGCGGTGGATGTCGACAAGTTCGAGGCAGACTCGGGCGACAAGCTCGGCACCAAGGACACCGACCAGTTCTGGATCGTGGGCTATGACGTTAAGGACGTCGAGATGCCCGACGCGCCGGCCGTGACGGGCTTTACGGCAAACGCCGTCGATTCGACCAGCGTTACGTTTAGCTGGGACGATGTACTCGCAAACAAGAGTGGCTTTAGCTACGGCGTGGGCATGCTGCAGAGCAATGCGGCGGATGCGGTCGTCAATAGCTGGAAGATTGCCGACAACACGCAGACCTCGCTCAAGTGGGATGGGCTGCAGCCCAATACGGAGTATCGATTCGCCATCGCCGCCGTTAAGAATGGATCCACGACCGAAACAGGTATTCGCTCGGCAATCATCACGGTCAAGACCATGCCCGATGGCATGACGATGACCGTGAGCGGACCTGCGGCGGATGCTGCGGAGGGGTCGGATCTTGGATACGACTCTTCGGTTGAGCGCACGGCGGGAAGCCACCTGACGCTCTCGGCGATTGGCCATGTGAAGCAACTCGGTGCCGACGATAGCGAAACAGGGCTGGCACCGACCTATATGTGGTACCGCAAGGGCCGCGGCGAGACAGAGTTTAAGCTCGTGGGTGCCGATGGCAACCTCGCGGCTGGAACGGCCTCAAAGCTCGAGATTGATCTGACCGCAGACGATGACGGTGCGCAGTATTACTGCCACGTGGGATACAACGACGTGGGCCTCGACACCGGCACGACGCTCGTGAATATCGAGGCCGAGGAGACGGCGCCCACAACGGTGAACGCCACCCCGATCCGCACGCGCCGCCTGTTCTCACAGGCAAGTGCGGGCGCCAAGAAGTTCCTGGACCATACGCTGGTAAACACCGCCGGCCCAACCGATTCCGAAGGCTCAAAGGACCCCGAGACTTCTGAGACCCCGACGAACCCGGACAAGCCCAAGTCCGACAACGGAGCTAAGACCGACACCAAGGTCAAGACTACGACCACAGCGAAGAACCTCGCAAACACCGGCGACCAAACATTCGCCCTAGTCGCCACCGCAGCAGCAGCGGGAGCAACGCTCGTAGTGATAGCCCTCATCATGCTGATCAAGCGCCGCAAGACCCACTAGTAGCCAGTCGAACATATCGACAACCCAAAAACCCGGGTAGCCAAAAAACAGGCCACCCGGGTTTTCTGTTGAGTGGAGACTCCGCAAGCGGAAACTGCATCCCACAATTAGCGCCCAGACCGGGACGCACTTTCCCAAAGGGTCCTCAACGGGAAACTGCGTCCCATAATTAGGCCGAGAAATGGGATGAACTTTCCCAATGAGAGCCAACCGGAAACCACGTCCCAGAATCAGCCCCCAAAGTGGGACGTACTTTCCCAACGAGCCTCAACCGGAAAATACATCCCGGAATCCAGCTGAATAGTGGGACACACTTTCCCAATCGGGTCCCAAGCGGAAACTGCATCCCACTCCGGACGTGAATTCTGGGACACGGTTTCCGGATGCAAAAAGACCACATGGCGTGGCCTTCAACTTATATATGTTCAGCAGGTGTCCCCATGACAAGCCGCGCTTCAACACCGAGGCGTCTGCCCGGCGACGCGGAATGTAAGGTTCATCGCGAGTTCCGCACGAGCCGGAGAGCACTTAATGTGCTCTCCGTGCGAGCAGGACTGTCCGAGCAGGGAACCTTACGTTCCGCGCCGCCGGGCAGACGAACCAGTTATGAGTGACCCGCTACTTGATCTTGGTCGTACCCGGTGCCAGGTTGGGGTCGGTCTCGTTGGCCTCGGTCTGGAAGTGCTCGGTGTACACGTTCTTGCCGTCGCGGAACATCTCGTAGTACTGCATCTTGGCGTAATCCTCGCGCGCCTTGGTTGCGGCTGCGGCAGCGGCGTCGTCACCGGTGACGTTGGAGGAGAGCGCCCAGCGCAGGCTGGCGTCCTCGTAGCCCACCGAGTTGATGGCGGGCAGCGACTTACGCAGCGTCATGTGCGCTTTCTGGTAGTCGGTCAGCGGGGCGCCGATCAGCTGCATCAGCTGGGTGGACAGGTAGTTGGTGGACAGGTCGTCGGTCTCGCTCGTCTGGTCGCAGCCGGCAACGTCGTAGTTGGCCCAGATGATGTAGTCGGTCTGCCACAGGCGCTCCTGATGCGTAGCATCGTCTTCGCCGGTAAACCACTTGTCATTGAACTTGGACGGGAAGAACGGCTGATGGTCGCCCCAGAACACCACGACCACCTTGCGGTCGAGCTTGCTCAAGGCGTTGAGGAAGTAACGCAGCGCCTGGTCGGACTGCTCAATGCACGAGACGTACTCGTCGACATCGGAGAGCGTGCCGTCCTCGACGGTCTTGGCGTCCAAATCGGTCGTGTCGATATTCAGGTGCATCTGCTTGTCGACCGGCAGCAGGCCCGTATCGTAGCCCGAGTGGTTCTGCATGGTCACGTCGAAGATAAACTGCGGATCGGCGTTCTGGTCGAGCAGCTCAAGAATCTTGTCGTAGGTAGCCTGGTCGGTCACCATGCCGCGCAGGGTGTCGGCTCCCTGGAAGTCATTGATAGGCAGGAACTGGTCAAAGCCAAAGTCCTTGTAGACGTTCTCGCGGTTCCAGTTGGTCGCGTGGTTGGGGTGCATGGCCGTGGTGGAATAGCCGAGCGATTTGAACTGTTCTGCCAGGTTCCCGGTCGTCTCCATGTTGTAGATGGTGTAGGGGTACACGCCCGAGCCCAGGTTGGCCATGGAGTTGCCGGTCATAAACTCAAACTCGGTATTGGCGGTACCGCCGCCGTAGGCGCTCACATAGAGCTTGCCGCGGCTGAGGCAGTTGGACAGGTTCTTAAAGTACTGCGGGCCCTCGTAGCCGGCGCGCATGTTCTGGTAGATCGAAAGGTCTGAGAAGGTCTCGTTCATGATGGCGATGACCGTGGGCTTCTCGCTGTCGAACTGCTCCTTTGCGGCGGCGCGCTCGTCGCTCTTGGCCGCGTCGGACTTGTCGTAGGCCTTGGCGTACTTTTTGAGCGTGGCCTTGGCATCGTCGACGGAGTAGTCGGCGGGTTTGGGCGGCTTGATGGACTGCGCCGCACTAATAAAGGCGGGCAGGTAGCCCTCGCGCCAGTAGCTCTCGAGCGGGCGCCAGGTGTAGACGGTGATGCCGAGGGTGTTGTAGTAGTCGATGAGCGTGACATGCGCGGTTACGCCGCCCAGGCACAGCACTGCCACGAGCAGGTTGGTGAGCAGCATGCGCTTGGCGTTGGCGGCACCCTTCTGACGGTGCGGTGCCACCAGGCCGGCGTACTCGCACAGCAGCATGGCGATGGCGGTAAAGCCCATGGACAGCACACAGAACAGCGAGATGGAGAAGGTGTAGCCGGTGCCGGCGACCGCGGCGGCGGTGGAGATGGCCGAAAGGTCGCCCGGCTGGATGGGCATGGATTTAAACGTGATGACGAAGAACTCGGCAATGCCCAGGACAAAGAGGGCAAAGGCCAGGACCGCGGGAGCTGCGCCGTGGCGCTGGAACAGGAAGAACAAGCCGATCATGAGCACGGTGATGATGGCCCACTCGAGCAGGATGCACAGGGGGTAGACCCAGGTAAAGTCGTGGTTGGACGAGACCTCCATGCCCAGCAGTGCAAAGACGCCGGCGAGCAGCAGGCACAGGACGGCGGCGACGAGTGGTTTGCCCACAAAGGCGCCGCGCAGGCGGGCGAGCTTGCCGGTGGGGGCGGGGGCGTCGGGCTTGGCGAACGCAAAGACGCGCGGGGCGATGCGATCGCGGGCGATGCTGGCCCAGGCGCATCCGGTGAGGATGGCGTTGGTCAGGATGAGCATCACAAAGGCGAGCGGCTCGTTTTGGGCGACGAGGCCAATGGCGCCCCAAATAGTCAAAAAGACCTGGAACAGGCCGAAGACGACGCTCCACCCAAGAGCGCTTTTGGCAACGGTGCCCGACTGAGCGCGAATGGCCTTGGCCTCGCGCAAGACAAGGTAGACGGTCGCCGCAAGACCGACGAGCGAGATGGCGGCAGCGAACATGCTGAGACTCCTCACAAACTAAAACGTACGAAAGCGGGGGTTTACCCGATTGTTACCAAGATATGCGCTGCAATTGGTGGCTGCGCACAACAACCAGCCATATTAACGCGCGCGTGCGGCGGTGTGGCGCAATGTAGTGGCGGCCTGCGCGATAATGGACGGGAATTACACGGAAACGTAAAGGCTTCTTAAAGAATTAGCGAGGATAGAGCTATGGGCGAGCAGGTTTGTATGACGGGCACCGAGTACTGCGGCGGAGCTGTGGGCGTGGACGCGGGCGGCTATCCGGTCGAGACTACGGGCAACGCGGCGCTGGACATCTTGGAACACCGCTCGTCCACGCGTGCCTTCGCGCGTGATGACGACGACCGTCCCGTGGCGGTGACCGACGAGCAGCGGGCGGCGATCTTGCATGCGGCGAGCCGCGCGCCGTCGGCGGGCGCCATGATGATGTATTCCATCGTGAGCGTCCGCGAGCAGGCAACGCTCGACCGCCTGGCCGACCTGTGCGACCACCAGCCCATGATCGCCAAGGCGCCCTGGGCACTTATATTTGTGGTCGACTATGCCAAGTGGATCGATCTGTTTGAGCACGTGGGCTGCTTTGAGCCCGAGTTTGTAGAGCGTACGGGCAAGGCGCCCCGCCGCGCGCCGGGTCTGGGCGACTTTGCCATCGCGGCGCAGGATGCCGTGATCGCCGCGCAAAACGCCGTGGTTGCCGCCGAGGCCCTGGGGCTGGGGAGCTGCTATATCGGCGACATCGTCGAGAACGCCGAGGAAGTTGCCGCGCTGCTCGATCTGCCGCCCTATACCATGCCGCTGTCGATGCTCATCATCGGCACGCCCCGTAAGGAGCGCCCGGCAATCGCGCACCCCGTGGTGAACCTGGTGCACGAGGAGCGCTACTGCCGTGCGGATGCCGCGACTATGGATGCGCAGGTGGCCGAGATGGATGCGATGTTTCGCCCGCACGCCCGCGAGGTGGGGGAGCGCGTCGTGGATATCTACACCCGCAAGCACACGAGCCCCTTTATGGCCGAGATGAGCCGCTCCATGGAGTGGTGGTTCAAAAACTGGCTCGGAAAATGACGAATGTGACAAGGGGATAGTCCCTTTGTCACACTTCATATCGCCGCGGTAGCCTAAAGACTGTATAAATCTTTATCTAGCTGGGAAAACAGTGCATTAAAACATGGGCCGATTACCTATAATCCCTTCGAACATTAAAGTTGGGAGGAAACCGGCTTATGGAACAAAAGGCCAAGGAGGCAGCCTCGCACGCTGCGATTCCTGTGAGCATCTCGGCGATGCTCGTCACGCTGGGCGTGGTGTACGGCGATATCGGCACCAGCCCCATGTATGTAACCAAGGCGCTCGTTGCCGGCAACGGCGGCATCGGAAGCGTCACGGAGGAGTTCGTGCTCGGCGCGCTCTCCCTTGTCGTGTGGACGGTCACGTTGCTGACCACCATCAAGTATGTGCTCATCTCGCTGCGCGCCGATAACCATGGTGAGGGCGGCATCTTTGCCCTGTACAGCCTGGTCAAGCGCTGCGGCAAGTGGCTTATCATCCCCGCCATGCTGGGTGGCGCCGCGTTGCTCGCCGACGGCATCCTGACGCCGGCCGTTACCGTTACCACGGCCATCGAGGGCCTGCGCACTATCCCGGCGGTTCATGCCGTGCTGGGCGATGACCAGGGCCGCGTCGTCGCCATTACGCTCGCCATCATCATCGTGCTCTTCTTGGTACAGCGCATCGGTACGGCCAAGATCGGTCACGCCTTTGGCCCCATCATGACGCTGTGGTTTCTGTTCCTGGGCGGCACGGGTCTGTTCTTTGTCTTCCAGCACCCCGCCGTGCTGCTGTGCCTCAACCCGGTGCGCGGCATCGCCTTTTTGCTAAGCCCCAACAACCACGCGGGCATCATGATTCTGGGCAGCTGCTTCCTCGCCACTACCGGTGCCGAGGCGCTCTACTCCGACATGGGCCACGTCGGCCGCGGCAACATCTACGCCACCTGGCCGTTCGTTAAGTGCTGCCTGCTGCTTTCCTATATGGGCCAGGGTGCTTGGCTTATGAACAACGCTGCCAATCCCGAGCTCATGGGCATTGCCGACCTCAATCCGTTCTACCAGATGCTCGCCCCGGGCCTGCGCCCGTTTGCCGTCGGCCTTTCCACTGTCGCGGCTATCATTGCCTCGCAGGCGCTCATCACCGGCGCATTCTCGCTGGTGTCCGAGGCCAGCCGCCTGGACCTTATGCCGCACATGCAGGTCTTCTACCCTGCCGAGACCAAGGGCCAGCTCTACATCCCCATGGTCAACAACGTCATGCTTGTCGGCTGCGTCATCGTGGTGCTGCTGTTCCAGAACTCGGCGCATATGGAAGCCGCGTACGGCCTTGCCATTACGCTGACTATGATGTGCACCACGCTTCTGCTCTTCTTCTACCTGCACGAGGAGCGCAAGCTCAAGGTTGCTCCGTGGATCTTCGCGGCCTTCTTCCTTTTGCTCGAGGGCTTTTTCTTTGTGAGCTCGCTCACCAAGTTCTTCCACGGCGGCTATTTCACCATTCTGATGGCCGCGCTCATCATGGGCATTATGATGTGCTGGTACAACGGCACGGCGGTCGAGCAGCGCCAGTTTACGCTGCTGCCGCTGCGCAGCTACCTGCCGCAGCTCAAGCGCCTGCGCGACGACGACCGTTACGAGCGCATGAGCGACAACGTCGTGTACCTGACCAAGGACACCCATACCGACTACATCGACCGCGATATCGTCTATTCGATCTTGGACAAGCATCCCAAGCGTGCCCGCGCCTGGTGGTTTGTGAATGTCGAGACCATGGACGAACCGCACACCTTTGCCTATTCGGTCGAGACGTTCGGCACCGACTACGTGTTCCGCGTGCATCTGTACCTGGGCTACAAGATCAACCAGCGCGTCAATGCCTACCTGCGTCAGGTTGTTCAGGACCTGGCTGCCACCGGCGAGCTGCCGCCGCAGACGCATGACTACTCGGTCTACAAGGATCCGGGTAACATCGGTACGTTCAAGTTCGTCCTGATCCGTAAGCTGCTGGCGCCCGAAAGCGATGTGGAGCCGAGCGAGCGTACGGCCATCACGCTCAAGTACATCATCCGCCGCGCCGCCGGCACGCCCGCACGTTGGTATGGCCTGGAGAACTCCAACGTGAGCTTTGAGTACGTGCCGCTGTTCACCAAGTTCAAGGCCGTGAATAAGATGCAGCGCCTGGCTCCCAACGAGCGACCGTAGACGTCGGCGGCTACACGGAGTTGGTTTTCGATGAACAAGATTGAGGCCGGGGAGGTAAGCATGGATACAAAGGCGCTCGATGGCCGTGAGGCGGTGGTCGAAATGGTGCGTGAGGCGCGCGTCGACGCCGCCGAAGATCGGTTCTTTACGAATCGTGCCAACATGGACATGGCCGACCGCGTGATCTCGATCGTGGTGACGCTGCTTGTCGCGGTGTGCGTGTGCGCACTGCTCGCGCACGTGCTGTTTGTCTAGCGGCTGCCGGTCGTAGAAGGCTTTACACTTAGAACCACCACGAGGGAAAACCACCACATAGGTGCCTTTCCCTTTGTGGTGGTTTTTGTTTTTGAGAGAGGGGCGGGGCGCTGATGGACGTCCGTACGGACGGTGATATTGCCGATAGCTTTTGGTGGCGGCGCACAACGCTGACGCGCCGCACTCCTCTGTATGACGCCTGCGTGTCGGTGGGGCTGCTGGTCGCGGCGACGATTGTGGGCGCGCTGCTCGACCATCCGGGTCTCGCGCCGAGCATCATGATCGTCTATGTGTTCGCCGTTCAGCTGTGCGCATTCTTTACCTGGAGTCGCCTGTATTGCTTGCTGAGCTCGGCTGCCGCCGTGGCGCTCTACAACTTCTTGTTTGTCGACCCGCGCTACTCGCTGTCGCTTATCGACCGCGTCTATCCCGGCATGTTCTTCATCATGTTTGTGGTCTCGCTCGTGTCGAGCTCGATTGCGTTGGCCCTGCGCCGAGCCTTGGCACAGGCTGCCGCCAGTGACCGCCGCACGCATATGGTGCTCGAGACCAACCGCATGCTGCAGCGCTGCGCCGACGAGCAGCAGATCGTTCACGCCATGGCAACGCAGCTGGCGCGTCTTTCGGGCTGTCCGGTCGTGTGGTACAGCGCCGACGCCGAGGGCGATGACCTGCTGCCGCGTGCGACATACACGGCCGTGGGCGATGCCGCGCCGGTGCATGAACTGGCGCCGCAGATGCCGCCGCGGCTCTCGGCGTCCGCCTATGTGGGGACGCCGCTCGACGCCACGTTTGGCGGCTCGGCGTTTTATGGCATCTACCTGACGGTCCGCACAGGTGACGGCTTCGTCCGCTCGGGCGACCCCGCCTCGGTGGTGGGCGTGCTGGCTATCGTTGCCGAGCCCGACGTGCTGACGCACGAGGAGCGGACACTTGCCGATGCCATCGTGAGCGAAGGCGAGCTGGCGCTCGATCGCGCCCGCGCCATGGAGGCCCGCGAGGAGGCGGCGGTGCTCGCCAAAAACGAGCAGCTGCGCGCCAACCTGCTGCGCTCCATCTCGCACGACCTGCGCACGCCACTCACCAGTATTTCGGGCAATGCCGACGTGCTGCTCGACCAGGGCTCGACCGGCACGGCCGTGCTCGATAGCCAGACGCGCCGCGGCCTGCTCCTGTCCATTCGCTCGGATGCGCAATGGCTCAACGCTACCGTCGAGAACCTGCTCGCCATCACCAAGCTCGAGGGCGGCGGCATGCATCTGTCGACTACGCTCGAGCTCATGGACGATATCGTCGAGGAGGCACTGCGCCACGTAAATCCTGCCGTGCGCGAGCACGACCTTAAGGTGGTGGCGTGCGATGAGCCGGCGCTCGTCAACGTCGATGCGCGCCTGATGGTGCAGCTGGTGGTCAATCTGGTGAACAACGCCATCACCTATACGCCCGCAGGCTCGCATATCGTGATCTCGATTAGCGTCGACGATGGACGCGTGGCGTGCTCGGTGGCCGATGATGGTCCGGGCATCGCACCCGAGGACCGCGAGCGGATCTTTGAGTCGTTCTATACCGCCAACCACGGTCTTGCCGACAGCCACCGCAGCGTTGGCCTGGGTCTTTCGCTCTGCCGTTCCATTGCGTTGGCACATGGCGGTAGCATAGAGGTTGCCGCGGCGGACCCGCACGGTTCGGTCTTTACGATTGAACTTCCCGTCGCCGACGTTTCGTTTGATAAGGAGTAGCGCTGTGCCGAACTCTGCCGTAAAACCGCTCATCTTGGTCGTTGAGGACGACCCCGCCGTTCGCAATCTTATCGTTGCCGCGCTCGAGGCGCACGGCTTGCGTCATATGGCCGTGGAGACCGCCCATGCCGCCATCGCCGCCGCCTCGTCGCAGGCGCCGAGCATTGTGCTGCTCGATCTGGGCCTGCCCGATATGGACGGCGTCAAGGTGGTGGAGTCGGTGCGCGCATGGTCGGGCATGCCGATTATCGTGGTCTCGGCGCGCAGCGAGGACGCGGACAAGATTCGCGCGCTCGATGCCGGTGCCGACGACTACCTGACCAAGCCGTTTTCGGTCGAGGAGCTGCTCGCGCGTATTCGCACGACGCTCAGGCGCCTTTCGTATGCGCAAACGGGCGGTGTTGCCTCCGAGGGCTCGTTCGATACCGGTGAGCTGCATATCGATTTTGATGCCGGCATCGCCACGATGGATGGCGAGGAACTGCATCTGACGCCGATCGAGTATAAGCTCCTGTGCCTGCTGGCGCATAACGCCGACAAGGTACTGACGCACCAGTTTATCCTGCACGAGATTTGGGGCACGGCAACTAAGAGCGACCTGGCGAGCCTGCGCGTCTTTATGGGCACGCTGCGTAAGAAGATAGAGTCCGACCCCGCGCATCCGCGCTATATCCAAACGCACGTGGGTATCGGCTATCGCCTGGTCACCCAAGGCTAGATCGCCAACCACCATCCCAATATGAGTTGCGGTGAAATACGGTCTAAATTTGCCTAATTCCAGGCAAAACAGTCCGTATTCCACCGCAACTTTGTTTATTTGCCCTTGGGCTTGCTGGCGTAGAACTTCTTCTTTTTGGGCTTGCCGGCAGGGGAGGGTTTGCCGGCAAAGTTGGACTTGCCGTTGCCGGCCTGCGTGTGCGTGGGTACTGCCGCATGGGGCTTGCGGGCTTCGGGGTTGCGCAGCTCCTCGGTTCGCTCGGCAATCTCCTCGGCGCTAAAGCCGACCTCGGCCATGGCGTCCTCGATGGGCAGGCGGCGCACGATGTAGCAGTGGTGCACCTTCTGGTTGCGCGCGAAATCCTCGGGGATGGTCTGCGCCGTAATGTCCTCCAACACCACGCCCGCGCGGGCGAGCTTGCGCGTCTCGGGGCGGAAGCCGCGCAGATTGCAGCTAAAGATGGCATGTCCGCCCTGTGCAAGCAGGCGAGATACGCCGGCCAAAAGCTCAACATGGTCACGCTGGACATCCCAGGTGCGGCGGCCCATCTTGGACGAGTTCGAGAACGTGGGCGGGTCGACAAAGATCAGGTCCCAGCGGTTGCGCGTCTGGCGCTGGTCGCAAATCCAGGCAAGCACGTCGTCGCGCACAAAATGATGCTGAGGCCCCACAAAGCCGTTCTGGCGCATATTGCGCTCGGCCCAGTCCAGGTAGGTGTTGGAAAGGTCGACCGTCACGGTCTCCTCGACGCCGCCATCGGCCGCGTAGCAGGTGGCAGTGCCGGTGTAGGCAAACAGGTTGAGGAAGCGGCGCGCCTGCTTGGCGTGCTCGCGCACCAGGTTGCGCGTGACGCGATGATCCAGGAAGATGCCCACATCCAAATAGTCGTCAAAGTTGACGGCAAAGGTGAGTCCGCCCTCTTCGATGAGCGGCAGGCGACGGCGCGCGATGTTGGCGCGCTCGCCCGAGCCGCCCTTGCCGGCGCCCTGCTTGCCGTACTGCGAGCCGCCGCGCGAACGCATGCGGGCCTTGGCGTGCACATGCTCGGCGGGAACATCCAGGATGCGCGGCGCGATGGCCAAGATGTCGAGCATACGGGCCTGGGCCAGTGCGGGGTCGATGGTCTTGGGTGCGGCGTATTCGGCAATGACGAGCCAGCGGCCCGGCGTCTGCGGGCAGCCCTCGTACAGGTCGATGGCGGCGGAGTAGTCGGGCAGGTCGGCATCGTAGACGCGGTAGCAGCTCACGCCCTCGCGCTTGGCCCACTTGCGGCGCAGGCGGGCATTCTTGCGCAGGCGGTTGGCGAACTGCTCAGACTCGGGAATGAGCACGGGCAGCGGCTTGCCGTCGCCCAGGTCGAGCGTGGCGGCAGGCTCGGGCATGGGGGTGTTGGCGGCTTCGTCTTCGGCGTCCGCGGTCTGCTCCTCGGTGTTTGCGCTGGTCGCAGCCTCAAACGCTGCGGCGGCGTGGTCGAGCGAGGGCCAAACCTCAATAGCCGCCTCCTCGTTGTTGGGCATGACGGCGATCGAGCGCTTGGGCTCGGCGTGGAGCGCGCGGGCCAGCAATCCGTCGCGGGTGAGCGCGGCGACCGGCGCCGAAGCGAGCTCGGGGGCGCGGCGCAGCTCGCCGATGAGCGTCATGGCATCGTGCATGAGTGAAAGCGGTGTCTCGGTCGTATCCGCGACGAGGGCGGCACCGGCGACAGTGCCCGCGTGGTCCAGCACGGTGGCGGACTTAGCGGCGCAAAAATCGACAAAGCGCTTGTAGCCGGCACACTTGACCATGCGCTCGGCGGTCTTGCGGGCGGTGGGGTCAATGTCCATGGCCACGATGCGCGCCTGGCGCTCGCGCGCTGCCGCCTCGCGCTCGCGCGCCTCGGCAAGCAGCTGCTCCCACAGAGCGGCGTCGTGTAGCTGCCAGCCCTCAAAGCCCCAGCGCTCGCGTGCGGCGCCCGGGGCGCGGTCGGTCAGAATGTTCACGGCTTCCAGCAACAGGCCGCCGCCGGCGCACGAGGCATCGATTAGCGTGGGAAGGGCTTCATTCTCGTAATCGTCGGCCGTCAACTCGCGCTCGCACAGCGCGGTCCAGCCGACCTGCGCCAGCACCAGGGCGGCGTAGTCGGGGCGCAGCACGTGCGCGCCCTCGCCGGCGCGGGTCGCTGCGGGCGGCAGGCGTTTGAACAGCGGGTCGCCCGAAAGGTCTAGGCTGATGCTCGCGCGGCGCTGACGCAGCGAAAGCAGCAGGTGAACATCGGGATCGGCGGCGTCGACATCGGCGCGACGGCCCGTGGTCTCGGCCAGACGGTCGCACAGCGCGTCCTTGGCGCGCAGGGCCGAGAAGCGCGTGTTGCGCAGCTGCTCGGTCACGCCGCGGGCGGTGATGGCGATGGTGGCGCCGGGGCGGATGATGGTCTCCCAGGCGATGTCGTAAACGCTGTCGTACAGTTCATCGGCATCCTGCGCCTCAAAGCGCCCGAGTACCACAAACACACGGCTCGCCAGGCGCGACCACAGACAGGCACGGTAGCCTTCTTCGAGCTCGCCCTCAAATGTAGCGCGGCCCTTCAGCCGGCGAACATGCGAAAGCCCGAGGCGTTTAAGCTCATCGGCGAGTGCGGACTCAAAGCCCTCGGGGCAGCTTGCGTAAAATTCCATGGGTGACCTCTCTGGTTGCGTCGCTCCATTATATGATGGATACTTCGTTTACTCTCGCCCCCGAAAGGAACCCATATGATTGATGCGTGCCCCGATTCCGCCGTGCTCTTTTTTGACGTGGACGGCACGCTGACGTCGTTCGATCCCGACAACATGACCGACAAGGACTTTTCGGCGGTTCACCCCTCGCAGACGGTCGTCGAGGCGTTTCATCGTCTGCGCGACGCGGGACACCAGGCATTTATCTGCACGGGTCGTCCCTTGTGGCTGATTGCCGATGGTCTGCGTGCTTTGGAGCCTGCGGGTGTCGTTGCCATGGCGGGGGCGACGCTCGAGGTCGAGGACCGCGTGGTGCATGAGGACTGCTTTGACGAGAACGTTGTTGAGGAGCTTGCACGCCGTATGGCCGCGGCAGGGATTGAAGCCTTTTTCGAGACCAACGTTGCTACTTTTGCCCTGGAGCCTGTGGGCGTTGAGCGGTCGTCTCTGATCGGCACTTCTGTGGTGCACAGCGACGAGGAAATGCGCGTCGACGGCCGTCTGCGCGTGGGCAAGGTGTGCATCGTTGCGAGCTACCTGGCTCGCGTAGCCAACGATGACGGCTTTATCGATCGCGAGTTTGAGCTGTGCAACACCGGTGGTCAGAATCGCGAGCTGAGCCCCAAGGGCATCGACAAGGGCGTAGGCGTGGCGCGAGCGCTGGAATACCTGGGTCGCACCGGCAACGCGCGCACCTTTGGCTTCGGCGATTCGGGTAACGACCTGGGCATGCTCGCTGCGGTCGAGACGGCTGTCGCCATGGGCAACGCCATGCCTGAGGTCAAGGCGGTCGCCGACTACGTGACCGACGACGTCGCACACGACGGCACCGTCACAGCGATGCAGCATTTCGGCCTCATCTAATGAATCCCGCGTTCTGACGTTTGCTCAAACTGCGACTCTTTGCTTTTGCATGCTCAATCGATTTATCAATCCAAACACTGAGGTGTTTATACCGTTCGCCGAGAAGATAAAAAACCGCAGTTCACGCCTTGATAAACGTAGGTAAAGTGTTTAGCAGTTTATCGGCCGTATGCTAACGAAAGGAATCAGGCAGATGGCAATCAAGGTGTTCGCTGACGGTGCAAACCTCGAAGGCATGCTCGATATGTACGAGAACGGCAACGTTCAGGGTTTCACGACCAACCCGTCCCTTATGAAGAAGGGCGGCGTGATGGATTACCGCGCGTTTGCCAAAGAGGTCCTGGCTCACATCACCGATGTGTCCGTCTCGTTTGAGGTCTTTGCCGACGACGTCGAGACCATGGAGGTCGAGGCCCGCGAGATCGCTACCTGGGCCGAGAACGTCTACGTCAAAATTCCGTGCGTGACCACCAAGGGCGAGTCCACCGCCGAGCTGGTGCGCAAGCTTTCGGCCGACGGCATCAAGGTCAACGTCACTACCATCTTTACGCCTAAGCAGGTCGATGAGATGGTCGAAGCCGTTGACACCGAGACGCCGTCCATTATCTCGCTCTTTGCCGGCCGTATCGCCGATACCGGCGTCGATCCCATTCCGTTTATGACGGAGTCGGTCAAGAAGGCCGCCATCAAGCCCAACTGTGAGGTCCTGTGGGCGTCCACGCGCGAGCTCATCAACATTTACCAGGCAGAAGCCTGCGGTTGCCAGATCATTACGGTGCCCAACAGCATCCTGGCCAAGCGCAAGAACATCGGTCGCGACCCGTACGAGGTCTCGCTCGACACCGTGCGCGGCTTTGCCAAGGATATCGCCTCGCTCGGCTTCCATATCCTGCCGTAACGCGAATACTGGCTGCGCCGAGGGTTGTTCGCCCCGGTCTTTCCTTTCCCTATCGCTCACGCGCTTCGCGAGGGTCGCGCTAGGCAAAGGAAAGGCCGGGACTGCCGACACGAACTTGCCAGTAGGATGGTGATTGGCTTCCATATTCTGCCGTGGACAAAGGTACCCCCGCCTGCGCCGTGCAAAATTGAGAGTATTCAGCAAGGTAAAGACTTTTACCAGTTGGGTGAAGCACGGAACAGCCCCCGTTTTGGCTCTGATGACGCTAAAACGGGGGCTGTTTTTTGCTTTTTCGCCTCTGCGGGGCATCCGGAACGGCGGAAATTGCAGAATACTCGCGATTTTGCACATCGCTACAGGGGGTACCTTTGCTTTGGCGGTTTACTTGCCCTGCACCATGGTGAGCGAGATCTTCTTGCGGTCGCGATCGACCTTCTCGACCCACACCTTGACCGTGTCACCGACGCGCACCACATCGCTGGCGTGCTTGACGAAGCGGTTGGCCAGTTTGGAGATGTGCACGAGGCCGTCCTGGTGCACGCCCACGTCGACGAAGGCGCCAAAGTCCACAACGTTGCGCACCGTTCCCTTGAGCTCCATGCCGGGTTCCAGGTCGTCGATGGAAAGCGCCGAGCGGCTAAAGACCACCTCGGGCGCGTCGTCGCGCGGGTCGCGACCGGGCTTCTTGAGCTCGTTGACAATGTCGATGAGCGTGAGGGTGCCGCAGTCCAGGTCGCTTGCCAGCGCCGAGATGCTGCCCAGACGGCGCTCGATATCGGGCACGCCGCCACGGCTGAGTTCACTGGCCGCCACACCGGCGCGCTCCAAGACGGATGTGGCCACCTCGTAGCTTTCGGGGTGGACGCTCGTCGCGTCGAGCGGGTTCTTACCGCCGCTGATGCGCAAAAAGCCCGCGGCGTTGAGATATGCCTTGGGTCCCAGTTTGGGGACCTTCTTAAGCTGGCGGCGATCGGTAAAGGCACCGTTTTCCTCGCGGTAGGCCACGATGTTTTTGGCCACGCTCGGCGTGATGCCCGATACGTATCCCAGCAGGCTTGCGCTCGCGGTGTTGACGTCGACGCCCACACGGTTGACGACGTCCTCCACCACGTGGCCCAGGGTGCGCGAGAGCTCGGCCTGGTCAAGGTCGTGCTGGTACTGGCCCACGCCGATAGACTGGGGCGGAATCTTGACGAGCTCTGCCAGCGGGTCTTGCAGGCGGCGGCCCAGGCTCATGGCGCCGCGCACGGTGACGTCCAGGTCGGGGTATTCCTGGCTCGCGAGCTCGGAGGCGGAGTACACCGATGCGCCGGCCTCGTTGACGATGGTGTATCGCAGCCCGGGCGCCTGCTCGGCAATGAACTCCGAGACGACTTCCTCAGTCTCGCGACTGGCGGTGCCGTTGCCGATGACGATGGTGTTGACACCGTCCTTTTTGACGAGGCGAGCGAGCTCGCGCTTGGTGCCGGCGACGTCGTGGCGCGGCTTGGTGGGGTAGACCACGCCGTGGTCGAGTAGCTTGCCGGTCTCGTCCATGACGGCGACCTTGCAGCCGGTGCGGTAGCCCGGGTCGAGCGCGAGCACGCGGGCGCCACGGACGGGGCGTGCCGAGAGCAGGCCCTCGAGATTCTTGGCAAAGACGTTGATGGCCTCGGTCTGTGCACGGACAGTGAGTTTGGCGCGGGCCTCGCGCTCCAGCGAGGGGGCCATGAGGCGCTTGTAGCCGTCGGCGATAGCGGCGTCAAAGACGGGCGCAAACACGCCCTGGCGACGGGGCCAGCGGCTGCCGAGGCGTGCCGTGGCAGCAGTGCCGTCGACGTTCACGCGCACGCGGAGCTTGCCCTCGCGCTCACCGCGGTCGATAGCCAGCACGCGGTGGTTGGGTATACGGCGCAGCGGCTCGTCGAAGTTGTAGTAGGGCTCGTAGGGAGTCTTCTCGGCGGGGTCGGTGGCCTCGACGACGATGTCGGCGGTGTTTTGCGTAAAGGCGCGCAGGTCGGCGACGTTCTCCGGGTCCTCGGCTACCGTCTCGGCCACGATGTCGGCGGCGCCGGCGAGCGCCTTCTCGGGCGTGTCGAAGCCGGCTTCCTCGTTGACGTAGGCCGCGGCGGCGTCGAGCGCGCTGCCCTTGGCGGATGCCTGCATGATGATCATGTTGGCAAGCGGCTCCAGGCCTGCCTCGCGGGCCTTCTGCGCGCGGGTCATGCGCTTTTTGCGGTAGGGCTTGTAGAGGTCCTCGACACGCTGGAGCTGCGTGGCCTCGCGAATCTGCTGTTCGAGCTCGGGCGTAAGTTTGCCCTGGGCGTCGATGAGCAGAATGACGTCCTCTTTGCGCTGTTCAAGATTGCGCAGGTAGGACAGGCGCTCGTCGAGTGCGCGCAGGGCGACGTCGTCCATTCCGCCTGTGGCTTCCTTGCGGTAGCGCGAGATAAAGGGGATGGTGTTGCCCTCGTCGATGAGCTTGACGGCCGCCTCGATGTTGGCGGCCTTAAGGTTGAGCTCGTGGGCGAGCTGGGCGATAAGATCCATGGGACTCCTTGCGTTTAAGGTGCGTTTGCAGCACAGGGCTACCAAGGATACCACCCGTCCCAAAAGACTGTTTTGGAGCCGCACCACGAAAACGACCTATCTACTACGTTTGAACCGCATGGGTCGACCATGCCTGGTTTTACCGGAAATCGGCAAGCCGTTTACCTGCACTGATAATTGTTCTCGGGGGAAGCGGGCACTGCGGGGCGCGGCAACGGCGCGCGATTTCCGCGTC
>UQIS01000038.1 GCA_900541245.1 uncultured Collinsella sp.
CCGGTTCTCAAGGTGCACGCTTTGCGGCTCATCCGGTTCCACCGGGCCGCGCGGCAAGGAGATATATTGCCAGACCGGAGGGGCCCCGCGGGCGGGAATCGCGCACTCCATAATTTGTTCACAAATGAATAGGTCCCTCAGTCGCATCACTGAGGTTAAAACTGAAGCATTGGCTTCTGATATTGGCGATGACCAGCTGTTTTATGAGTATTGAGACATCGGTCATCTCTGGAGCGCTACTTTACCCCAAAGGCATCAGCTATTTGTTTCCCATCGGTAAAAGGCGGGTTTTGTTCGCCAAGCGTTCTTATATATAGATAGATACGGGTTCGAACCCGTGCACCGGCAACAAAAAAGCGGCCGGCATCCGCCAGTCGCTTTTCTATTCTATGGTGGGCCGTCAGGGGTTCAGCCTGCTTCGCAGGCGGCCGCTGCGGCGCTTTCGCGCCTTGCGCGCTGCGCTGGCAAACGCTCACGCGTTTCCTCAGCTCCGCGCCCTTTCGGGTTCGAACCCGTGCCGCGGCAACAAAAAAGCGACCAACCGGAGTCGATCGCTTTCTTTTCTATGGTGGGCCGTCAGGGGTTCGAACCCTGGACCTTGGGATTAAAAGTCCCCTGCTCTGCCAGCTGAGCTAACGGCCCGCGGGTGGCATTGTACCACGGTCTGGGACTATTCCCAACTCCATTGGCCGTTCTGGAAAATCACAACTTCACGTCCATCAGGCGTAATGCCCGTAATATCGATGTCGTCCGTGCCGATCATAAAATCGACGTGCGTGCTCGAGACGTTAACACCATGCTCCAGGAGCTCCTCCTTGGACATGTCGTACCCACCCTCGATGCATTCGGGGAAACCGACACCTAGCGCGAGATGGCAGCTAGCGTTCTCGTCATAGAGCGTATCGTAGAACAGAACACCACTTTCGCGGATCGGCGTGTTCTTGGAAATGAGCGCGACCTCTCCCAGGTGAGCAGCGCCCTCGTCAGTATCGATGATACTTGCGAGCGTTGCCTTGCCCACGCGGGCGTCGTAGTCCACCACGCGGCCGCCCTCGAACTTAATCCAAAAATCGTCGACTTTATTGCCGTGGTGGATGAGCGGCATGGCCGAGTACACGATACCGTCGGCGCGCATGCGATCGGGCGAAGTGAAGACTTCCTCGGTGGGAATGTTGGGGAAGAAGGGGTGCCCATCGGGCGTCTTGCCCTTGCCGCCGGCCCACTCGTGACCCTTCGTCATGCCAATCGTCAGATCGGTTCCATTTGCCGCGGTGTAATGCAGGCAGTCGAAACGATTGTCGTTCAGGAAACGCAGGTTCTTTTCGAATGCGGCGTCATGGAGCTCCCAGTCGCTCTCTGGGTCCTGGCCATCGGCGCGAGCGGTGTGCAGAATCGCATTCCACAGCTTATAGATTGCAACCTCATCGGCGTCTCCCGGGAACACCTCGCGCGCCCAAGCCACGACCGGAGCGCCGGCGATGCACCACGGATTGATGTTGTAATCCAGTCCACGGCGGAAAACTTTGCACTGCGTGTTCTTTGCCTTAGAAGCTGCAGCGGGCTTAGCGGGATCGATGCCCTTAAGGGCGGCGGGGTCCGCACCCTCGATAAAGATAAAGCAGGCACCGTCCTGGGCCAGGGAATCCAGCTGCAGGCGCTTCCACTCGGGCGTCTGCTCAAAATAGCTTTTCTCGACATGCTCGTACGTGAGCCTCGTCACGGCATCATCGGCCCAGATGACCGTCACGTGGCCGGCGCCGGCAGCATAGGCCTCCGCGACCACCACGCGCGCAAACGGCGCGCACTCAACCGGAGACTGAACGACGACTTCCTGGCCGGGCTTAACGTTTACGCCCTTGCGGACAACCAGGCGCGCATAGTTTTTAATCTTGGGCTCCAGGGACTTCATACCCTCCAGGGCCTCTTCGACCGTCAGGGCAGCTCGAATCATGTGCCACTCCATCTATCTATAGAACAGTAAAAAGGCGCGCCGCAAAAACGACGCGCCTTATATCTTAACGATAAGTATGTATGCAAACGCTACTTCTTCTTGGAGTCCTTCTTGTCCTCCTCGGCAGCTGCGCGCTCGATAAGAGCGTTGAGCTTGTTCTCGGACATGCCCTCGGCCTGCGCGCGGTACATGTTGCGCAAGGGACGAATACGAGCGAAGTCATAGATAAAGTCGCCCAAAATGATGACGTAGGACAAAACAATGCCGACCATCTGGACAGGGCTGGACACCATGCCAGCGGGAGCGAAGTACAGCGAGGCCCAAATTGCCACGACGAGCACCATGCCAATGGCGAGCACAATCCACCAGATGCGACGGCGCTTGGTGTAGTCCTCGTCCTGCTTGAGGAGGATATTCGACACCGTATAGATGCGGTCCTCCTTGGCGCGCTGCTTAGCCTTGCGGGCGCGCTTCTCCTCTTTAGAGAGGCCCTCGAGGTTCTCGCCCTTCTCGAGCTCTTTGCGGCGTGCCTTAGACGAAGCCGGCACGACGCGAACGGAGCTCGCTGCTTGGCGGGCGGGCTTAGCAGATGCGGCAGACTTGCGCGCAACCCCGGTAACTTCGTGGGATTGCGTGCGCTTGTTCGTGGCGCTACGGGTACTCACTTATGCGTTCTCCTTCATGCTTGTGAACTGGGAGCCCGTGATGATCTGGAAGGCCTCGCGATAGCGCTCGGACGTGCCATCGATGACCTCGGCGGGCAGGTGCGGGGTCTCCCCCGTCATATCCCAGTTGGCCTTGAGCCAATTGCGGACGAATTGCTTGTCGTAGCTAGGCTGGATCTTGCCCTCCTCGTAGCTGGCAGCAGGCCAGAAACGGCTGGAGTCGGGCGTGAGGCACTCGTCGATCAGCGTGACCTTGCCATCAATAACACCAAACTCGAACTTGGTGTCGGCAATGATGATGCCACGGGTCGCGGCGTACTCGGCAGCGGCCTTGTAGATCCTGAGGGACAGGTCGCGAATCTGCGCGGCGATGTCCTCACCCACGATCTCGCAGCAACGCTCAAACGAGATATTCTCGTCGTGGTCGCCGATCTCGGCCTTCGTGGACGGCGTGAACAGCGGCTCGGGAAGCTTTGAGGCCTCGGTCAGACCCTCGGGCAGCTGAATGCCGCAGACGGTGCCGTTCTCGTCATAGGTCTTCTTGCCCGAACCGGTCAGATAGCCGCGGACGATGCACTCGATAGGAATCGTCTGGGCCTTCTTAACCAGCATGGCGCGGCCAGCGAGGTAGTCACGATACTCAGCAAACTCCTCGGGGAAATCCGCCGGGTCGATGGAAACGAGATGGTTGGGGACGATGTCGGCAAACTTATCGAACCAGAATGCCGAGATGCGATTGAGCACCTCTCCCTTAAACGGAATCTCGTCGGGAAGAATGAAGTCGAACGCAGAAATGCGGTCGGTGGCGACCATCAGCAGGTTTTCACCGGCATCGTAAATATCACGAACCTTGCCACGGGAATCCGGACGACGCTCCATCGTTGTCACGTGAGTCACTCCTTACCAAAATACGACAGTAATGCGGGTTCTTTCCCGCACGTTTTCGCAAACTCGGAGCGGCAGGGACGCGGCCCCTCCTTCACCGAATAGCGAAAAGCTAGTGCTCCATTGTAGTAGATGCCGCGTCCGCCGTGTGCTCGCGGGGCAGATGAATTGTAAAAGTCGTACCCTTTCCAAGCTCCGACTCCACGGATATGTAGCCATGGTGACGCTCGACGATCTGCTTGGTCACGGCGAGGCCGACGCCCAGGCCGCCAGCTTCGCGGGCGCGGCTGGCATCGGCGCGCCAAAACCGCCCGAAAATGCGCGACAGATCGTCCTTGGCAATACCGATGCCGGTATCAGAAACGGCAATGCTGACGTGCCTGCGGTCACTGAGCACCGACACCACGACCCAACCGCCCTCGGGGGTGTAGCGCATGGCGTTGCTCATGAGGTTGATAACACATTGCGTGATCATGTCGGGATCGGCCTCGACGACATCGTCGTGCCCTTGGGTTTCATCTGCAAAGCGAAGACGAAGGTCACGGTCGGCAAACAGACGCTCCTGGCCGTTCACAATCGATCGCACGAACGGAACCATGTCCACCGGTTCTAGATTGAGCGGAGCCGTGCTGTTTTCCATACGCGATAGGTCGAGCATCTGCTGCACCAGACGAGCCAGGCGACGCGTCTCGGAAGCAACGGTCTCCAAATGCTCATCGTCGGTGGGATACACGCCGTCCTGCATGGCCTCGACCGTCGCAAGCATCGCCATAAGCGGCGTGCGCAGCTCGTGTGCGACATCCGAGGTCAGGCGCTTCTCGTGTTTCATATCCTTCTCGAGCGAGGTGGCCATCTCATCGAAGGTCTCACCCAGCTGATCGATCTCGTCATCACCGCGCAGCCCCGTGCGAGCCGACAGGTCGCCGTCACGGATTTGCTTTGCGGTACTGGTGATGCGATGAATCGGTTTGGTGAGCATGCGCGACACGAGCGATCCGATAACGACCGAAATGCAGATTGCAACAACCGCGGCGAGGGCCATGGCGTTAAAGGTCTTCTCCCTAAACGCAGAGTCCGCCTTGGTGAGCAGAGCGTCGGAGCCGATGGCCCACAGCTTTACCTGTCCGACATGCTCGCCGGAAGACGTTACAATCTCGACGTTAGCAACGCTATCGGAGTCGGTTGGAGCAGACGAGACCGGGCTATGCGATGCCCTCTTGCCGCTCGTGTCGTCGGTCGTAGCCTGGTTTTCGCGTACATCGGCGGTGGCGCTTGCCGAGGGCCAGGAATCGTCATAAACGATCACACCCTTTTTATTGACGACCTGCATGCCCAGATCGTCGGAAACCAAACTCGACGTTGCGACCGTGCGCAGTTCTCCCGCGGTCCAAGAGCCGTTTTCCCCATATGAGGTCGCCAACTTCTCGGCAGCGGAATTTGCGATTTCGACGATATTGGAGCGTGTGTAATCCGAAAAGACCGTGCCCCACACAACAGAGACAACGCCCACCAGCACCAATACCGTCATGAGCGATGTCAGAGCAAAAGCAAGTGCCATGCGCGAGGGATAGCTCATCGTTGGCCGTGAATCGGAACGAGGCGTGTTCCAACTAGCCTTGGAACCCGCCTCGCTCTCCTGCTTGTGCTTTTGTCCGATTTCAAAGCGCGCAGGTGTCATATGTGATTTCCCTATTTCTCGTCCGACTTATCGGTCTTGGCCGGAGCCTCGAAGCGATAGCCGACACCATGGACGGTGTAGAGCCACTTGGGCTTCTTGGGATCATCGCCCAGCTTGGCGCGAAGATTCTTCACGTGGCTATCGATGGTGCGCTCATAGCCCTCAAAGTCATACCCGAGCACTTTCTCGACCAGCTCCATACGGTTATACACACGGCCGGGATGGCGGGCAAGCGTGGTGAGCAGCTTGAACTCGGAAGCCGTCAGATCGACTTCCTTGCCCTCGACCAAGATCTTGTGGCCCGAGATATCGATGACCAGATCGCCGAAGTCGAGTACCTCGACGGCGGGCTCGTCGGCCTGATGGGCACGGCGGAACAGAGCGCGAACGCGGGCGACGAGCTCGCGCGGCGAGAACGGCTTAATCAGATAGTCGTCGGCGCCGAGCTCAAGACCGATAATACGGTCCTCGATCTCGCCCTTAGCCGTCAGCATGATGATGGGGACATCCGAGGTATCGCGAATGGTGCGGCAAACGCGCTCGCCGGGAATCTTGGGGAGCATAAGGTCGAGCACGACCAGGTCGAACTGATGCTTCTCGAACTCCTCGATCGCGGACTGGCCGTCGCCGACGCCCACAACCCAGTAGCCTTCGCGCTCGAGATAGGCAGCGACGGCGTCACGGATTGCCTTCTCATCCTCGACCAGCAGAATCTTTTTTGCATCTGAAGCCATAACACGGCCCCCCTGTCTCAATTAGCTAAGAACAAGCCCATTTTAACGCACCTGAGCCCGCCAGATGCCGCTATGACGCGGCAGCTCGGCGGGCGGTACTCACAATTACAACGCGTTTATTCCCCTGTTGGCGCCTTTTTAACCCCTCTAAGCTTAAAGAGAGAATAGGCGTGCAGTGACTGTCTCTGGTATACCCTGGCTGTTGCGCACCGTGGCGTACGTAAGGAATGAGTCCGATTTTCCCGCCGTAGCTGGATAATCGCCATACTCCAAAGCGCGGTCGGGCGACAGCAGCGAGCCATAGGTCTTGGCAGAGGTGTCGATCAGGAAATGCGACGCCTGTACCTTAACAAGGTATTTATTCTTCTTGCCAGCCGCACATGCGAGCGGCTCGCGTGACAGAAAGAGGTACGGCCCTCCCTCATTACCGATATACGTGCCCATATTGCCCAGGCTGCCCACGCCACTATAGGCCGCCTCGATAGAAAACACGAAGGTATCGCCCATATATACGGCCTCGAAAGGCGAAACTGACGAAGGGAGGACCAACTGGGCACGCTTGGTGTTGTTGCCGTCGGTCAGATCGATTGCCGTTATGCCGTAGTAGACGCCCTCGTCGTTGCGGACACGCGGCGAGATGGTCAAAATGCCGTCGCTCGCGCGCGGGGCCGATGCAAAGCGGCCCGTCGATTTCCAAATTACCTCGGCCTTGGATTCATCAAGCGAGCGACGATAGCAAAACGAATCACTACTCGTTTTATTGCCGCCTGCCGAAGGCATTTTATACCAGATAACCGATGACCCGAACGCCGTAAACAGGGGCGGATCATAGTCCTTGCCACCTCGATCGAGCTCAACCGCATCGCCAGAGAGCGAAGCGCCCGACAGATTTTGAGCGTAGAGCTTCCACGATGAATTGGCAAAGTTCATCTCAACCCACGCGAATACGCCGTCGCCGGCACGGACATCGTAGAATGCGTATCCCGTGCCCTCGATAGGATCCTCGATTAATGTGGTAAGCGAGCCATCGCCCAGGTTGAGCACACCGAGTGTGTTGGCGTGCAATGCCGATGCGGGCGCCATCATCGCCGCGGCGTAATCGCCGTCGCAGTAGTACAGCAGCGTACCCAGAGGCAGCGTCCACGACGCCGCCGGCTCAAGATCGATGTCGACAGCCTCATACTCATCCGTAATCGAGATGATTTTGGAATCGTCCTTGATAACCTGCGGCTCGCCGGCGGCATCATCGCTGGTACCCGTTTTTTTCGAGCATCCGGCAAGCACCGTGGCAGCGCCCGCGGCAGCCCCACCGAGTACAAAGCCGCGACGCGATATTCCGTTCTTGATGTGATCGGCGATACCCATTAGGCGATCTCGGCGCGAGCGGCCTCGATAGCGCGTGTAAGCTGGTCGGCGCAGGAGGTCTTTTTCATACCGCAGGTATTACCGGCGAGAACCTCGATTACGCGATCGGCAGGAGCGCCCTCGACCAGCTTGGAGATTGCCTTGAGATTGCCGTCGCAGCCACCGGTAAACTCAACGCCTATCACCTTGTTGCCGTCATCGGAAAGGTCAAGGTGAATATTGCGAGCACACACGCCTTGAGGCTTGTAATCAAACGAAATCATGCGATCCCCTCTCAGAATGTTATTCGAGACGACTATTATCCCCGTCTTTCCCTAAATGCAACGAGGCGCTTTGCCGGCAACACACATTACCAGCAAAGCGCCCTAAAAAGCTAACGTTATGCCCGAACCTACTCGAAGCTCAGCTGCTCCAGGCGATCGAAGACTGTGTCGATACGAGTGAGGAAGTCCCATGGATCAAAGATCTCGTCGAGCTTCTCCTGGCTGACGGTGCAGCGCGGGTCGGCCTCGAGACGTTCCTTAAAGGTGGGGCCGGAGACACAATCCTGTACCTCGTGCCAGGTTGCCATGGCGTTCTCCTGCACAATGGCGTACGCGTCCTCGCGGGTGATGCCCGTGTCGACGAGGGCGAGCAGCACCTTGGAGGAGAAGATGAGGCCGCGGGTCTTATTGAGGTTGGCCATCATGCGGGCAGGGTACAGCTGCAGGCCGTCGATAGCGCGAATGAGGCACTGGAACATGTGGTCGAGGGCGATGAAGCTGTCGGCCTGGGCGACGCGCTCGGCAGAGGAGTGCGAAATGTCACGCTCGTGCCACAGGGCGACGTTGTCGAAGGCAACCTGCGCGTTGGCCTTCACGACGCGCGACAGGCCGCAGACCTTCTCCATGGTGATGGGGTTGCGCTTGTGCGGCATGGCGGAGCTGCCCTTTTGACCCTTACGGAACGGTTCCTCGGCCTCGAGTGTATCGGTCTTCTGCAGATTGCGAACCTCGGTAGCGATGCGCTCACAGGTGGCCGCGGTGGTAGCGAGAACGCCGGCGAGGTAGGCGTGATGATCGCGGCTAATAACCTGCGTGGACAGCGGGTCGTGAACCAGGCCCAGGTGCTCGCAGACATATTCCTCGACAAACGGCTCGATGGAGCTGTAGGTGCCGACAGCGCCCGAGATGGCACCAAAGGCAACATTCTTGCGGGCGTCCTCAAGACGATCCAGATCGCGCTTGAGCTCCCAGGCCCAAGAGCCAAACTTCATGCCGAAGGTCATCGGCTCGGCGTGGATGCCATGAGTGCGGCCGGCACAGAGCGTGTTGCGCTCCTCAAAGGCGCGACGCTTGCAAATCTCGCCGAGCTTCTTGACGTCCTCGATGATCAGGTCGCAGGCCTGGGTGAGCTGGTAGCACAGGGCCGTGTCGCCCAGATCGGAGCTGGTCATGCCATAGTGAACCCAGCGGCTGGGCTTGGGGTCGCCCTCGGGAACATCGGCATCGATGTATTCCTTCATGTTGGTCAGGAAGGCAATGACGTCGTGGCGCGTGACTTCCTCGATCTCATCGACCTTCGCCTTCTCAAAGTTGGCATGGTCGCGGATCCACTGGGCCTCGTCTTTGGAAATACCGATCTTGCCGAGCTCCGCCTGGGCCTCGCAGGCCAGAACCTCGATCTCCTGCCAAATGGCGTACTTGTTCTCGAGGGAGAAGATGTGTCCCATCTCCGGGCGGGTATAGCGATCGATCATAGCGGCTCCTTTTTGGTTATTGGCACGTTGGTCGTAACCTAACCATTGTACCGTGCGCAGGTGCAAGTATGGGCAGCAGGCATTAACCTAACATTTTGGAATTGGAGCGGGCAACGGGACGTCCGCGTATTTGCTTCGCAAATCCGCACCGGCTTCAGTGGCATACCGAGATCCGGGGAAGTGTGGGAGCAAAGCAGGCTGAATCTACCATTCCCGAAATCTTCCTTGCTCCATGGAGCGGGCAACGGGACGTCTGCGTATTTGCTTCGCAAATACGCACCGGCTGCGGTCGCCTATCGGCGACCTTGCCTGCTCGCTATAAACGCTTCGCGTTTATTTAACGCTCGCACCCTGTCGGGTTCGAGTCCCGGCACTTTATTGAAAAAGGCACGGTAACGAAACGTTACCGTGCCTGAAATTCGAATGGAGCGGGCAACGGGACTCGAACCCGCGAGTGTCAGCTTGGGAAGCTGATGCCTTACCACTTGGCGATGCCCGCATATGTGGGGGATAGTATAACGCGGTTGTCTTGTTCGATACAAGGGTGTCGATGCTTGTTTTAGCTGTGGAGAATCGTTTGAAAATCGCGCCAATTGTGGAGATGAGGACCTTTGTCTTTCTTTTCTTACCATCTTCTACCTGCACTTTTATCTGATTGTTGTATTTGAGCTCGATTTGTCAGAAATCGGGCAAGCTTTTGGTCTGGCTCCGGTACTTACCCGCATGAACCTCGGGGGTAGCCTCATCCTACGCGTCGCAACCTCCCCATGCGGCGCACGAGGGATAAGGAGCAGCCATGTCCAACGCACCCACGCACTCTGTCCACAGCGCAATCGCAACAGGTCCGCTGCTCCTGCTCCTCTTCCTGCTTTTCGGCTGCCTGGCACCAGGAGCCGCATTTGCCGTCGATGGCTACGACCAGCTCGGCTTCCGCACTATTAGCGATGATTGTGGGCCCTTCTTCATCGGCAAGTATGAAGCTCAAGACACCTCGATTGCCTACTGCATGAACCAGGAGCGCCCCGGCCCCACCAAACCGGGCGGCCCATGGCTCAACTTTGATCAAGGCTGGGTGTGGCTCGACGACGAGTTCGCGGCAATCGTTTGTCACGGATATCCCACCACCACGTCGTTTGGCGGTTACCATCTTTCACCCGATCGCGCCCGCGCCGCCACCCAGCTTGCCGTATGGATGCTCAACGGCACTACCCATGTCGACGGCACCTACTCCTACACGACCGCTCAGGGTAAAACCAAGAGTGGACACTTTACCGCCGACAATGAAGTCGTGGCGGCTGCGCGGTGGCTCCACGACAGCGCAAAATCAGGAAGCATCAAAGCCGCTCCGCACCGCGCGCGACGCTATCTAGGGGCCGTATCGGGCGGCAGCAAACGTCAAGACATGCTCTATGTACTGCCGGCGGTCTCTGTTTCCTTCCAAAAGCAGTCTGCTGACACCGTTATTACCAGCGGAAACAATACCTATCAGTTTACCGGGGCAACATTCGATATTTTTGAGAGCGCCAGCGGCGCGCGTGTCGGCACCATCAAGATGGACAGCAACGGTCGAGCGCAAGCAACACTTCTGCCCGACACGGCATACTACCTAGTTGAAACGAAGGCGCCGGCCGGCTATGTCCCCCGCCACGATCGTATTGCCTTTACCACGGGGAATGACGGCGGGCGGGTCGCCATTGATGAACAGCCCGGCACCATCAACCTGCGTATCGTAAAACTCGATGCCGCGACGAATGCCGGCCCCCAGGTGGGATCTTCACTCGCAGGAGCAGAGTTCACGTGTGTGTCGCAATCAACCCCTGGATGGGCGCAAATTCTCACGACTGACGAAAGCGGTCGGGCTACCCTCGTCGATGTCCCCTTAGGAACCTTTACCATCTACGAATCAAAAGCCCCCGAGGGCTACCTGCCATCCAACGACAGCTGGACCTATACCGTTGGAGCCGACCAGCTCGGCGATTCAGGCGTAGTCGAGATCGAATCTCGCATTTCCGATATCCCCATTGCGTTTGACCTTGAGATTTCCAAATTCAAGGATTACGGCAATAGCGACCAATCCGGCCTGGAGCAGCCGGCGGGTGGTGTTGTCTTTGAAGTTGTCAGCAACAGCTCTCAGCAGGTTGTTGGCACATTGACCACAAACATCTATGGCTTTGCCTCCACCAAAGATCAGCCCGAAGCATGGTTCGGCACAGGCAAGCGACCCGCCGGTGTCCACGGAGCCGTCCCATACGACCGTGCCGGCTACACGATTCGCGAGGTTCCGGAAACCGTCCCCGAGGGTTTTAAACGTGCAGGGGAATGGACCGTCGGGGCCAATCAGATTTCCAACGGCGCCGAGCTTCAATATATCGTGGACAACCACGCTCTGTCGACGCATCTCCAGATTGTAAAACGCGATGCCCAAACAGGCGCTTCTGTTCCACTAGCCGGATTCACCTTCCAACTCCTCGACAGCAATCACGAACCTGTCTCACAAACTTGCTGGTATCCAGCACATAACGTAATGGACACCTTTACGACTGACGCGACCGGGACCGTCACACTGCCAGAATCGCTCGTGCCGGGCACCTATTATGTACGCGAAGCCTCGGCCAAAGAGCCCTATCTTGTCGGCGAAGAGATCGAGGTAAACATACCCGCCGACATGAACCTAACGCCCGTTGTAATCGCCTCGTATTATGACCACGCCGCGACCGGAAACATCAGGATCGTTAAAACCGATGCCGTAGACGGCAGCAGCCTCGCGGGCGCCGTCTTTGAGATCCGTGCCTCGGGTGATATCGTGCGCCCCGACGGTAGCATTGCCGCGCTCGACGGTGAGACTGTCGCTGCCGTCACGACGGATGAAACTGGAGAAGCACGCGCGGGCAACCTCCCACTGGGATCTGGCACCGCACGCTACGAGGTTGTCGAGACTCAAGCGCCGGCAGGCTTCTTGCTCGATCAGACAACCCATATTGTCGACCTTACTTATGCCGACCAGAAAACACCCGTTGTAGAAGCACGGCTTAACGTATCCGACGATTACACCAAGGTTGATATCTCCAAGGTCGATGCAAGCGGTGAGCAGGAAGTGGAAGGCGCACAGCTCACCTTATATGGTCCCGATAAAACCGAAATAGACTCCTGGACCTCATCCGACAAGCCACACCGCGTCGAACATCTTGCACCCGGCACCTACTCGTTGCGCGAAATGATGTCTCCGCGGACCTATGACCTTGCCGAGGAGATAACGTTTGAAATAAAGGATACGGGAGAAGTCCAATCCGTCGCGATGAAGGATGCGCCCATCGAGATCAAAGGACAGGTCGACAAGCGTCAGGAACTTGTCCAACCTATCGAAAAGGGCCTGTTGGCTAACGGCGATGGTAAAAACCGCGCCACGACGCAAACCAATAGTGATGGGCTTTTCTCCTATACCATCGATGCTCGAAACGATTCCGCTACTTGGGTTGATGAGTTTACGATTACCGATGATCTTGAGTGCGCCAAAGACGGCGCAGCGAGATTCGTCTCAATCGAAACCCCCGTCGCCATCGGCGACCTCAATGGTCTGTGCAACGTGTGGTATCGCACGACGCCGTTGGACTCGACAGACGTCGATGAGCCGGCAAACGCGACACTTGACGATGGGCACGAAAATCCTTGGCTTGAGTCCGACGCAGCAAGGGAGAGTCTGGGTGAGGATTGCCGCCTCGTCGATTACGACGGCTGGCACCTCTGGAAGGCGGATATCTCGACCACGGAATCCACCACACTCGAGGCGAAAGAACTCGACCTTGCATCCAATATCGTCGTAACGGGCATTCGAATTGAATACGGTGCGGTAGCCGCCGACTTTACGACTCGAAGCGATGCGGATTCTTGGACCCGCGATGATCTCAAAGATGAGCACGACGACCTTGACGATGCCAAAGCAATCCTTGGCACAGACGCTCGGGGCGCAGTCGTGCACATGCAGGCTACGTCGGCTTATGCGCCCCAAACTGCACTCACCAACAGCGCACGCGTCGATCTTTGTCGCAACGGCGGCGGCGATAAACTTGAGTCACATGACGAGGACCGTGTCATTCAACGCTGTACCCTACCGCAGGACCTACCGGCAACAGGATCAGTTCCCATCGCCGCTTGCATCACTGCGCTCCTGACCTCGGGTGCCGCAGCCCTATGGTTCGCTCGCCTTAGGTCGATCCCAAAGAAGCGCTAGCGCGATGAAAAAGCGGACGAGCCAGTCCCCCGGCTCGCCCGCTTTCAATCATGTAAATTGCCGTATCTACTCTGCAGACGAAGATCCGCCATCAACGATTGCTTGCTCGGACTCAGGAATCCCATCGGCACCCGTGCTCTGTTCTTGCTCCACCTCTTCGCTGATTGCAGAGGCGGGGGTCGAGCCCTTCGCACCCACGATGTAGGCAGCCCCAAATCCTAACGCAATGGCAATCAAGGTCAAAATCACGTAGACAGGCCAATGGCGCTTAATATACGAAAACACGTTGACTCCTTAGAGCGCCGTCTACGAACGGCGGATAACCTCGGTCACGACCTCGGATACCGTGGCAATGTTCGTCGGGTTGACATTGTGAGGCAGGTCGTCCTCGGTACGAGCGCAAGCCAGACGCGTGCCGTCCACGCCGGCGATGGTGAGGGCTCGGCGGCTCGCCTCGAGCGCGGCATAGGCATCGGTCTTGGCATAGGGCATCTCGAGCGCGCCACAATCGACATGGAACGACTTGCACACCTTGCTGACCAGGTTCATGATGCGGCGATCGCCCTTGAGCAGCTGCTGTTCGCCCTCAACCGTCACCACCGAAAGCCTGCCGGCGCCGACGGATTCAAGATTGATAAAGAATACGCCGCGGAGCTTGTCGCGATGCGAAGCCAAGAAGGCCTTCATACCGGCGCCATCACAATCCGAGGCGCCCGTTGCCACAAACCAGATATCGTGACCGAGCAGCTCATCATCGTCCATAGAGGCGACAGCCGAGAGCATATCTTCAGAAGAAGCGCCGTCGGAAGACGTAGCGCCGCCCTTCCAGCCATCGTTATCGTCCTCGAAATTATCCCACGAACCGATACCGCGACCGGACTTCTTGGCATCGTAATCGTCTTCGACGCCCAGCCAGTCACTCATGCTGTCCTGCTCGTTTTTCTTTTTACGACCGAACAGGCCACCCAGGCCGCGCTTGCGAGACTTGGGTGCCGCCGGGGCGGGAGCCGAAATGGTCTCGATCGGCTGCGCGCCCGACGCAACGGGCATAGGAGGCGCAACGGGTGCCGATGTGGGTTCGGGACCCTGGGCAGTAGCAAAGGGGTCGTTGACCTGGGCGGAGGGATCGGGAAGGTCGAACAGCGACGTGCGAGACGCAACGTTTGCCTGCTTCATAGACGGCAGCGACGGATCGGGGACCGAAGCCAGCGGAGACGAGGAGAGCGCAGGCGACGGTGCCGACGCCGGATCGGGAACATTCATCTGCGGACGCGGCGATGCCTGGGAGGAAATCTGGGCCATAAGGGAATCGACCGTTTCGTCCTGGGTGGGAGCAACATTGGCAACCGTGGCACCGGAACCACTCGGGGTCGGCATGGTGAAAATCTGCGTGGAGTAAGGCCTCGACTCATCCGTCTCGGGAGTCTCGGAAACCGCAGACACTTCCTCCTGCTCGGCCTCGGTCGAATCATCTTGCTCGGCTGCCGCGTACTGCTCTTCGTCAGAGTTGGCCTCGACGGGCTCGTCCTCAGCAGCATCCTGAATTTCGGCAGCATCAATGGGCTCGTCATCGTCTGCCACGTCGTCCTGCTCATCGGAAGCAGGAAGGGGCTCGGCAATCGCGGTGCCTTGCTTTTCAAACGTTATCGTGGAATCGAACTGCGCGGCATCAAACGACATGGTGCTATCGACGTGCTGCTGGGCCTCGAAAGACGTTGTAGCTTCGGCGGCGTCGACGGGCACGGACTGCACAGCCTCGTTCTGCTCGAACTCTTGCGCCGCGCGCTCACGTGCCGCCTCGGCTGCCTGCTGCTGAGCGATAGCCTCCTGCTCGGCAGCCTCGCGTGCGGCAGCGCGCTTCTCCTCGAAATCGTCGACAAATTTCTTGCCCTTTGCAAGCGCACCCTTAAAGAAGTTGGAAGCGCTGGCGCCAATCGACGAGAACGCCGATGCAATGTCGGCATGGGGCGTTGCCGCGGGAATCTCGGCCGAGAAATCAGTATCGCTCTCGTAAGACACGCGCCTCGGCTGTTCAACGTAATCGTCGTCAGCCTCGTCCGCAACGTCTTGCGCCGGCGCGGCGGGAGCCAAAATGTCCAGTCCTGCCGCGGGATCGAACGCGGACACTGCCTCGGGCTCGGCAACGGCAGCGGTAACCGCGGCAGACTCATCATCCGCAGTGACAACGGGCGCAGGCTCGGGCTCAAACGTCGGCTCCTCGCCCTCCTCGTAATCGAGCGTGCAGGACTCGGGAAGCATTCCGAGCGCACGGATGGCATCCGAACCAAAGCGGATGTTGCCGGCGGCGTTGCGATAGAGCTTGGGCTCGGGCTCGGCAGGCTCCTCCGCCGGCTCGGCAGCGGGAACCCCGTCATTGAACTCTTCGGCCTGGACAGCCTGATTCTGATTCTCGGGCACGATGGCGCCGATCAGCGTCTCGTCGGCAGATGCACCCTCAAAGCCCTCGATCTGCTCGTCAAAAGCCTCGCCCTGTTCGGGCTCGGTTTGAGCGTCGGGAGCAATCGGCTGACCGAACTCGTCCTCGGCGTAGGTAGGCTCTTCGTACTCGATGGTGTTGCCGTAGTCGTTTTGCTGCTGGGCCGCGGCATACTCCGCCGCCGCGCGCGCCATTTCCTCGGCACGACGTTTCTGCTCCCCAAAATAGGTATCGAACGGAACATCGTCGGGAAACTCGTTCTCGCCCTGGAAGGGAGCAACGTTGTCCATAACACCGAGCATAGCGGCGACAGAAGACTTGTTGCACACCGCGCCGGACGTATAGGGAAGAATGTGGCGGTTAGAGATGATGTTTGCCGCGTTGGCAAGTGCAACGAGGGAAGCGAGGATCGCGACAATCCACAGCAGAACCTTGAGCGCGCCGGGGAGCGGCAGGATACGCAGGATGGCAACGGCAGCAGGGGCAACCGTGGCAACGGGCAACAGCTTGGCGATGAGCGCACGATACGAAGCATAGGGCTCGCGGGCGAGCAGCTCAGCACGGGGAGAGTCGTAGTGTGCGACAACGACCACCGGGCGGTTGCGCGGAGACGCGAGCGGGCCCGAGGCCTTGTGGTAGGCGATGACATTTTGGCTCACGCCCGTCTTGCCCAGGCGCGAAACCACGGGGTGGCCCGTGCGCTCGAGCACGTAAAGAACGGCGCCGACAATGGCCAGCAAGGTGCCGACCAAGCCGATACCGCCGCCGATGCCCATCAGCAGGGCGCCGGCAAACGCAAGAATACCGGTAACGGCAAATGCCAACCTACTGGGCGCCGGGGCATTGAACTCCTGAACCTCGGGGTCAAAGCCGTGGTTGCGGAAGATCTGAGCGATATCCTCGGCAGCCAAGCGCTCTTCTTCGCTGCATGCCGGCGTAATGCCGGTGTTCTGCAGCAGGTGGTTAATATAGTTCTGGGTGTTCGCCATGTGCGCTCCACATCCATAAGCCGACAAATAGGCCCAATGCATGCACATTAGAACCGTATATAGTCGAAAGTATACCCCGAGCGAGCGCAAACGACCGAATTCGGGCCATCTTAACGCCCCGAGCGGACAAGGATATAGCCTAATCTCCATATCGGACTAAAATCATGGCAGCAAACCACCTTCTCATGCGAGGACTCTATGACGGCAAGCGACGCGACCGCGACAATTAAAAAGGGAAGTTCGGAGCCCGGTTTCGATAAAACGGCTCAGCGCATCCTCAATCTTTTCTTTGTGCTCAACAGCTCCCCCGAACCGTTGACGACCGAGCAGATCGTCTTGGATTCCGACCTGGGATATGGCTCGGGCAATATCGACTCGGATAAGCGCAAGTTTCGGCGCGATCGTGACAAACTGCTCGAGCGTGGCATCTTAATCAAGGAGGTTCGCCCCGCCGGTGCGCAGGAGACCGAGGAAAGCTCGTGGACAATCGACCGCGAGCACACGTTTGCAGCAGGCGGCCTCATCACCGCAGACGACGCCGACATCCTACTCAACGCCATCGACCAGACGCTAGCGGCCGGCTCTTCCACCTTTGCCGCGCCGCTTGCCGATATTCGCTCCAAAATTGCCTACCTCACCGGCATGTCGGCGGTGGACGAAGCACCGATCCGCCGCTCTCCCACCGTCGATGCGGTATGGAGCGCCTTTGCCGAGCGATGCGCGCTGCGATTTTTATATCAGAACGGACGCGGCGAGCAGAAAGAACGTACCGTCTGCGTCTACGGCATGTTCGAGCGCGAGGGCGTGGCGTACTTCTGCGGCCTCGACAATGCCACCGACGACATCAGGACATTCCGCTGCGACCGTATCGTTCGCGCTTGGCGTCCTTCGAAGGCCTACGCCATCCCTGCAGACTTCAATCTCAACGACTATCTGTTCTTTGAATTCGATTTTGCCGACCGACCGCCCGTTGCAGCCACGTTCTCGTTCGGTCCTCAGACGCAGATCGATATGATCAACGGCCTCACGCGCGGGCGAGGTGAGCTCGCACACACCGATGCGGGATGGACCTGGACCGTTGACGTGCGTGACCTTGAAGCCGCCGCCTCATTTTGCATGGCCCACGCCATGGACGGCATGAGGCCCATGGCCCCCAAATCGCTCAAGCAGGCGTGGAACCACCTCATTGAAAGGACGGTGCACGAGCATGCCCGTGCGTAAACTCACCAGCGAGCAGAGACTCTCGCGCGCCATCGACATCATGGAGGCCCTCTACGCCGCCGGCGATGGCGGCATGACACGAACCGAGATTTGCAGCCGCTTTGACATCACGGGAGCGTCGCTCGACGAGATTCTCGAGATCGTCTCGACGCTCGCGGACCGAGAATCGGGCGCGCGCATCATCTGCGAATGCCGCGGCGAGCGCGTGGCCCTCACTGGTGACGCCGGGCGCGTGCTACCGTTGCGCCTGAGTGCCGCCGAGGGCGCCGTGCTCAACCATGAACTTGAATCGTTGGGGATCGAGCCGCAGACGGCAGCTCGGATTCGACATGCCCTTCTGCCCGAAGAGCTCGGCTATAACCAGCGCGTCTTTGACACCGTCAACCACGGGTCGCACTGGCAGCAGCTGAGCTGCGCCATTCAGGACGGTGTTCGTTGCCGCATCTCGTATCGCTCGATGGACGATGCGCGGCCACGCGAGCGTCTGGTCGACCCCTTGCGCATTACGGCAAACGGCGACCAAACATACCTGATTGCCTGGGACATCGCGGTCGATGAGCAGCGCACCTATCGCATGGATAAAATCGAGGGACTCACCTTGACGGAAGACTCCGTCGTGCCTCACACACCGGGCGTCGCATCCCTCCACGATTCCCTTGCCCGGACGCAGCGTAGCGCAAAGCTCTTGATGCCATTCGATATGGCGGAGCATCTGGACTGGGCCGGCATCACCCTAATCGAGCGCAGCGGGGCAGACATGGCAACGGTAACCGTGCATTACGGCTCCGAGCGTTGGCTACTGAGCCAGATAATCGCAGCGGGCGGAGCCATCCGCATCTTGGATGACCCCGCCCTGTCAAAGCGTCTGTGCGATATGGCAAAAACCCTCGTCTGTCCGCTTTAGCACCGCCGCTCGTGACGTGCGCGCCACAGTTGCAGATAGTGACCGATCTGCGCCGATTCGATGCGCTGGTAGGAGCTCGTGGGCAGCGACGTTAAGAACTTCTTTCCGTAGCCCTTCGTCACCAGGCGCGGGTCGGCCAGAATCAGCACGCCGCAATCGGTAGACGAGCGGATAAGGCGGCCGGCCGCCTGCTTGACCTCGAGCACCGCCTCGGGCAGCGAATAGCGCGCCCAAGCGCGGTCTTCGCGCAGGTTGCGCTCGCACGAGAGCGGGTCCGTGGGGCTCGAGAACGGCAGCTTGGGAATGATGACGCAACGCAGCGTCTCGCCGCTGGCGTCAAACCCCTCCCAGAAGGCCTTAAGCGCAAAAAGCGACGAGGTCGGCTCATTGATAAACCGGTCGCGCAGGCGACGAGGAGATGAGTTGCGCTGCTGGCAGTTGAGTTCCAGACCCGCACGGGCCATCTTGGGCTCAACGCGGGTGTACAGGTCTTCCATGTCGCGCCGATTGGTGAACAGCGTGAGCACCGATCCGCCCATGGCAAGATGGGCGTCGACCAGCACGCGCTCGAGCGCCGTAAGATAGCTCTCGCGATCGCGCGGATCGGGGATATCGCCCGCAACGACTACAGCCATGTTCGAATCGAAGTCGTAGCTCGAGTCCAAGTGCAGCGATGAAGATGTTGAAGCACCGATGCGATCGAGGCCGACCGCGTGGTTAAAGTGTTCAAAGCTTTTGGACACCGTCATGGTCGCCGAGGCAAAGATAGCCGTGTGAACCTCGGGCAGCCACTCGGTTGCCAAGGCCTCGCCAATGTCGATGCGCTCTGCGGTCATTGACTCTCCGCCGGCACGCAACCTGCGATTGACCTGCAGCGAATACACATAGTGTTCATCGGTGCCGTCGATGATGAGTTTGAGGTTCTCGGCCAGCTCGTGCAGGCGGCGCGAGATATCGCCCAAGTCGACAACAACCTCGGGCTTGTCGGCGGCGACGGCTTGCACCAGCGCGTCGACGCACTTGTCAGCTTGTTCCAATGCATCGATGGCAGCGTAGGCCGACTGTAAGAAATCATGCCAGTCGTCAGATTCGCGCAGCTCGGGGCCAATCCATAGATTGGCATTGTCATAACCCCCACGGGCACGGCGGCCGAGCTCGCGAACGCCATCGAACACGTCGGCGATTGCCATGCTCGCGCGCGCAACCGTCGACGTCGCCTTGGCAGTAAGGCCCAGATAGAGCGTAGAGCCCTCAGAGGTTGCCAAATCACGGGAGACCTGGCTTAGCGCACCGGTGCTCGAGCCACCCAGGCGCTCAAACAGAACGCGTGATTCGTCCGCCGACACCACGCGCGCCCACTGACGGCGCGCCTCGCGCTCGATAGAATGAGCCTCGTCGATTACCCAATGACGAATCGGAGGCAAAATCCTGCCCTCGGCCGCAACATTGCGGAACAGCAGGGAATGGTTGGTAACCACCACGTCGGCATGCGCCGCACGACGGCGAGCGCCGTGGACCAAGCATTTTTCAGGGAAAAACGGGCAGAGGCGACGAGCGCACTCGCGCGAGGCCGTCGTAAAGTCGGGGCGGTTGACGCTGCGCCACCGAATGCCGAGCGAGTCGAGGTCGCCATCGGCTGATTGGCAGACGTACGCCATAATGACCGCGACCGCCGTGAGCGTGTCCGCCGGATCGCGCTTGGTGGCAATCTCGACCTGGCCGCGGCTCATGCGCTCAAGCTTGCGCAGGCACGGATAGTGGTCATAGCCCTTGAGAGCGCAAAATGACAGACCACCGTCCAGTTGCTCGGCAAGTTTTGGCAGCTCATGGTACATGAGCTGGTCGGCAAGATTGTTCGATTTGGTCGCAATACCAACCGTGATGTTGTTACGGCGTGCTGCCTCGGCAAAAGGCACCAGATAGGCCATCGATTTGCCGACGCCCGTGCCCGCCTCAATTACACGATGAGTGCCCGTGACCAGCGCATCGCGGACCTCGAGCGCCATCGCGACCTGCTCATCACGCGGCTCGTAGGTGGGATACATGCGATTGACCAGGCCACCTGGCGCATAGTCTGCCTCAATCTCCTCACGACTCGGCATCTTGAGTACCGGCAGTTCGTCGGCGTCCACCCGATCGTCGGCGCGATCGGCCTTGAGAACGTCAGCACGGGCGGCGCTGAGAGAGAAGATAGAACCAGGGTTCTGCCCCGCCAAGAATGAGAAGATTGGACGATAGGACCAAGGCACGTCCGGATGCATGTCGGCTAGGCGCGCCATGAGGCCCTGGGGCAAGTCGGTGAGTGCCACGAGCAACACGCGCCATACGCCACACAGGGCGTCGACGTCGGCATTGGCACGGTGTGATACCGAGTCACAGCCAAACAGATCGGCCATAAAAGACAGCTTGTGCGAGGCCAGGCGCGGAAGCGCGATGCGCGACAGCGCCAGCGAATCGATCCAAATATCGCTCACGTTGACGCCGCCTTTGACCGACTCGATAAACGAGCGGTCGAACGTGGCGTTATGTGCGATTACCGGGCAACCACCGACAAAATCGGCGAGAGCGGCTACGGCCTCAACGGCCGACGGGGCATCTGCCACATCGGCATTTGTAATGCTCGTGAGCTCGGTAATCTCGGCGGGAATCAGCTGCTTGGGATGCACGAAGGTATCGAAGCGGTCGACGATCTCGCGGCCCGAAAGACGGGCCGCCGAGATCTCGATCAGCTCGTTGTCCTGCACCGAAAGACCTGTGGTCTCGGTATCGAGGACAATTACATCTTCCTCGATAAGGCCGAAGGACTGCGTTTTGGCGCGTTCGGCAAGCGTGGCATAGGAGTCGATGACAAACTGCGGCGTTCCTGACGAAACCGCGTCCTCGATTAGCATGCAATGCCCGCTCGACGAAGGCCCATACGGATCAGGCTGTCACAGACCTGCGGGAACGTCATGTCGTCGGTGTGGCGGATCTCATCCGGATACAGCGACGTATCGGTCATGCCGGGAATGGTATTGGTCTCGAGGATGACGGGGCCGTCCTCACTCACAATAAAGTCACTGCGCGAGATACCCAGGCAACCGAGGGCCTTGTGAGCAGCGCAGGCAAGCTCCTGAGCGCGAGTGTAATTCTCGGGTGAAATCTGCGCCGGAATGCGATGGATGTCCGTAGGGTCGACATACTTCACGTCCAGATCGTAGAACTCGCAGTCCTTGGGCTTACGAATCTCGACAATCGGCAGAGCGCGCACGTCGTCCTCGCCGTACACGCCGACGGTGATCTCGGTACCCTCGATGCACTTCTCGACCAGCACTTTGTCGCCGTACTCAAACGCCTTGGCGATTGCCGCGGGCAGCTCGGAGGGCTCATGGACCAGGGAAATGCCATAGCTGGAACCGTTGACGGCCGGCTTCACAAAGCAGCGCTCGCCACAAACCTCGACGATATGATCGATATCGACTTCATCGCCCACCTCGAGCGCAAGGCCGGGGGCAATGGGAATGCCCGCCTTGGCGTACAGGAGCTTAGAGACCTCTTTGTCGGCACCGCAGGCGCTAGCAAGCACGCCCGAGGCCGTGTAGGGGATACCCAGGGTCTCCATGGCGCCCTGCATGGCGCCATCCTCGCCGCCGGCACCGTGCATGGCGATAAACGCCACGTCAAAGCCGCCGGTCGCCATGGTTACCATAAAATCATCGGCAGCCGTGTCGAGCAGCTCCACCGAAGTGTAGCCGGCCTCCTTCAAGGCAACCACGACGTTCTTTCCCGAATTGAGCGAGATCTCGCGCTCAGCGGAATGACCGCCCGCCAAGACCGCTACGTGCATGTTCTCTAGGCTTTTACCCGGCATGGGCAGACTCCTCCTCTATAATTTCTGCAGCTGATACCATATTGTAGCGATACCCTCTACGTTTCCCCAAAATCGAAAGGCTTCCATGAATCCCAGGACTAAATCTCAGGACATTCGCGACTTGAGCCAAAACGATATTCGCGAGCTCGTGGCCGAGCTTGGCCAGCCCGCCTTCCGCGCGAAGCAGCTCATCGAATGGGTCTTTGAGAAGAACGTTTGTTCGTTTGACGATATGACCAACCTTCCCAAGGCTTTCCGCGAGCAGCTTAAAGAGGCTTTTGCCTTTGACACGCCGACTGAACTCACCAAGCAGGTTTCCAAAGATGGCTCTCGCAAGTATCTGCTCGAGTACCACGACGGCGTTTCCGTCGAGATCGTCGGCATGCCCCGTCGTAACAAGCTTTCCGTCTGCGTTTCCACCCAGGCAGGCTGTGGCATGGGCTGTGCCTTTTGCGCTACCGGTCTCAACGGCCTCAAGCGCTCTCTGACCGCTCAAGAGATCGTCGACCAGGTACTTCATGTATCCAACGACTTTGGCGAGCGCGCCACGAGCGTTGTCTTCATGGGCCAGGGCGAGCCGTTTGCCAACTACGACGAGGTTCTCAAGGCGCTGCGAATCCTCAACGACCCCGATGGCATCGGTATCGGCGCTCGTCACCTCACCGTCTCTACCAGCGGCGTTATTCCCGGTATTCGCAAATTTGCCGACATCCCCGAGCAGTTCACGCTTGCCGTTTCCCTGCATTCCGCCATCCAGTCGACGCGCAATAAGCTCATGCCCGGTGTTAAGAAGTACACGCTGCTTCGCCTTCACGAAGCGCTTCAGCTCTACACCGAGAAGACCGGCCGCCGCCCGACCTATGAGTATGCCATGATCGAAGGCGTCAACGATACGAATCCCGAAATGCAGGCGCTCTGCGACTTCTGCGAGGGAACGCTGTGCCACGTTAACCTCATTCAGCTTAACGACATCGAGGGTAGCCCGCTCAAGCCGTCGCCGATTCATAAGGTTGAGGATCTTCAGCGTCGTCTTGAGTCCCGTGGCATCGAGACCACGATTCGTAACTCCCGTGGTAACGATATTGACGCCGCTTGCGGACAGCTGAAGCAGCGCTTCAAAGTTCAGAAGAACGCATAGGGGAGTCGCATCCCAAAACGTTTCATGTGAAACATCGAACGACCCCGGTTACAGAATATGCAACCGGGGTCGTTTCATTTATTGACCTTAATTTTGAATCAGCTGCTACCTGTCCCACTTTTACGGCCAAAATAAGGGGTCCTTGTCTCATGAATCAGACAAGGACCCCTCAAAATATGCTGAGTAATTGTTAGGTACCTAATAGCCTACATTTTCCCATTGGTTGCTGACCCAACCTTGATTAATCTTGGGATTCTTCGTTACCTGAGCAGTACGCATGGCAACATCTTCTGTCATAACATCCATTTTCTTTTTGGAAGTATCGACGATATCTTGCGCGCTACGAAGCAAACGACCTCGAAGTTCATCGTCTGTAGCGATCCTATAGCCAGCAAAGGCACCAGCCGCGACAGTCGTCACCAATGCAATCGCTGTTAAAATCTTATTCCTCATCTTGGCCTCCTTGATCAAACTGAATCATTTCGCCAAGAATACGAGAGAGCTCTTCCTCGTCTTTAAACTCAATCTCAATCTTATTCTTTCCACGCGAGCTCTTCACACGCACGTTGGTATTAAAAACCTGACGAAGTACACGGGCAGCCTTTTTAAAAGACTGAGGCGTTGCAGGTCTCGGCGTCTTAGGTGTCTCTCCGGCAGAAAACAACGGAGCAAGATTTTCTGTCGCCCTTACGGAAAGGCCATCTGCAACGACCTTCTCTGCAAGTCGAATTCGAGCATCCTCATAGGGAACTGCAAGAATCGCACGTGCATGACCAGCAGTAAGTTTGCCCTCAAAAATCATCTGTTGAACTACTTCGGGGAGATCGAGAAGACGCAGCGAGTTTGTAATTGCAGAGCGTGACTTGCTTACTGCCTTCGACAATGCCTCCTGGGTCATCCCGCTGGCATCAATGAGTTGGCGATAGCCCTTAGCCTCTTCGACGGGATTCAGATCAGAACGCTGAAGGTTTTCGATAAGAGCAAGAGCCAGCATCTCTTCATCATTTACCTCTTTAATGATGACTGGCAATTCTTCAAGGCCAGCAAGCTTTGACGCCTGGTAACGACGCTCACCAGCGATGATCTCATAGCCATTTCCATGCTTGCGAACCAAAAGCGGCTGCAAAACGCCATGTTCTTGGATTGACTCGCTCAACTCGCGAAGTTCAGTTTCGTTAAAGTGAATTCGCGGCTGATTAGGGTTGGGAACGATATCCTCAATAGGTAGTTTTGTTTCAGATGCGGCATTTGAAGCCGATGCAGCCGAACCGCCGGTCTCATACTCGGCCTCTGAGACCAAAGCATTGAGTCCACGTCCCAATCCGCCACGTTTCTTTACGCTAGGCGCGCGTGGTCACCTCTTTTTTTAGGATCATAAATGAATATGCACCCAAATTTTGAGGTGCATAGGT